>JARXAJ010000124.1 GCA_029865965.1 Aquabacterium sp.
GCCATTGCCTGCGCGCACCTTGGTGTGCCTGGAGCGGCCGTTTTGCCGGTACTGGCTGTCGATTCATCAGGACACACGTGAAACCAATTTCCTGGCTGTCTGCCTGCGTGGTCGCGGGCAGCCTGGCCGCCGGGCCTGTCCGGGGCCAGCCCGCCACCGTGGCGCCGACCATGGCTTCACTGGCGCCGTCCGCCACTGGCACGTCCAGCGGCACCGTCACGCTGCGCGCTGCGCTCGACGCCGCCTGGCAGCGGTCTGTCACAGCGCGCGAGAGCGCCGGCATGCGCCGCCGTGCAGACGCAGACCGTGCCGGCATCGAACGGTTCTGGGCCGCTGCGCCGTCGCTCACGCTGCAGCACCGCAGCGACCGCCTGCAGGCCCATGCGGGCAAGCGCGAGACCGAGATCGGCATGGCGATCCCGCTGTGGCTGCCCGGCCAGCGCAGCGCCCGTTTCGCCACCGCGGACGCTGCCGCCGCCCAGGCACTGGCCGCCGAGCAGGTGGCCCGCCTTCACATCGCCAGCCAGCTGCAGGAAGCGGCCTGGCAGACCGCTGCACTGCAGGCCGAGGCAGCGCAGGCCGATGCGCAGGTCCGGGCGCTGCAACAGCTCACCGATGATGTGCAGCGCCGCGTGCAGGCCGGCGACCTGGCGCGTGCCGATGCCCTGGATGCCCGGGCCGAGCAGCTGGCAGCCGCCTCCCAGCTGTTCGACCTGCAGCAGCGCCTGCAGGCCGCACGTGCCCAATGGACCTTGATCACCGGCCTGGCCCAGGCGCCTGACCTGGCTGCCAGCACCAGCGCCGATGCGCCCGCCAGCACGGGGGCGCCCCATCCCGCGCTTCAGCTCGCCAGCCAGTCTGCCGACCTGGCCCGCAAGCGCCTGGCCTTGCTGCAGCGATCTGACCGCGACGCGCCGGAGCTGACGTTGGGCCTGCGCCAGGACGACCCAGGACGGGCCGAGGCCACGCAAGGCAGCCTGGCCATCGGCCTGCGCCTGCCCTTGGGCACCGATGGCCGCAACCAGCCGCTTCTGGCAGCGGCCCTGGCCGAGCTGGACGTGGCCGAAACCCATGAACAGCGCGTGCGTGAGCGCATCGACAGCGACATCGCCGCCGCCCGCAGCGCGCAGCAAGCCGCCGAGGCGCAGCGCGAAGCCGAGACAACCCGCGCCCGCCTGCTGCGCGAGCGTGCCGGCCTGATCGACAAATCCTTCCGCGCCGGCGAGACCGCCTTGCCCGACCTGCTGCGCGCACTGTCCGCTGCGGCACTGGCCGACAGCGCTGCCGCCCGCCAGACCGTCGCGGTGGGCCTGGCCCGCGCCCGCCTTCAACATGCCCTGGGATTGTTGCCATGAACCTCTGCCTCCCCGGCCACGCGCCGACTGCTGCCGCCGCCGTGCTGGCTTTGCTGCTGGCCGCTGCGCCAGCCCTGGCCGGCCCGGGTGCCCACGGCCCCGACGGCGAACACCTGGACACACCGGCCGGCATGCGCCCCGCATCTGCCTTGCCGCGTGTCGAAGCCCAGACCGATGCCTTCGAGCTGGTGGCCGAACTGGGCGCCGGCACGCTGGCCATCCTGATCGACCGCTATGCGTCCAACGAGCCGGTGCTGGGCGCCAGGCTCGAGGTCGAGAGCGGCCCGTTGAAGGCAGTGGCCGCCTTCCGGGCCGAGCAGGGTGACTACGCCGTCACCAATGCGGCCATGCTGAAGGCCCTGGCCACACCCGGTGAGCATGGCCTGGTCTTCACCCTGGTGGCAGGCGCCGACAGCGACTTGCTGGACGGCACACTGAAGGTTGCCGCCGCCAGCGATGCTGCTGCCACAGCCGACCACCACGAGGGCGACCACCCCCTGCCGCGCGCGGCCTGGGCCGGCGCCGGTCTGGCAGCCCTGGCCCTGGTGGGCGGCATCGCCTGGTGGCGCAGCCGCCAACGCCAGGCCCGCACGCTGCAGGTGGGCCTGTGATGGCGGCCCGCCCCCTGCCCCGCCGCCGCCCCTGGGCCGCCAAGGCCGCCTGGGCGCTGTGTGCCAGCCTGCTGTTGCCGTGGGCGGCCCCCACGCTGGCCGGCCCGGGCGCGCACGGCCCCAATGGGGAGCATCTGGACGCCCCCGGCCCGGCGGCCCCTGCCTCGGGCCTGGCCCGGCTGCCCGATGGCAGCGTCAACGTGCCCAAGATCGCCCAGCGGCGCATGGCCATCCGCACGCTGCTGGCGCCCGCATCTGAAGCCGCTGCCACGGTCGAGCTGCCCGGCCGGGTGGTGGCTGACCCGAACGCCAGTGGCCGGGTGCAGGCGACGCATGGCGGGCGCATCGAGCCCGGCCCCCAGGGGCTGCCGGTGGCCGGCCAGGCGGTGCGGCGCGGCCAGGTGCTGGCCTACGTGCGCCACCACGCCGAGCCCTTTGCCCAGGGTGCGCAGCAGGCGCAGCTGGCGGAGCTGCGGGCGCAGCGGCAGCTGGCCGACCAGCGGGTGCAGCGGCTCGAAGGACTGGAAGGCACGGTGCCGCGCAAGGACATCGACGCCGCCCGCAGCGACGCTGCCAGCCTGGCCGAACGAGAACGCAGCATCGGCAGCAGCCTGGTCGCGCGGGAGGCCCTGACCGCACCGGTCAGCGGTGTGGTGGCCCGGGCCGACCTGGTGGCGGGCCAGGTGGTCGAGCCGCGCGACGTGCTGTTCGAGGTGGTCGACCCGGCGCGTTTGCTGGTGGAAGCAACCACCGCCGACATCACCGTGGCCACCCGCGTGGCTGGTGCGTCGCTGCAGGGCGAGCCCGAGGTGACGCTGCGCCTGCTGGGCATGTCGCGCGCGCTGCGCGACGGCGTGCTGCCGATCACCTTCGCCTTGCGTGCGTCCAAGCCGGGTGCGGCCTTGCCACTCGCCATTGGCCAGCCGGTCACCGTCGTGGCGCAATCGAAGGACCGCATCAAGGGCGTGGTGCTGCCGGCGCAAGCGGTGGTGCGCAACCCGTCCAACGAGCCCATCGTCTGGATCAAATCGGGCGCCGAGCGCTTCATCCCACAGCCGGTGCAGTTCCGGCCGCTCGACGCGAACACGGTCGTGATCACCCAGGGCCTGAGTGCCGACAACCGCGTGGTGGTGCAAGGCGCACCGCTGATCGCGCAGATCCGCTGAGATGACGACCCCCACGCTCACTTCGTTCACTGCCCCCCGAGGGGGCTTTCAGTCGGCTTGGGAACGGCCCGGCGCCGACTGAGGGGAAACACACCATGTTCAACTGGATCGTTCGCACCAGCCTGCACAACCGCCTGTTCGTGCTGGCGGTGGCGGCGCTGCTGATGGCCTACGGCGCGCTGACGGCCTGGCGCACCCCGGTCGACGTCTTTCCCGACCTCAACAAGCCGCTGATCACCGTGCTCACCGAAGCCGGGGGCATGGCGCCTGAAGAGGTGGAGCAGCTCGTCACCTTTCCGCTGGAGACGGCGCTGAACGGCATGCCGGGCGTGACCCGTGTGCGCAGCACCTCGGGCGTGGGCCTGTCACTGGTCTATGCCGAGTTCGACTGGGGCACCGACATCTACCGCAACCGCCAGCTCGTGGCCGAGCGACTGGCCCTGGTGCGCACCCAGATGCCTGGCGACATCACGCCAGTGATGGGCCCGGTGTCGTCGATAATGGGCGAGATCATGCTGGTGGCACTGCCGCTGACGCCAGGTGACTGCAAATCGCCTGTCGCCACGCCCATGCAGGCACGCGAGTACGCCGACTTCGTGCTGCGCCCGCGGCTGCTGTCGATTCCTGGCGTGGCGCAGGTCATCCCCATCGGCGGCGAGGTGCGCACCCTGCGCGTGGCGCCCGACACCCCCCGCCTGGCGCAGTTCGGCGTCTCGCTCACGCAGGTCGAGCAAGCGATCAAGGGCTACGCCAGCAACGCCGGTGGCGGCTTCATCGACCTGAACAGCCGCGAGTACCTGATCCGGCATCTGGGCCGGACCAACCGCGCAGAGGATCTGGCGGGCATCGCCGTGGCCTGGAAGGACGGCCGCGCGATCCTGCTGGAGCAGGTGGCCACCGTCTCCTTCGCCGCCGGCCTGAAGCGCGGGGACGCCGGCTACAACGGCCTGCCGGCCGTGGTGATCAGCGTGCAAAAGCAGCCCGATGCCGACACCGTGAAGCTCACCACGCAGATCGAGACGGCACTCGACGAGCTGAAGCAGGGCTTGCAGAGCTCCAAAAGCTCGGGCCTGGCCGAGCCCCGCGTGCTGTTCCGCCAGGCCGACTTCATCAAAGCCAGTACCGGCAACGTCGCCGAGGCACTGCGCGATGGCGCCATCATGGTGGCCATCGTGCTGTTCGCCTTCCTGCTGTCGGTGCGCACGACGGTGATCTCGCTGGTTGCCATCCCGCTGTCGCTGGCGGTCACCGCCCTGGTCTTCCAGTGGCTGGGCCAGTCGATCAACGTGATGACGCTCGGCGGCCTGGCCATCGCGATCGGCGAGCTGGTCGACGACGCGGTGGTGGACGTCGAGAACATCCTGCGCCGGCTGAAGCAGAACCGGGCCGCCGGCAATCCGCGCTCGGTGCTGGAGGTCGTGCGCAGTGCCAGCGTCGAGGTGCGGTCCGGCATCGTCTATGCGACCGTCATCGTCGTGCTCGTCTTCGTGCCGCTGTTCGCGCTGCCAGGCATCGAGGGGCGGCTCTTCACACCGCTGGGCATCGCCTACATCGTGTCGATCCTGGCGTCGATGCTCGTGTCCATGACCGTCACGCCGGTGATGAGCTACTACATGCTGCCGACGATGAAGCGCCTGGACCACGGCGACAGCCCGCTGGTGGCGTGGCTCAAGCGCCAGGACACGCAGCTGCTGCGCTGGTCCTTCGGCCGCGCGAAGCTGCTCATCGCACTGGCCGTGCTGGCGGTGGCGGGTGCTGCGGCGACCGTGCCCTTCTTTCCGCGCGCCTTCCTGCCAGCCTTCAACGAAGGTTCGCTGGTGCTGGGCCTGGTGATGCAGCCGGGCACCGCGCTGGCCGAGGCCAACCGCATCGGCGCTGTGGCCGAGACACTGATCCGCCAGGTTCCCGAGGTCACGCAGGTGGGCCGCCGCACGGGTCGCGCCGAACTCGATGAACACGCCGAGGGGGTGCACTCGGCCGAGATCGATGTGGACCTGAAGCGCTCGGCGCGCGATCGCGAATCCATCATGGCCGACATCCGCGACCGGCTGTCGACCTTGCCGGCGCAGGTGGCCATCGGCCAACCGATCAGCCACCGGCTGGACCACCTGCTCTCAGGTGTGCGCGCGCAGATCGCCGTCAAGATCTTCGGCGACGACACCGACACGCTACGCGGCCTGGCCGAGCAGCTGCGCGGCCAGTTCGCGGCCGTGCCGGGCCTGATGGACCTGACCGTCGAGAAGCAGGTGCTGATCCCGCAGATCACCGTGCGCCTGGACCAGCGCCGGGCGGCGCAGGCGGGGCTGTCGCCCGGCGAGGCCATCCGTGTGCTGCAGGCGCTGACCGATGGTGCGCACGGCGCCGACATCGTCGACGGCCCGCGCCGCTACGAACTGGTGCTGCGTCTTCCTGACAACCAGCGCAGCCCGCAGGACCTGGCGCGCACGCTGATCGACACGCCGTCGGGCCGCATCCCGGTGTCGAGCATCGCGACCGTGGAAGAGACCGACGGCCCGAACCAGATCGGCCGCGAGAACGGCCGCCGCCGCATCATCGTCTACGCCAACACCGACGGCGGCGACATGGGGCGTGTCATCCAGGACATCCGCAGCATCATCGCCAGCACGCCCTTGCCGCCCGGCAACTTCATCAGTCTCGAAGGACAGTTCCAGGCCCAGGAGCAGGCCACGCGCCTGATCGCCGGCCTGTCGGTGGTGTCGCTGGCCATGATGTTCCTGGTGCTGTACTCGCGCTACCAGTCGGTGGTGCTGGCCGGCATCATCATGGCCAACATCCCGCTGGCGCTGATCGGCTCGGTGGTGGCGATGTGGATCGCGGGCGTCAGCCTGTCGGTGGCGTCGATGGTGGGTTTCATCACGCTGGCCGGCATCGCCACGCGCAATGGCATCTTGAAGATCAGCCACTACATCAACCTCATGAAGTTCGAGGGCGAGCACTTCAGCCAGGCCATGATCGTGCGGGGCTCGCTGGAGCGGTTGACACCGGTGCTGATGACGGCGCTGGTGGCGGCGTTCGCGCTGACGCCGTTGCTGCTGGCGGCCGACGCGCCTGGCAAGGAGATCCTGCACCCGGTGGCCGTGGTGATCTTCGGTGGCCTGGTGAGCTCGACGCTGCTCGACACCCTGCTCACGCCAGTGCTGTTCTGGTTGTTCGGTGAGAAGGCAACGAAGCGGCTGACCGAACCCGAGGCGGACACAACGGAAGGTGCCACCGGCACGCAGGAAGCCTATTGAAGTGGAACCCCCAAACTCGCTGGCGCTCGCTGCCCCCCAAGGGGGCGCTCAGTGACTTCGGACGGCCGGGCGCCACTGAGTTGAAATCAGGCTCGGCGGCGCCGCCTGTTTCAGTGCGCCGCAACCTCGCAGGAGATCGAAGAGATGATGAAGAAGCTGTTCAGCGTGGTGGTACTGGGTCTGTCGGCACTGTCGTTCAATGCCGCGTTCGCCCATGGCGGAGTCAAGGCCAAGCATGGCGGTGTCGTCGCCATGGCCAGCGATCTGGGTTTTGAGCTGGTCGGCACGCCCACCGGCGCGGCGATCTATGTCGAGGACCACGGCAAGCCCATGGCGCCCACGGGCATGACAGGCAAGTTGACCGTGCTCAACGGCGCCGAGAAGTCCGAGGCCGAACTCGCGGTCGCGGGCGACAAGCTGGAAGCCAAAGGGGTGAAGCTCGCCGCCGGCGCCAAGGTCGTTGCCGCCCTGACCACGCCCGCCAAGAAGGCGATCACGGTGCGTTTCACGGTGAAGTAAGTGGCGTTTCTCACACCGGGCCTGCCGGCCATCCGGGGCGGCCTGCTCGCCCTGCTGGCCGCGGCACTGTTCGGCGTCAGCACGCCGCTGGTGCAGAGCTTTGGCGTGGGGCTCGGTGCATTCAGCACGGCGGCGCTCCTCTACGCCGGGGCAGCAGCCGTCGGCTTGCTCTCGCGCAAGCGGATTGACCGGGAGGCCAGCCTCCAGCGAGCCGATCTACCGCGGCTGATTGCGATGGCGGGCTTCGGCGCCGTCGTCGGCCCAGTGGCGCTGGCCTGGGGTCTTCAGCACACCAGCGGCACCAGTGCCTCGCTGATGCTGACGCTGGAAGCGCTGTTCACCGCCGTGCTGGCCTGGCGGCTGTACCGCGAGACCATGGACGGCCGGGTCCGGGCAGCCATGGCCCTGCTGCTGGCCGGTGGCATGGTGCTGGTGCTGGACCAGGGACGTGCCGGCGGCGCGCAACTGTGGGGCTTGCTAGCGGTGCTGCTGGCCACTGCGGCCTGGGGTGTGGACAACACGCTGTCGCGTGCGCTGGCCGAGCGCGACCCCGGGCAGGTGGTGATGGCCAAGGCCATGCTGGGGGCCACCGCCACGTCGCTGCTGGCGGTCGCCTTCGGCGAGCCGCTGCCCGCAGCGGGTGCGGCGCTGGCCCTGCTGACGATCGGCGCCACCGGCTATGGCCTGAGCCTGCGCTTCTACCTGCTGGCGCAGCGGGCTTTCGGCGCGGCGCGCACCGGCTCGGTGTTCGCATTCGCACCCTTCATTGGCGCCGCGCTGGCAGTGGCGCTGGGCGACAGGTCGGCCAGCGGCCTGATGGCGTTGGGCAGCGCACTGATGCTGGCCGGCGTGGTGCTGCACCTGGCCGAATCACACAGCCATGCGCATGTGCATGAGGCACTGGACCATGAACATGCCCACCGCCACGACGACGGCCACCACGACCACCCGCACCACCCCATGCCGGCAGGCGCACACAGCCACCGGCATCAGCATGCGCCCCTGGGCCATGCCCATGCCCATGTGCCGGATGCGCACCACGGCCACAGGCACTGATGTGGCCCCGCAAGGCTGGCCGGCCGGCCCAGGCCGGATCAGGTGCCCCGCGCCATCAGCGTGACGACCAGCACCACACCACCCAGGCCCAGGTTGACCAACACCCAGGTGCGCAACTGGCCCAGGGCGGCGGCGCCGGCGGGCCAGTCCGATGCGGCCACGGCCGGGTATGACCGGCAAACTGCCGGAACGCTCACGGCGCGGCGCTGGCCACCGGGCAACGGATCAGCGCCACCGCCAGCATCACCCTGATGTCGAATGCCAGCAGCGATGGCGCCATCGCCAGCCCCAGGTCACCCGACACCAGGCCCGACACACCCGGGCAGCCCAGGATGTTGAAGGTGTCGCTGCCGACCACATTGCCCGCCGCGATGCGCGCTCGCCCTTGACGGCCGCCGTGGGGCCCCTCGGGCATGCTGGTGCCGGCAGCAACGGTGGTCAGGTCGATCACCAGGCCGCTGATCACCCATGGCCCTGGCGAAGTTCACCGCTGAAAGGTGCAACGACACACTGCGGGCGCACGGCGGTGGCGCCACTGCACCGGCCAGACCGTTGCCGGCAAGAGACCAGCCGCCAGGCGCCAGCGCCTCACCCTGCTGCCTGGCCCTGCGGCTGCGGGCCCGAGCCCCCGCCCCGGCGGCGCCACATCGCGACCAGCAAATGCAGGCCCACGCCCAGCAACACCAGCAGCACGCTGCCCAGGCCCCAGACCACCCAGGCCAGCACGGTCAGCCCGCCGGCCAGTACCGGCACGGCCTGCAGCAGGCTGTCCATGGCGGGCGCCAGGCCAGAGACCAGTGCGGTCACCGTCTGCAGCAGGTCAGGCGGCACCCACGGCGCCAGCCAGTCGGGCAGCCGGATGCCGGCTGCGCCCGCTGCAGCACCGGTCAACGCGCCAGCCTGGGACACAGCCCACACCGCGGCACCATGCAGGGCCCAGGCCGACAAAGACCAAAGCGCCAACAGACCAACGACCAACAACCAGCTGAGTGCATAGAACATGTGTGCTTTCCCCCTCGACGAATGGCAACGCCGACCAGTGTGGCCTGCACTTCAGCGCGGAAGAACCAGCGTCGGTCAGACGGTGATTCCCGCTTTTCCGATGGGAAGCCCGCCGCCAGCAACCCCGGCCACGGCAGTGCACTGCGTTCAGGCCCGGACTGGCCGCAACCCGCGGACCTGAGCGCATCTGAACCGCTGGGCGGCTGCCTCTTAGGCACAACGCGCGATGCGGCAATAGCCCTGCTGCAACCCCGCCGGCGGCCAACTGGTGCACCACCACCGCCCGCAGCTGGTTGGTCGGCCTGGGCCAACGCCAGCAAGCGGCACATGCGGTCGGTCTGCAGCCCGCAGACCTCGCCCTGCTGATTGCGCCGGGCGCGCGGAGTGTTGACGCACACCGCCAGCACTGGCGGGTTCAGACGGCCAGACCGCCAGATGCTGGAAGTCGAAGTGCTCCGCGCTCTGCGCCCCACCCAGCGCGCCCATGGCCCCGCGCAGCATCAGCCGCGTCATCGATCTGCGGGCAGCCGGCCATGGGCGGGCATGCAAGCCTGCGGGGCCGGGCTCAATCCCGGCGCAACAGATCACCGAAGACGGTGTGCGCGCCGTCCAGCCGGTCGGCGCCAGGCGCGTCGTACAGCACCAGCCAGCTGGCGTTGGCCGCAGTCAACCCGGGCGGCAGTGTGCAGATCGCCTCGGCGCGGTTGGTGCCGCGCCCGTGCGGCAGCGGCACCGACTCGCTCAGGCCCGATTCGAAGCGCACCGGCTCGCGGTTGGCGGCCAGCAGCGGCCGGGCGGCCGGCCACTTGAAGACGCGGATGTCGCCGTTGAGCACCATCGTCGGCCCGGCCAGGATGAACAGGTCGTCGCCGCAGAAGTGCAGATCGCGCACGCCCAGGCCGTCGAGCTGCAGGAAGTGCTTGCGCACCAACGTGCCGCTGTCGTCCAGCGGTGCCAGCCGCAGGTGGTCGGCACGGGCTTCGACGGCAATCTCGAGCAGCGCTGACCAGCCGCGCAGCACCGGACCGCGCAGGCCCAGCAGCATCCGGTTGCCGTCCACCGCCAGGCCTTCGATGTCGAAGCCGTTGTCCTTGCCCGGGATGGCCATGTAGGGGCCGAAGTGCGGGTCGTCGGCCAAAGCGCGTGTCAGCAGGTTGGTTTGGGCGTCGCCCTTCAGGCGCAGTGCCCGCCGGCCGTCCTGGGCCTGCCGCACCAGGCAAGGTGCGCCGCTGGCATCGGGCTCGATCGGCAGGCAGGCCAGCAGCCGCCGGTTGCCGTCGAGCGCCAGTTTCGCCAGCCGCCTGGCGTTGTCGGCGTGGCTGCGGTCGGCCTTGGCATTCTTGCGCTTCAGGCCATGCGAGCCGACCACCCAAAGCCAGCCATCGGCCACGGCCATGCCTTCGAGATCGGCCTCTTCATCGGCCGCGCCGGGTAGATCGAGCAATTCGGCCAGCGGAAAGTCGCGCACGTCGCCAAAGCGCAGGGTCTCGGGCCCGACAGGGTCGAGCCGGCGCAGGCGGTCCAGGCCGCAGGCCTCGTCGCCCGCCACCCAGAGCCAGTCGCCGGTGAAGGCCGCCCCCGACAGGTTGGTCTGGACCAGGGAGCCGGGGGCGAACTCCAGACGCACGGCATTCGCGGAACGGGCATTCGGCATGGTGGGGTACTCCTGTGGTGGATGGCGACGGCAACGCCGCACGCCGCGCGGTGCCAAACCGCACTGCCAGACCCCGGAGTTTGCAGCCGAAGCCGGGTTCCAAGTTCGGCCTTGTTAGAAGCAGGATCGCCAATGAGCAGGATAGCCAGGCTCAGACCCGGGCACAGCGGCAAGTGCGGCGGCAGGCCGGGACGCCGAGGTGGCGACGGCCACGCAGCCCAACCTGTTGGAGTTGCATGCGTGCGCAGGCCCAAGCCGGTGGCCAGTCGCCCGTGCCAAGGGCTGGCCCCGTTGACGCAGCGCCCGCAACTGTGCGAAGGTTGGACAGGTACAGCGTGGTGCCGGAGTTGGCCGCCACGCGCACCAACCGACGACACAAGGGCCCGCAGATGCGCTATGACAAGGTGATTCGCAACGGCATGATCGTGGACGGCACCCGCGCTGCCCGGTACCGGGGCGACATCGGCATCCTGGGTGGGGTGATTGCCAAGATCGGGCGCATTGCGCCCGGGCAGGCCGACGAAGAGATCGACGCGACCGGGCTGATCGTGGCCCCCGGCTTCATCGACCTGCACACCCACTATGACGCACAGGTGTTCTGGGACCCGCACTGCACCCTGTCGGGCTGGCACGGCATCACCTCGGTGGCCATCGGCAACTGCGGCTTCGGCTTTGCGCCGGTCAAGCCCGAACTGCGTGAACGGGCCATGCTGTCGATGACCCGGGTCGAGGCGATTCCGCTGGCATCCATGGCCGCGGGCATGCCCTGGGACTGGGTGACCTTTCCCGAGTTTCTCGACAGCGTGGAGCGCACGCCCAAGGCGGTGAACATCCTGCCGTATGTGCCCGTCGGCCCGATGCTGGTGTGGGTGCTGGGCCTGGACGACGCCAAGGCCGGCCGGCGCCCCACCGACGCCGAACATGCCGAGCTGCGCCGGCTGTTGCACGAGGCCATGGACGCCGGCGGCTGCGGTTGGTCGGCCCAGCGCATGCTGCCCGACGGCCCTGCATCCGTGCAGCGTGACTTCGACGGCTCGCCGATGCCCACCGATGTGATGCACGACGACACCTGCCGGATGCTGGCCTCGGTGCTGCGCGAGCGCAACGCGGGTTTCATGCAGATGCTGATGATCTCGGGCGACAACGCCCGGGACCAGGCCTTCTATGAAGAGATGGCCAGCATCTCGGGCCGGCCGATGATCATGAACGTGGTGCAGGCCTTCGACCACCGCCCCGACATCCACCGCCGCGTGTTGCGCTGGCTGCGCAGCTGCCGCGAGCGCGGCATCCGGGTGGTGGGCCAGGGGCTGACCACCGACGCAGGCTTTGCCTTCACCTTCCAGGACTGGAACCTGTTCGACGACTCGCCGGCCTGGCGCGAAGCCACCACCGGCACGCTGGCCGAGCGCATCGCCAAACTGGGCGACCCGGCACGGCGTGCGGCGCTGAAAACCCAGCTGCCGCAAACGGCCACCGGCCCGATCCAGGGCATCGTCATCACCGGGCCCAAGCTGGCCAAGCACCAGCAATGGCTGGACCACACGCTGGCGCTGGCGGGGCAGAAGATGGGCAAGGACCCCGTCGACGTGATGCTGGACATCGCGGTCGAGGAAGGCCTGGAGACCGAGTTCTTCGCCGCGTCTCCGAACGGCCGCATCGACCACTTGAAGGAGATCGTCGACGACCCGTATGTGCTGTTCGGCGTGTCCGACGGGGGGGCCCACACCAAATTCCTGACGGCCGGCCGCTACCCCACCGAGACCCTGTGCAAAGTGGTGCGCGAGCACCAGATGATCTCGCTGGAAGAAGCGCATTGGCGCTTGTCGGCGCTGCCGGCGATGGTGGCCGGCTTCACCGGCCGCGGCGTGCTGGTGGAAGGCGCGCCGGCCGACATCATCGTCTACGACTTCGAGAACCTGGCTGTGCTGCCGGAAGAGATCGTGCACGACCTGCCAGGCGGTGAATGGCGGCGCATCCAGCGCGCCAGCGGCTACCGCCACGTGCTGGTGAACGGCGAGGTCACCATCCGCGACGACCAGCAGACGCAGACCTACTCCGGCACCCTGCTGCGCCATGGCGGGCGGGTGGGCCGGGCCGCCACGGCGCAGGCGGCCGGGCAGGCGCAACCTGCATGACAGCCCCAAGGCCCGCGCACCGGGGTTCAGGCAAGGGCAGCAACGGGCGCGCAGACTGACGCGTAATGCGGCGCTGTGGGGCCAGCCGTAACGTCTCTGATCGGGCGACCTGGCAACTCACAGGGTCGATCGCGCTTCGCGACATTGCGCGTGACCTCCAGCGCTGACAAGCGCGACCAAGCCTTTTAGGCTACCTACGTCGGGGGCGTCATGCGCCAGTTGTCAGCATGGTCTGCGCGGCCGCAGCAATGGGCTGCCGCCTGACAGGCGGAATCAGCGCAGGAGGATCAGCGCTGTCTCGTACCCGAATTGAGCACTGCGCCTGCCACTTCGCCCTGGTCGATCAGCGCACGCAGATAGCTGCGAGGTGCCTGTACGAAGGCGCTGCCGGTCATCGGAAAACGTGTCACGTGGGTAGGCTGCATGCCGGCAATTTCGCCCGCACGTGCCAAGGCGTGATCGATGGCTTTCGACATCGCCGAGGCACGCTGTTCCCGGTGTTTCATCAGCGGCGCCGAGGCAGCCGCCGCTTGCACGGCTGGCGACTCGAAGCTGAACACAACATCAATCAGGTCGTCCGCGTCGGCGGTGGACTCCAACGCTTGCAAAAGCCGGGTCTCGACTTTGGGTTGCATCTCACAAGCTCCTGTCACATTGGGCCCGGGTGCACATGACACCAAAGCAACACGAGATTTTACAACCCCGCGCCCACGCACAGGCTATGGAAGTGTGTCAGGTCGCGCCATCCCCCGAAGCGATGGCGTGCTTCAGGGCCGCCAAGGCACGCACGGCATTGGGCATACCGCGGCCGGCCCGCGTCTCCGGCATGAAACCGGGACGTTTGGCAGACGCAAAGATGGACGACTCCACCTGCGCCACCGTGGCGTCTGGATACGCCTCGAACAGCAGCGCCGCCAGGCCAGCCACATGCGGCGTCGCCATCGACGTGCCCTGCATGCGCTGGAAGCCACCGCCCGGCGCCGCAGACCAGATGTCAACGCCTGGCGCCACGATGTCGGGGACGATGCTGTCGACATCGCGCACCATGATCTCGCTGCCAGAGAAATCGGGCACACGTGAGCTTGGCCCTGCTGCGCCCACGCTCAAGGCCTGCGCATAGTTGCCGGGTGACCGTGTCGAGCCCTCGCCTTCATTGCCAGAGGCGATGACTGGCAGACACTCGTTGGCGCGCAGCGCGTCAACGATGGACAGGAAGCTGTCCACGTAATTGGGCCAGCCAAGCGACAGGTTCAACACCCGGGCACCGTTCTGCAACGCCCATTCCATGCCGCCCAACACGCGCGCAATCGCATCACCACCTTCAATGACTTCGGCCGTCAGCAGCTTCGCACCCGGCGCGACGCCCACTTGCACCTTCTTGTGCGGCCGCCCCGCAATCGTGCCTGCGGTGTGCGTGCCATGGTCGTCACTGTCGGTCGGCGGTTTGGACGCCCTGCCCTCCTGGCCGAACAGGTTGAACACCGCTGCCTTTTCAATGGCAGCCTCCAGCACCGGGTGGGCGCCGTCGATACCGGTGTCCAGATGGCCGACCAGCACACCGGCACCGGTGAGCCCCTGGGCCCACAGGGCATCGACCTGCAACGCACGGATGCCCCAGGTCGGGCCCTTGTCGGGCTTGCTCGGTGCCGCTGCAGCAGCGGCGGCCGCGTACGGGATCGGCCGGATCATGCGCAGGCTGTTGGCCTCCGACACCGCCGCCACAGCCTTGTGCTTGCGCATGGCGTCCAGGCCGTCGCGCGTGATCGCGCCATACGCCATGCCGAGCTTCGGAAATACCAGCATCGGTGCCGGTGATGACGCAGCCTTGCCGCGCTTGCGTACAACACCGGCGCTCAGCAAGGCCCCGCGCGAGCCGGCTTCGTTGTCGAACAAGGCTGCCAGCGAATGCATGTCGCTGGCGGCGGTGGAGTTGAGCCGCACCAGCACGCCGGCAGCCCGGCGATGGGTCAACAGGTCTTCAATGCTCATCAGAGGTCTCCTGCGCAAATGGCAATTCAAACGGGTGGAAAGCTCAAGCGGCCGGCAACGCATGAATGCGCTCGGCGATCTTGCGCGCGCAACGGCGGTAGGCGCTGTTCTTCAGGTGCAGTTCGTCCCGCCAGTCAGCATCGTCGATCTCGCTGCGCAGGTCGACATAGAGGAGCTTGCCGCCTGAACCGGTCTCCAGCGCTTGCAGCATGGCGTTGTAGCGGTCGATCAGCTTGCGCACCACCTCGCGGCGCGTGGCGCCGTCCCGCACACCCTTTTGCAGCAGCGCAGGCAGCATCCACGGCCCGGCAAACGCAATACCGAAAATGCCGGCGCCACGGTCACTGGGCAGCGCGTGTCCATAGCCATGCATCAGCACCCGGGTGGTCGGCGAGTGGGCGGCCACCTTCTCGAGCAGCCTTTCGAGATAACGGCCAAAAGTGGCGATCATCTGGTCGGCCACCTGGTCGCGCAACACCGGCAGGCCGGAATCCGCGTGGTTCAGGTAAGTGGCGAACTCATCGCCGGCCACGTCGTTGCCACCACCCGAAAACAGCAGCACCCGGGGCCGGATCGCAGCCACCTGTTCCAACACGCGGTTGATCGGCGGATCGACTGCGATGCCGCTGCCGTTGACGCGGCTGCCGAAGATCATGTTCTCCAGCGTGTCACCGGCGCGGGCGAAGTTGTCGATGCGGAAACCTTCCTGCGATTCCAGGCAGTCGATCAAGTCGGTGCCAGGCAGAAAATCGAACCACGAGTCACCCTCGGCCACCAGGCGCTCGGCTCCGCTGGCAGCCAGGCTGGTGCGGCGCAGGCGTGCCTGGGCCTTCAACTGGGTCACGTCGTCGCTGGTGAGCACATCAAGTTCAGCGTCGCTCAACTGTTTCATGGTGGGCATCGGGTTCCTCCTCTGGGTCGTGCTGCGCTGTACGGGCACAACGGGCTTCCAGCGCACGCTGGCCGGGCCGCACTGCACACCAACAGTGTCGGAATTCCTTCTGCCAAAGGCATCCTCCAACGTCGGGAAGATGCGCATCGGGCGACGCGCCGGCAAACCCCACCAACAGAAGCATCCGATGTTGACCAGACGGAACCCTCGGATGATTCGGGTCACTCCGTTTGCATGCAGCCCCTGTGGTACCTGTCATCAGGTGAGGCCGTCAAACAGCCGGACTGATCCGGCAGCTGGGTCGCTTTGGGCTCATCACTGAGCCGCAAGACTCACACAGATCGGCGCTACTGAAAGGCCGGGCTGCTGACGCTTGGGCAACTGGTCGCCATGCCAGTGATCCTGAACCTGTTGGGCAAGGTGCGCACAGTCATCGTGCCGCAGGCCATCGACCGCACTTTCTGGATCAGCGGCAAGCGGATCGGGCGGAGGTACTGCCAGGCAAATGAGTTGGGGCGCCTGGTCACGTACGCGGCGGGAGTCGCTTGGTCGTCGCGAACACAGTGGCTCTCCACAGTGCCCACCGGCCGGACCCTTCGCTCACCCCCCTTGATCCCCTTGATCCGGCTGAACTCCCGCCAAAAACAAAAGGCCCCGACGTTTCCGAAGGGGCCCCTTGAGATGTCTGGCGGAGTGGACGTCCGGTGAGTTCGAATCCAGGAACGTCCCACGATGTTCCACAAAGTATTTAATAATCATATACTTACAAGACTTTTTCGGTTGAGAGAGTCCCAGAAAAATCCAACCAGAACCGTGCCATCCAGCATCCATTAGGATATAGGTTGGTGGATACAGAATGCCCAAGCGAGCCCTCGTTCTGACCGACAAGCAGGTGAGAAGCCTGCGCGAGGTCGGCCTTCATTCGGTCGGAGGCCCCGTGCCTGGATTGGCCTTGCAGGTCACCGCAACGCCGGGCAACCCGCCGGCCAGATCTTGGGTCCTGCGGGCCATGGTGGCGGGCCGGCGCCGTGCGCTCGGTCTGGGGCCCTACCCAACAGTCTCGCTGGCAGCCGCGAGGCAGCGAGCCGAGGCGCTGCACCGCGACATCCGCGAGAACCGTGACCCTCTTGTGCTGAAGCGGCTAGAGCAGGCCAAGGCGGCAGCCGCCGCTGCCCGCTCGATGACCTTTCAGAAGGCCGCCGAGCAGTACATTGAGGAACGCCGCCAGCACTGGAAGAACATCAAGCACGCCCAGCAGTGGGAAAACACGCTGAAGAACTACGCCTACCCGGTCATCGGGGAAGTGCAGGTGGCCGAGATCGACAAGGCCATGGTGCTGAAGATCATCAAGCCCATCTGGGCCGTAAAGACGGAGACCGCGAACCGCGTTCGGGACCGCATCAAGCTGGTATTGAGTTGGGCCAAGGCGCACGGTCTGCGCGACGGCGAGAACCCCGCCGAATGGCGCGGCCACCTCGAACATGCGCTGGCGGCGCCGACGAAGGTGACGAGCCGAGGGCACCAGCCGGCGTTGCCCGTGGACGCAGTCGGTGCGTTTGTCGCCCGCCTGCACAGGGAGCAGACGGACCTGGCGGCCAAGGCTCTCGAGTTTGCCATCCTGACCGCCGCCAGAGACGGCGAGGTTCGCGGGGCCACCTGGTCGGAGATCGATTTCGAAGCCGGTGTCTGGATGATCCCCGGAGATCGCATGAAGGCAGGCCGGTCACACCGGGTACCACTATCGCCCAGGGCGGTGAAGCTGCTGAAGGCCCTCCCCCACCTGGACCGGAATCCGCATCTCTTCCCTGGCAGCAGCAAGCTGGGCCGCCTGAGCGAGAACACGCTCAACGAGGTGATCAAGCGGCTGCACGAACGCGAGGCCGTGCCATCGGACTCGCCTGGCCGACCCGCCGTCGTTCATGGCATGCGCAGCACGTTTCGCAACTGGGGTCGTGAGCGGACCGACTTCAGACCTGAATTGCTCGAGCTGTCACTGGCCCACACCGTCGGAAATGCCGTCGAGCGTGCCTACGCTCGTGACGACGCGCTCGAACAGCGGCGAACGATCATGGTTGCCTGGGCCGACTTCGTGTCGAAGCCCGACAAGCCCGCTCGATCGCGCGCAACTCCTCCCGTTGACGGGCGGTTTTCCCGCCTCGAGCGCAAAGCACATTCTCTCGTCGACATCGGCAAGACGCCCCCCTTGTCGGCGGCATAGTCAGCCCCAGACCGCCTTGCAGTGCCACCCACGACCTTGGCCTTCTTTCAGCGGCTGATGCGCAAGCTGTCGGCCGGCAGCGGCTCCAGCACTGGCCCGTCCAGTGGCTCGAAAGCGCCGTGCCGGTAGCCGGGCAGATTCTTGAAGGGCCGCTGGTTCAGGTTGACCAGCAACTCGGCAATGGCGCTGTTGAGTTCAGCCAGGCTGAACAATTGGCGGCTGCGCAGGCGCGCCAGGATCCAGCGCTGCACCAGCAGCATCGCGGCCTCCACCTTGGGCTTGTCGCGCGGGTGGCCGGGGCGCATCGGCAGCACGGCGCAACCATAGCGCTGGGCGAACTCCTCATCTGTCCGCCCGGGCTGCGGGACGCAGCGCCCGAGCGTCTTGATCAGCGCCCGGGCCTGGTCAGGCACGTTGAGCCCGTGCCCACAGAGACCGCATCGCGCCGGTAGTCAGGTCGCCGAAGCCGTCTCTGGGGCTACTGACCGCCAGGCAAACACAGGATTTCGGGTGAGGCAACGCGGATGTATGTCTGTGGCAACGCCTCCGCAGTCTCCCTTCTTCATTGGGGGGGGTCCCGACGGGGCGACTTGCTGGATTCGTTACAAAATGCAACAGAACATCAACAGCACGATGCTTAAGTGAGTGTTGTGAACAAAGTAATAAAATCTTATGATTGCTGTAAATATTATTACCCTACACGACGAGATGAGAACACCCTCTTCTCGGTGTCCCAGACACCAGTTTCTGCGGCACGTGACCCACCCAACCCCACCTTACATCTCAACAGGAGCTGATCTGATGCAGTGCAAGCACATGGAACGGGCTGGAGCCCCAGCGCGCCGTTCCCGCTCCTGGCAGGCAGTGTGGATGGCAGCGGCCTTGTTGGTTGTCGCTGCCAGCCTGGTGCTTCCCCACCCGTCGACGGCGCAGACTGTCGAACCCGCGCCCACGCCGGAGGGCCTGAAGAGCGTTCCCGTGCCCGAGCCGTCGAACCTCAACCAGTTCGTTATCAGCAAGGCTGCGACGATCCAGCTGGGCAAAGCGCTGTTCTGGGACATGCAGATCGGCAGCGACGGCAAGACCGCCTGTGCCAGCTGCCACTTCCAGGCCGGTGCCGACCCGCGCTCGCACAACCAGGTGGCGCCGGGCCTGCTGCGGGTCAACGTCAACAAATGCCCGAACCCCGACACCAGCTTCCAGGTCGGCGGCGTGAACTACCAGTTCAAGCCCGAGGACTTCCCGTTCCACATGTTCAGCGACCCGAACAACCGCCACTCGGCCGTCCTGCGCTCGCACAACGACATTGCGTCGTCGCAGGGCGTGTTCAGCGCACAGTTCACAGGCGTGGCCCCGGGGGCGTCGCAGGACCAGTTCCACCTCAAGGGCGACGTGGTGTTCAACAAGGACGGGCTGCAGACCCGCCGCGTCGAGCCGCGCAACACGCCGACGATGATCAACTCGGTCTTCAACTTCCGCGACTTCTGGGACGGCCGCGCCACTTATCTGTTCAACGGCGTCAACCCGTCCGGCGCGATGGCCGCTGCCGCACGTGTCTACAAGACCAATGCGATGGGTCAGCCCGAGCCGGTGCAGGTGCGCATCGACCGGGCCTCGCTCGCGTCGCTGGCCACCGATCCTGTAGTCAGCGACTTCGAGATGTCCGCCGCCGGCCGCACCTGGCCCGAGGTCGGCCGTCGCATGCTGACCGCCCGCCGGCTGGCCGCGCAAGATGTCAGCGGGGCCGACAGCGTGCTGGCCATCAGGCGCAACCTGCTGGGCAAGGGCCTGACCGGCGACTATATGGCGATGGTCAAGTCGGCGTTCCGGCCCGAGTGGTGGAATTCCAGCACGCGCGTCACGATCAAGGGCGTGAGCTACAGCCAGGCCGAGGCCAACTTCAGCCTGTTCTTCGGCCTCACGATCCAGGTCTATGGCGCTACGCTGGTTTCCAGCGATTCGCCGTTCGACCGTTTCATGGCCGGCAACAGCAGCGCGATCTCCAATGACGCCAAGGCCGGCATGGGCCTGTTCTTCGGCAAAGCAAACTGCGCCAGCTGCCACGGCGGCGCCGAGTTCACGAATGCCAGCATCCGCAAGGTACTGAGCCAGCCGATGTCGCGCATGATCATGGGCAACGGCAGCACTGCGGTCTACGACAAGGGCCACTACAACATCACGATCCGCAAGACCTTCGAGGACATCGCCAAAGGCGGCAACAACCCGACCGGCCGGCCGCTGTCGCTGACCGCGCTACGCCAGCAGGTCGACGCCACCACGTTCCAGCATCTGATAGGCATCACGCCGAACCTGACGGTGGCACCGGGCGAGCGCATCGCGGTCAACGGTGCGTTCAAGACGCCGACAATCCGCAATGTCGATCTGACTGCGCCGTACTTCAACGACGGCAGCGCGCTCACGCTGCGCCAGGCGGTCGAGTTCTACAACCGCGGCGGCAATCACTTCAACAACAATCTGGCCGACGCTGACGCAGGCACCTCGCCGTTGGGCCTGACCGAGGACGAGATCGGCAAGCTGGTGGCCTTCATGAAGACGACCACCGACGAACGGGTGCGCTATGCCAAGGCGCCGTTCGACCACCCACAGCTGATGGTGCCCAACGGCCACGAGATCGACGCCACCGGCCGCGTGGTGATGGAAGGCGGCGCCGCCAAGGACTGCATCCTGAACCTCCCGGCAGTCGGCGCGAGCGGTCGGGGCGAGCCGATGGAGTTCCTGGACTACTTCAAGGGCGGCAGCTACACGATGAGGGTGAACCACAGCGGCATGTGCCTGGAACTGAAGCGCTTGGTCCAACCCTGGTCCGACGGCACCATCATCCTGCAGAACACCTGTGACAACAGCGTGCTCCAGCAGTGGGCCCAGGAGCCGGCCGAGGGCGGCTTCATGCTGCGCAACGCCCTCACCGGCAAGTGCATGGACGTCGATGGCAACTCCACCGCCGACGGCGCCCGTGTCTACGAGTGGGGCTGCCATGGCGGCGGCAACCAGACCTTCAACTGGGTCGACGGCAAGCTGGTGGCCAAGCACTCGGCAAGTGCATCGCGATCTCGCGCAGCCTGACCACGGCGGGCGCGGGCCTGGTGCAGTGGACCTGCGGCGGCGTCACCAACAACGGCGCCTACACCAGGCGCTGACCCTGCTGCCACGAGGCACTGACCGACGGCGTGGCCCGCTCCCGGGAAGGGAGGGGCCAGCCAGCGGCCTAACGGAGCGTCTGTCCCGGAAGACAGCGGCTCGCCTGGAAAGCGACCGCCCAACCGGACTTCTGCCGCTTTCGGCACCAACGCTACCTGACCCGCCGAAGGCAGCGATCGTGGGCTTTTTCGCATTCAGATCCGAGCCCGGCTCGCCGCCCTCAAGTGCGGCCACCGGCGTGCCGCCAAACCGAACAGCCGCGCCTCGCGCGGCATGAATCACCGACTTCTCTTTTCCACCGGGTCAGCCTCCATGCCTTCCACACCGATCGCCGTCATTGGCCTGAGCGCACGCTACGCCGGCAACGTCCAGAACCCCGATGCGCTCTGGGCGCACCTGAAAGCGGGCATCGATCCAATACAAGACTTTCCTGAAGGCCGCTGGGACAAGGGCTTCCTCGACGCCGACCGCAGCACGCCGGGCCGGGCCTACACCTTCGCCGGCGGCTATCTGGAGCAGGTCGACCAGTTCGACGCCGACTTCTTCGGCATCTCGCCGCGCGAGGCGGCGCAGATGGACCCACAGCAGCGCCTGCTGCTGGAACTGGCCTGGGAGGCCTTCGAGGACGCCGGTTTGGTGCCGGGCGCGCTGGCCGGCAGCAAGACCGCCGTCTACGTCGGACTGTCCAGCCGCGACTACGCCGAACTCGTCAACGAAGAGATCGTCAACGCCTACACCAACCTGGGCTTGTCGATGAGCATCGCGTCCAACCGCGTGTCCTACATTTTCGACCTGAAGGGGCCGAGCATGACGGTGGACACCGCGTGTTCGTCGGGCATGGTGGCGCTGCACCAGGCGGTGCAGGCCATCCGCCACGGCGAGTGCACGCAGGCGCTGGTGGGGGCGGTGAACCTGCTGATGTCGCCCGCTTCGTACATCGGCTTCTCGAAGGCGTCCATGCTGTCGCCGGCCGGCCGCTGCACCTCGTTCGACGCCAACGGCGCAGGCTATGTGCGGGCTGAAGGCGGCGGCTTCATGATGCTCAAGCCAATGGATGAAGCCGAGCGCGACGGCGACCGCATCCTGGGCGTGATTCTGGCCAGCGGCGTCAACTCCGACGGCCACACCATGGGCATCGCGCTGCCCAACCCGGTTGCGCAGGCGGCGCTGCTCAAGCAGGTGTACGAAGAAGCCGGCATCAGGCCCGACGACGTGTACTACCTGGAAGCGCACGGCACCGGCACTGCGGTGGGCGACCCCATCGAGTGCGAGGCCATCGCCAACATCCTGGGCAAGGACAACCGGGGCGCGGTGCCACTGCGCATCGGCTCCATCAAGTCCAACGTCGGCCACCTGGAAAACGGCGCCGCCATCGCCGGCATCACCAAGGTGCTGCTGGCGCTGAAGCACCGCGAGATACCGGCCAACCTGCACTTCAAGACGCCCAACCCGAAAATCGACTTCGAGGGCTGGAAGCTCGAAGTGGTGCACCAGCCGCACCCGCTGCCGCAGACCGAACAGCCGCTCATTTTCGGCGTCAACTCCTTCGGCTTTGGCGGCACCAACGGCCACTGCGTGATCCAGGAATACCGGTCCAAGAAGCCCGCACCCCAGACCGTGGGCATCGGTTCGGGCCGGCCGCCGCAGCCCGAACTGCTGATGCTGTCGGCACAGTCTGAAGCCGCACTGGCCGCACTGGCCGGACGCTGGGTTGACCACCTGGCCGGCCCGCAGGCCGCCGACTGGACAGCGCTGCGCGCCAACGCGCTGCACCACCGCAGCCACCTGGCCCACCGCCTGGTGCTGGAAGCGCCAACGGCCGAAGCCGCCGCACAGCGCCTCGCGGCCTGGCGCGGCGACGGCAGCGCCGTGGGCAAAGAGCCGGTGCCCGGCCTGCTGGTGGGCAAGGCGCCGCTGGCCGCCGTGGAAGGCGTCCGCCTGCGCACCGCCTTTGTGTTTGCCGGCAACGGCCCGCAGTGGTGGGCCATGGGCCGCGAACTGATGCAGGCGCACGACTTGTTCAGCCGCACCGTAAAGGACGTGGACCGCATCTTCAGCCAACTGGCCGGCTGGTCGCTGCTGGAAGAGTTGCTGCGCGACGAAGCCGATTCGCGCATGGCCAAGACCGAGGTGGCGCAGCCCACGTTGTTTGCCATCCAGGTGGGCCTGACCGTTGTGCTGCGCGAAGCCGGCATCGAAGCCGACGCCGTCATCGGCCACAGCGTGGGCGAGGCCGCCGCCGCCTGGGCCAGCGGCGCGCTGAGCCTGGAACAGGCCACCCACGTCATCCACCAGCGCAGCCTGGCGCAGTCGGCCACCGCTGGCATGGGCCGCATGGCGGCGCTGGGCGTGTCGGCCGAGGAAGCCCGTGCCGCCATCGAGCGCGTCGGCGGCTTCCTGGAACTGGCGGCCATCAATTCGCCCTCGGCCGTCACCGTGGCCGGCGACCGCGTGCAACTGGAACAGCTGTGCGCTGAGCTCACCGAAGCCGGCCGCTTCGCGCGCATGCTCACGCTGGACTACCCCTTCCACACGCAGGCCATGGATGGCATACAGGAAGGTTTGCTCAAGGGCCTGGCCGGTCTGAAACCCGACGCCAGCACCTGCCCCTTTGTGTCCACGGTGGAAGGCCGCGTCATCGACGGCCAGCAGCTGGACGCCACCTACTGGTGGCGCAACATCCGCGAGCCCGTGGTGTTTGAGGCCGGCACCACGCACCTGCTGGTTGAGCTGGGCATCACCGGGCTCATCGAGATCAGCCCGCACCCCGTGCTGCGCGACTACGTGCTGCAAACCGCCAAGGCGCGCGACACCGCCGCCCAGGTGCTGACCACACTGCGCCGCCCGCGTGAAGGCCAGGTGTCCGAACCCGAACTGATGCGCCAAGCCGTGTTGCAGGCCTACGCACACGGCCTGGCAGACCCCTGCGGCCTGGCCCAGCGTCCGGCCGTGCGGCTGCCCATGCCGCTGTACGCCTGGCACCGCCAGCGCCACTGGCGCGGCACGACGCCGCTGGCCGGCATGGTGCGCGCGCGCACCCGCGAACACCCGCTGCTGGGCTGGCGCGCCACCGACATCGAGCCCTCGTGGGAACAGGTGCTGGACCGCACGCGGCTGGGTTATCTGGCCGATCACGTGATCCAGGACTCGGCGCTGTACCCCGGTGCCGGCTACATCGAGATGGCACTGGCCGCCGGCCGCAGCCTGCACGGCGATGTGCCCCTGCAGCTGGAGGACCTTGACTTTCTGAAGCCCATGACGCTGCCCGGCAACAGCCCCTGGCCGCGGGTGCACATGGGCGTGGACGCGAGCGACGGCACCTGCGAAGTGGCCACCCGCGACCATGACGAAACCACCGTGCATGCCCGCTGCCGCATCACGCGTGCAGAGGCCAGCCACCGGCCGCCCAAGCTGGATGTGGCGGCCGCGCTGGCCACGTTGCACAAGCAGATGGACCCTGCCGCGCACTACGCCGGCACGGTGCGGCGTGGCATGCACTACGGCCCGCTGTTCCAAGGCCTGAAGTCGATTGCGCTGTCCACCGACGACGGTGGCCTGCGTGCCATCGCCCGCGTCGAACTGCCCGAAGCCTTTGGCGAAGCCGACACCGCACTCGACGGCTACCGCAGCCATCCTGCCGTGCTCGACGCCTGCCTGCAGGCGCTGGTGACGCTGCTGGCGCAGCGCGACCCGGAACCACTGGCCTGCATCCCTGTGCGCGTAGACCGGCTGCGCTCCTTCGCGCCGCTGCCGCGCGCGCTGTGGTGCGAGGTCACGCTGCTGCGCGACAGTCCGCGTGCTGGCCGTGCGCGCTTCACGCTGTACGACGACAACGGCGAATGCCTGATGGTGACCGACGGCACCTCGTTTCAGAAGGTCGACTTCCGCGCCGGGCAGGACACCCCCCACCTGGCCGACCGCTGGCGCCCCGACACGGCTGCCGCGGTGCCGCTGCCCGCTGCCGTCCACGCGGTCACGCTCAGCGCACCGCCAGCGGCCGAAGCACCACGCTGGACGCCCGAAGACGGCGCCCTCATCGATAGCCTGTGCGGCGCCATCGCCGCCCAGGCCCTGCAGCGCCTGCATGCCGAAGCCGGCCTGGCGGCGGGCGAGCCCTTTGCCGCCAATGCGCTGTGGCGCCGTGCCCGCGTGCCGGCCGAACTGCGCCCGCTGGCCACCGCGCTGCTGCAGATGGCCCAGGCCGACGGCTGGCTGAACGACGCCGACGACGGCCTGCAGTTCGCTGGCGCGCAGCCCGTCGTGGACGCGCTGTGGCAGTCGGCACTGCGCGCCCGCCCGGCCCTGACGGCTGAACTGATGCTGCTGCTGCCCGTGGTGGACCGCCTGGTCTCGCGCCTGGCCCCGCCCGACGACGCCCCTGCGGCCGACGGCGCACCGGACGCCGCCGACGGCCCCAACCCCAGCTTCCTGGCAGCCCTGGGCGACAGCGCACCCTTCATGGCCGATGCCCACAGCGCGCTGGCCGGCTGGCTGCAGCAGTTGCTGGCGGCCCGCCAGCCCGAACGCGCGCTGCGTGTGCTGCAACTGCACGCCGCCCGCACCGGCACCACCGCCGCGCTGCTGGCCGGCGTGCCGGCCACGGG
>JARXAJ010000219.1 GCA_029865965.1 Aquabacterium sp.
CCTTCGACCAATACGCCAATGTCCGCCCGACGCGCGTGCTCCCCGGCATCACCTCGCCGCTGCGCCACGTCTCCGGCCCGGAGCTCGACTGGGTGATCGTGCGCGAGAACTCCGAGGGCGAGTACGCCGGCGTGGGCGGCCGGGTGCACCAGGGCCACCCGATCGAGGCGGCCACCGACGTGTCGATCATGACCCGCGCCGGGGTCGAGCGCATCATGCGCTATGCCTTCCGGCTGGCCCAGAGCCGCCCGCGCAAGCTGTTGACGGTGGTCACCAAGAGCAATGCCCAGCGCCACGCCATGGTGATGTGGGACGAGATCGCGCTGCAGATCAGCCGCGAGTTTCCCGACGTCACCTGGGACAAGGAACTGGTCGACGCCGCCACCGCCCGCATGGTGATGCGCCCGGCCACGCTGGACACCATCGTCGCCACCAACCTGCATGCCGACATCCTGAGCGACCTGGCAGCGGCGCTGGCCGGCAGCCTGGGCATCGCCCCGACCGGCAACATCGACCCGGAGCGACGCTTTCCCAGCATGTTCGAGCCGATCCACGGCTCGGCCTTCGACATCATGGGCCTGGGGGTGGCCAACCCGGTGGGCACGTTCTGGAGCTGCGTGATGCTGCTGGACCACCTGGGTGAAGCCGACGCGGCCCGGCAGTTGATGGCCGCCATCGAGCAGGTGACAGCCAACCCGGCGCTGCACACCCGCGACCTGGGCGGCCAGGCCACCACGGCCCAGGTGACCGCAGCGGTGTGCGCACTGCTGCAGCCGGCCGGGGCCCTGCCCGGCTGAGCCGCCGCCCTGGGCCAGCCCGGCGCGGCAGGCGCCGCTGGCATCTGTCGTTTGCCCTGACACCGGCTGCGGCCGGCCAGGTTTCCAATGGCGCTTGTCGCACCCACTGCCCATCCGCACCATGGCCCTGACCAGCTCCCACGCCTTCGGCCCCACCACCCCGCCGCTGCGCGACACCACCCTGGGTGCGCTGCTGGCCTGGGCTGCCGAGACCACGCCCGACCGCATTGCGCTGATCTTCGGCACGCCCGACCCGGCCCAGCGCAGGCAATGGACCTATGCCCAGTTGTACGCCGAGAGCCAGCGCACCGCACGCGCCCTGCTCACCCACTTCCAGCCCGGTGAGCGGGTGGCGGCCTGGTCGGCCAACCGGCCCGAATGGGTGATGATGGAATTCGGCTGCGCGCTGGCCGGCCTGGTGCTGGTCACCGTCAACCCGGCCTTGCGCGCGCAAGAAGTGCAGTACGTGCTGAACCAGTCGAAGTCATCGGGCGTGTTCGTGGCCGACCAGTTCCGCGGCAACCCGATGCTGGCCACGGTGCAGCAGGTGATGCCAGCCTGCCCCACACTGCGCAGCATCATCCGCTTCGACGACTGGGACACCTTCATTGCCGCCGGCGACGACACCCGCATCGCCCTGCCCCAGGTGCAGCCGCGTGACGCGGTGATGATCCAGTACACCAGCGGCACCACCGGCTTCCCCAAGGGCGCCTTGTTGCACCACCAGGGCCTGGCCAACAACGGCGCCCACACGGCAGACCGCATGGGCGTGGGCGATGGCGCGGTGTGGATCACCACCATGCCGCTGTTCCACACCGGCGGCTGCGTGTGCTGCGTGATCGGGGCGGTGTCGCGCCGCTGCACCCAGGTGCTGCTCGAGGCCTTCGAGCCGGGCCTGGTGCTGGAGCTGTTCGAGACCTACAAGGGCAATGCCATGGTCGGCGTGCCCACGATGCTGATCGCGATGCTGGAGCACCCGCGCTTTGCGCAGACCGATCTGTCGTCGGTGCGCGCCATCTGCGCCGGTGGGTCCACCGTGCCGGCGGCCCTGGTCACGCGGCTGGAGCAGACCCTGGGCGCACCCTTCACCATCGTCTTCGGCCAGACCGAATGCTCGCCGGTGGCGCAGATGACCCGGCCCGACGACACGGTGCAGGACAAGGCCGACACCCTGGGCGGGCCGATGCCGCATGTGGAAGTCAAGATCATCGACCCGGCCACCGGCGCCACGTTGCCGGTCGGGGCGATCGGCGAGTACTGCACCCGCGGCTACCACGTGATGCACGGCTACTTCGACATGCCCGAGGCCACGGCCGCCGCCATCGACGCCGACGGCTGGCTGCACACCGGCGACCTGTGCGCGATGGACGCACGCGGCTACTGCACGGTGGAAGGCCGGCTCAAGGACATGATCATCCGTGGCGGCGAGAACATCTACCCGCGCGAGCTGGAAGAACTGCTGTTCCGCCACCCCAGCGTGGGCAGCGTGGCGGTGATGGGCCTGCCCGATGCGAAGTGGGGCGAGGAGGTGGCAGCCTTTGTGCGGCCGGCGCCCGGCGCGGTGATCGACAAGGCCGTGCTGATCGACTTCATGCGCGCCCACCTGGCGCCGCACAAGACGCCCCGGCGCTGGTTCAGCGTGGCCGAGTTCCCGCTGACCGGTTCGGGCAAGATCCAGAAGTTCAAGCTGCGCGAACTGCAGCAGGCCGGGCAGATTGCCGAGCTGTAGGGCGCAAAGCCTGGCGGCTTGTACCGCCGCCAACTCTTCGCCAGCCTGCGAACGCCCTGCGGCGTCCGCCATGCGTGATCAGGCCAGGTCGTCCGCCGCGTAGTGCCCCATGCGCTGGGCCTTGGTCTCGATGTAGCCGCGGTTGTGCGGGTTGGGCGGCGTGTGCAGCGGCACGCGGGCCACCACGTCGATGCCCAGCACCTGCAGCGCATCCACCTTTTGCGGGTTATTGGTCAGCAGGCGCACCTGGGCGATGCCCAGGTCGCGCAGCATGCGCGCGGCAATGCCGTAGTCGCGCGCATCGTCGGGCAGGCCCAGCATGCGGTTGGCCATCACCGTGTCGGCACCGGCCTGCTGCAGCGCATAGGCGCGGATCTTGTTGACCAGGCCGATGCCGCGCCCCTCTTGCCGCAAGTACAGCAGCACGCCGCGGCCGGCGTCGGCAATGGCCTTCAGGCCGGCCTCGAGCTGCGCGCCGCAGTCGCACTTCAGGCTGTAGAGCGTGTCGCCGGTCAGGCATTCACTGTGCATGCGGATCAGCACCGGCTCGGCTGAGCGCAGGTCGCCCAGGCTCATGGCCGCATGCTCCTGGCCGGTGGCGGGGTCGACCAGGCCGTGCAGGTCGAACTCTCCCCAGCGGGTGGGCAGTTTGCAGCTGACCAGCTCGCCGGGGGTAGCGTCGGCGAGGGCCGTCTTCAGTCGTTCGTTCATGGGAGCCTTGCATTGTCGGCCATCATGTGCCGCCAAGGCGCCGCCTGCGGGACACGGCCAGCGCGGCAGGCGCCGCCAGGCCGTGCCGGGGGGTCAGACGATCCGCGTCTTGTGGCCGGCCCAGTAGGCGTCGCGCAGCTTGCGCTTGTACAGCTTGCCGGTGGGCAGGCGCGGCAGTTCATGGCTGAAGTCGATGCTGCGCGGGCACTTCAGGTGCGCCAGGTGGGCGCGGCAGAAGGCGATCAGCTCGGCTGCCAGCTCGGGCGTGTGGGCCAGGCCGGCCACCGGCTGTACCACCGCCTTCACCTCCTCGCCCAGGTCGGCGTTGGGCACGCCGAACACCGCCGCATCGGCCACCTTGGGGTGGGTGATCAGCAGGTTCTCGCACTCTTGCGGGTAGATGTTGACGCCGCCGCTGATGATCATGAAGGTGCTGCGGTCGGTCAGGTACAAAAAGCCGTCGTCGTCCAGGTAGCCCATGTCGCCCACGGTGGTCATGGTGCCGTCGGCCGAGCGGGTCGACGCGGTGCGGTCCGGGTCCTGGTAGTACGCGAAGGGGTTGGCGGTCTTGAACCAGATCTCGCCGGTCTGGCCCCGGGGCACCGGCTGCATCTGCTCGTCCAGGATGTGGATGTCGCCCATCAGCACCCGGCCCACGGTGCCACGGTGGGCCAGCCATTCGGGCGTGTTGCAGGCGGTGAAGCCCATGGCCTCAGTGGCGCCGTAGTACTCATGGATGATCGGGCCCCACCAGTCGATCATGGCCTCCTTGACCTGGGCCGGGCAGGGCGCGGCGGCATGCACCGCGATCTTCAGCGACGACAGGTCGTGCCGGCGGCGGTCGGCCTCGGGCAGCTTGAGCATGCGGCTGAACATGGTCGGCACCAGCTGGGTGTGGGTGATGCGGTGCTGCGCCACCAGGGCCAGGTATTGCTGCGGGTCGAAGTGCTCCATGATGACCACCGTGCCGCCGTGGCGCAGGGCCACGCTCACATTGGCCAGGGGCGCCGAGTGGTACAGCGGCGCGGGCGACAGGTAGCGCATGCCTTCCTCGCACTGCCACAGCTTGGACAGGAAGCTGAACACCGGCAGGCCCTCGCTGGGCGGGTTCTCGGGCAGCGGCCGCAGGATGCCCTTGGGCCGGCCGGTGGTGCCCGACGAATACAGCATCGCCGTGCCCAGCGCTTCGTCGGCGATCGGCGTGGCCGCGTGGGCCGCCACCGCCGCAGCGTAGTCGGTCACCCGTGCGGCACCGGCCGTGCCCTCGCAGGCCGCGCCCCCGCCCACCACCAGACACAGCGCCACATCGGGGCAGTCGGCCAGGGCCTGGCGGGCCACCGGCAGCTTCTCGGCCGAGGTGATCAGCAGCCTGGATTCGCTGTTGTTCAGGATGTAGGCCAGCTCGTCGGCCTGCAGGTAGCCGTTGATGCAGGTGTAGTACAGGCCGCTGCGTTCACCGGCCACGCAAGTTTCCACATAGCGGCTGTTGTTCTCCATGAACACCGCATAGTGGCCCAGGCGCTGCAGGCCCTGGGCGCGCAGCAGGTGGGCCAGGCGGTTGCTGCGGGCTTCCAGCTCGCCATAGGTCACGGCTTCGCCGCTGCTGGCCATGATGAAGGCGGGGCGGTCGGCAAACTTCTGGGCATACAGGCCGGGGTACATGGGGTCTCCTGCTGAGGGGTGAACGTGACACGGGATTGTCCGGATGGCGGCCCGGCCCGGCTTTGGGTGTTTGCCCGGCCTGTCGCACGGGTGTCACCAATGCGGTCGATGTGACGGCTGGTGTGCACCGCTAACCTGCACGGCCGATGGCCAGACCATCGCCCGCCACCACCCCCCGCCACCACGAGGACGACACCATGATCACCGCTGACAAGCTGTTGAAGTTCGCACCCGGCATCCAGGACGCCGCCGCACATGCGGCCGGCATGGAGGCCGCACGCAAGGAAAGCACGGTGGACAATCTGCGCAGGATCTGCGCCTTCCTGGGGCAGATCTCGGTGGAAACCGGCGGCTTCAGGACGATGGAAGAAAACATGAACTACCGCGACCCCGCTCGGCTGGATGCGCTGTTCTCCCGCGTCAAGGGCATCGAGGACGCCAAGGCCTTGATCGCCAAGGGGCCGCAGGCGATCGCCAACCGGGTGTACGGCGGCCGGGCCGACCTGGGCAATGGCGACGAGGCCAGCGGTGACGGCTGGAAGTACCGCGGCTCGGGCTACAAGCAGCTGACCGGCCGCTTCAACTACCGCGAGATGGGCAAGCTGATCGGCCTGGACCTGGAGAACCACCCCGACTGGGTGCGTGTGAACCCCACCGCCGCCAAGGTGGCTTTCGCCTTCTGGGACGCCAAGAAATGCTCGCCGCTGGCCGATGACGGCGACATCGAGGCCATCACCGAGCGGGTCAACGGCCCTGCCAAGCTCGCCCTGGTCGAGCGCCGCGCCGCCACTGCCCGGGCGCTGGAGATCTGGGCCGCCTGATGCCAGTATGGGCCTCGGCGTACTTCATCCTGCCTTGCCGCCGCCTGGGCTGGGCCCTGGCCGTGGCCTGGGGGGCGGGGGCAGGGGCGGGCACTGCCGCTGCCGAGCCCCCTGCCCTGCCCGCCACGGCCGCCAGCCCGGCAGGCTTCGTGCCCAGCGGCTGGCAGATCAGCCAGCAGGTGGCGGCTGACCTGAACCGCGACGGCCGCGCCGATGCGGTGCTGCTGCTGCAGCCCGACACACCCCCTGCGCCATCCGGTGCCGGCCGCTCGCCCGAGCGGGTGCTGGCGGTGCTGCTGCAGCAGCGCAGCGGCTGGGCGCTGGCGGCGCAGAACGCCAGGCTGGTGCCGCAGGTGGACCTGGCCACGCAGGAAGACCCGCTGGCCAACGGCGAGCTCGCCGCCGGCAAGCCGGGCAGCTTCAGCCTGTCGCTGGGGCTGACCAGCACCGCCGGCTCGTACGCATCGGCGCTGCAGACCTACCGCTTCCGGCTGGAACGCCGCTGCGTGCGGCTGATCGGCCACGACACGCTGCAGACCCACCGGGCCACGCTGGACACGCAGGACACCAGCATCAACTTCCTCACTGCGGCGGTGCTGGTCACCAGCGGCAATGCCCAGTCCGACGCCACCACCAAGCGCAGCAGCCGGCTGGCCAGCAACCCTCGCCTGTGCCTGGACGACCTGGGCAGCGCCGTCAGCTTCCAGCCCTTGGGCGCGCTGCGCTGAGCCCGCGCCCGGCCTCGGCCCGCGCGGCCAGCTGGGCCACCCAGGCGCTGAAGGCATCGAGCAGCGGCGCATAGTGCACCGGTCGGTCCTCCAGCAGCCCCAGGGCGGCGCAGGCCGCCTCCAGCGTGGAGCGCTGCGCTGGCTGGTGGGCACGGCGGATGGCGTAGCGCGGCGGCGGCACATCCGGCAGGGCCCAACGCGGCAGGGCCTGCAGCAGCGGATGGGCGCGCAGCAAGCCACGCGCCTGGCGCCAGGTGCCATCCAGCAGGACCAGGCGGTCGGGAGTTGGCAGGGGCCGTGCAGCAATTGCCGGCGCACCAGGGCGACCAGTGGCAGGCAGCGCATCGGTTTTGTCCGGATACAACAACAGGCTGCTGCCGGCCGGGCCGAGCCAGGCACCCAGCGCCTCTGCGCTGAAGTGCTCACCCACCTGCACGGTGCAATCGGCCAGGCTGCACTGCAGCAGCCGCACACTGCCTTTGGCATGGCCGGCCTCTTGTGGATGCTGCAGCACCAGCAGCGGCAGGCGGTTGGCCGTGGGCCGCACCCAGGCACACAGGCACGCCGGCAGCGGGCGTTGGCAGCGGGGGCAGATCGGGCGCATGGCGGGCCGACAAGCTAACACGGCCCGGGCCGTACACTGGCCACCACGGGCGACCGCCCTGCCCTGCCCTGCGTGCCGACACCGTCCCTGCCCCCTGCTAACCCGCCTGGCCTGAGCTTCAGCAGCTTGGGCCTGGGCACCGTGCTGGCCGACGCTGCCGCTGCCGCCGGCTGGTCACTGCCCACGCCGGTGCAGGCGGCTGTGCTACCGGTGGCGATGCAGGGGCGCGACGTGCTGGCCATGTCGCCCACCGGCTCGGGCAAGACCGCCGCGTTTCTTCTGCCGCTGCTGCAGCGCGCCCTGGCGGCGCCGGCGGCCCCGTCCAAACGGGCGGCGCCGCGTGTCTTGCGCACATTGATCCTGGCCCCCACGCGTGAGATTGCGCTGCAGACCGCCGCCACCGCCCGCACCCTGCTGGCCGGCGTGGCCGGTGCGCCCAGGCTGGTGGTGGCTGTCGGCGGCGCGTCGATCAACCCGCAACTGCTGGCCCTGCGTGGCGGGGCCGACCTGCTGGTGGCCACGCCCGGCCGCCTGCTCGACCTGCTGGCCCACAACGCGCTGCGCCTGGATACGGTGGCCAGCTTGGTGCTGGACGAGGCCGACCGCCTGCTCGACCTGGGCTTTGCCGATGAACTGGCGCAGGTGCTGGCCGCCCTGCCCGCCCGGCGTCAGACCCTGCTGTTTTCCGCCACCATGCCCGATGCGGTGCGCGCCCTGGCCGGCAAGGTGCTGCACAACCCGGTGCAGGTGGACGCCAGCGACAGCACGCATGCCGCGCCGCCACCGGCCATCACCCAGCGTGCCATCGTCATCGACAGCAGCCGGCGCAACGCCCTGCTGCGCCACCTGGTGGCCACCGAAGGCTGGCAGCGGGTGCTGGTGTTCGTGGCCACGCAGTACGCCAGCGAGCATGTGGCCGACAAGTTGCGCCGCAACGGCCTGCAGGCCGAGGCCCTGCACGGCAGCCAGAGCCCCGGCCGCCGCGCCGCCACGCTGGCAGCCTTTGGTGCCGGCCGCCTGCCAGTGCTGGTGGCCACCGACCTGGCCGCACGCGGCATCGACCTGCCCGGCCTGGGCGTGGTGGTGCAGCACGACCTGGCGCGCGCGGCGGTGGACCACACCCACCGCATCGGCCGCACCGGCCGGGCCGGCGCCAGCGGGATGGCGGTCAGCTTCATCCTGGCCGACGCGCCGGGCAGCGAGGCCCACTTCCGCCTGATCGAGAAGCGCCAGCAGCAGCGCGTGCCACGCGAGGTGGTGCCCGGCTTCGAACCCGCCGCCCCGCCGCTGCCGCCCGCCCCCGCCGATGCCACTGGCGGCATCAAGGGCAAGCGCCCCAGCAAGAAGGACAAGCTGCGCGCCGCTGCGGCCGCCGCCCTGCCGCCCACGCCGTAACGCAGCGCGCGTTGAGCGTTTGCACCGCCGGCAACAACAGCATCGGCTGGCGGCCGACGCGCAAACCAGGCCAGCCGGATGGCTGGAAGCACAGAGCCCCTGCCGCAGTCACGCCAGGGGCTCTGTTTGCGCGCAGCACGCGCCATGGCGCGCTGCAGGCTGGGGTTCAGGCCGTTTTCTTGGCGCGGCGGCGCAGGAGGCTGGGCGCGAAAGCGCCGCCCAGGGCCAGCAACGCCAGCGCATAAGACGCAGGCTCGGGCACCGTGTTGCAGGCGCCCTGGCCCACGGCGACGCAGGTGCCGGTCGTGGCCTGGTTCAGGCTGACGGCAGTGCGTCCGGCCACATTGCGCTCGAAGTCGACATCCGCGCCAAAACTGATGTTGCTGAAGCCATCGACAGCCCCCGCCGTGAAGTTGATGGTCGACAGCACGACGCTGTCGCCCTGGAGCGCGGCCAGTGCTGCATCGTCCAGCAAGGCGGCCAGGGTGAACGCGACGTGGCCGGGCGCCACGACCTGCTGCGATAGAAGGATGTTGGTCCCCGTACCCCAAGGCGTGAACGTCGTGGACAGGATGCTGGCCGTCAGCACCGCCGGGTTGAAGAAGACGTCGAGGTCGAAGCCCGAGACGATCTCATTGACAGACGAGAGACCGGAGATCACCAGGTCGACGTTGACGCTGCCGCCGGTGGCCACCGTGGTCGCGCCGGGCACCAGTGACAGGATGGGTGCGGCCTGTGCTGCGCCCTGCGCGAGCAGGCCCGACGCAGCGATCGCAATGGCGCTCAAGAGTTTTTTCATGGCACTTCCTTGGTTGATGTGCGTTGTGCGGTTCAGTTCGCCGCGCAATTCGCGCGGGTGCAGCGCAGCGTGCAGGCACGCACGTCGTTGATGGTGATCTTGCGGTCAAGGTTGGCGTCGCGCGGGTCGTTGGCCGCCGGCGTCTGGCCGATTGCGGCGCGCACCACGTTGACATCGCTGATGTCGATGTCACCGTCCCGGTCGATGTCGCAGGTGGCAACCACCGTCGCTGTCCAGGTCCGGGTCACGTTGTTGCCGGCGATGGTGCTGACGATGCCGCCGACGGTGTCGGTGCCCAGGTTGGTGCCGGTGTAGCAGTACTGCGCAACGCCGGACAAGTTGGCGTTGACGAACCCGGTGCGCGGGTTGACGCCGGTGACGGTGAAATCGACGCGCACACCCGGGACCGGCTGGCTGAACTGGTCGCTGACGGCCGCATTGACGCAGTGCTGGGTGTTGATGGTGCCGGTGGAGGTGGCGGGCGACAGCGTCAATCTGGTGACCTTGGCCACTTCGTCGAACGACTGGCCGCCCGGATAGCCGTAGGAGTCGAAGCTGGCGAAGCCGTACATGAAGGCGCCGAACGGCAGCGGGCCGGACAGGTTGTGCGCACCCAGCGTCACCGGCAGCCGTGCCCCGGAGAACCCGGTGCCGGCGATGGCGGTATAGGACGCCCCGGGAACGGGTGTGCCGTCCAGTGTCACGACGCCCACGGAGGCATTGGGCACCACGATGTTGATGAAGTTGGTGTTGAAGCCGCTGGCCGGGGTGGTCACCGTGTAGGAGGCCAGAAACTGCTCGAACGGCGGAATCAGCATCATGAACGGGTCGGAAGTGACACCGTCAAACGACGAGCTGTTCGAGTACTGGGCCACCAGCACCGGCTGCGTGGCGTTGATGCTGGCCGGGCCGGCAATGGTCTGCTCGTGGAACTGGCCGCGGTTCAGCGTGGCAACGTTCACGCCGTTCACCGACACGACGGTGCCATTGACCGAAGCGAGGATGCGGAAAGTGTCGCCGAGGATCCGCGTGGCCAGCGGCATGGTCGCGAAGGACCGGCCCCAGGTCCCGGTGTGCGGCAGCTGCTCCACGATGTAGTCGCAGGCCACCACGTTGCCCGACGGGATGTTGGCGCACTGGTGGCCGCCGAACACGGCGATGGGCGCCGTGGCGCTGATCAGGGAGCCCGACAGGTCGGCGGGCGAAGATGCCGTGGACCGCAGCAGGTAGGTCTGCCCTTGGTTCAGCGTGACCGAGAACGGCACGCCGGCCGTGCGACTGCCCGCCTGGGCGGTGGGCGTGATCGTGACCACCGTGCCGTTCTGCGTGGCGACGATGCCGAACTGCGTGGCGTTGACGATGTTGACGTTGCGGAAACCGAGGTTGATGTAGTCGGTGCCCAGTGCGTCGGTCGGCAGGCCGAGGAAGGCGTCGGTGGTGGCCTGGAGACGACTCAGGCCATACACGGTGACCTCGGCGTTGGCCACCACGCGGATGCCCTGGTTGGTGATGCTGTCGACCGCCGTCACCTCGGCCGAATTCGGCACGGGCACGGATGTCACGACACCGGGCGTCACCGAGAACGGGGTGGAAAAGCCGCTGCCCGGAATGCTGACCGTGCCGGTGGTGGCCGTGTCGCCCGTGATGAACAGGGTGAGCGCCGCGCCCGAGAAGTTGGCCGGGAACATCAGCCAGAAGCTGGTGCCCTTGCTGTCCACTGCCGCCAAGGCTGGCGCCAATGCAAACAGGCTGGCAAGCAGTGCCACCAGCCAATGTGTCAAGCGACTCGCCAGCGCCCGGGCAGGGAGCGTGACGGGACGAACCAGGGTTTCAGACAACATGCCGATCTCCAATCGAATGAACGTGATCACGACCGCTGCGACTGCAGACGCTCGCGCGCTGTTTGCCGGGCAGCTTCGTGTGGAGTGCGTCGGATGGCCCCCCTCCCCTGAACGGGTGGCAAGCCCGTTGGTATGTTGTCCAGAGCAACGTGCGTGCCACCCGTAACTGACAATGACTTACAGCAACCTGACTTGATGGGTGTAACGCAGCCCGACAAATTTGTTGTCTGTGCGACACCGCACACCACGCGCCAGGGCACCGTCTGCAATCGGCGCAGGCACCAGCCCGCCGATCAGCGGCCCGGCTCTTGCTTTCTTGCTGGCGTCATCGGCAATCCCGGGCCGGGCCCTGCGCTGCATCAGCCGCTGGTGCGCTCGGCCTGATCCTGCGGTCCAGGTGGGCACGGGCACAAACCGCCCAGGTCGACGACATGGGCGTCCAGATCGGCGGCACGACGAGACGGTGTTTGTGCGCCATCACCAGCATCACGATCTTGCAGCCGATGCACAGGTACGGCCGGCGCGCCAGCATGGCTGGGTCATCGAACGCCGGATGACGCCGGCATGGTCGCCATCGCCCGGGCGGGCGCGGTGCAGGTTCAGCGCCAGGCGTCGCGCAGTTCGCGCTTGAGCACCTTGCCGATGGCGCTGCGCGGCAACTCGTCGGCAAAGCGCAGGCCGCTCAGGCGCTGGGTTTTGCCCACTTGCTGGTTCATCCAGCCGCGGATGTCGTCTTCGGTCTCGGTGGCGCCGTCGCGCCGCACCACATAGGCCACCGGCGTCTCGCCCCATTCAGCGCTGGGCACGCCCACCACCGCGCAGTCGGCCACCGCAGGGTGGCCGCGCAGCACGGCTTCCAGGTCACTGGGGTAGATGTTGAAGCCGCCAGAGATCACCATGTCCTTGCGGCGGTCAAACAGCACCATGAAGCCGTCTTCATCAAAGCGGCCCACATCGCCGGTGCGGATGAAGCGGTTGCCGTCGGCATCGTGCCACTCGGCCTCGGCTGTCTTGGCCGGCTGCTTGTGGTAGCCGGTCATCATGGCCGGGCTGCGGCCCACCACCTCGCCTGCTTCGCCCTTGGCCACTTCACGGCCCTGCTCGTCGATGAGTCGGATGTCATGGCCATCGGCCGGCTGGCCCACGGTGTGCAGCTTGGTGGGGTGCAGGTGGGCCTGCAGGATGCAGGTGCCGCCGCCTTCGGTCATGCCGTAGTACTCGGTCAAGCCGCCGGGCCAGCGTTGCAGCACATCGGCCTTCAGGTGGGCATGGAAGGGCGCGCTGGTGCAGAACTTCATGCGGTAGCTGCGCAGGTCGAAGCTGTCGAACTCGGGCCGCGCCATCAGCCGCTGGTACTGCACCGGCACCAGCATGGTGTGGGTGACGCGCTCGCGCTCGGCGATCTGCAGGTAGGCCAGCGCATCGAACTTCGGCATCAGGATCACGCAGCCGCCCCAGGCCAGCGTCGGGATCACCGACACCAGCGTGGTGTTGCTGTAGAGCGGCGTGGCGATCAGGGTGACGCAGTCGGCCGCATAGCCCGACATGGCCGCGCGCAGGATGTGGCCCCATCGCATGCCGTGGCTTTGCACGATGCCCTTGGGCGTGCCGGTGGTGCCGGATGAATAGATCAGGTTGAAGGGCCAGGCCGGGTCGATGGCCACCGGCGCCGGGCGGGTGCCCACCGGCGGCAACCAGGCCTCCAGCGCCTCGAGCCCGGTGACCGGCAGATCGCCCGGCACGGCCACGCCGGCTGCAGCCAGGGCATCGGCCACACCGGTATCCAGGAAGAAGCGGCGCGCGTCGGCGTCCACCGCCATGCCCACCAGTTGGTCAGCCGTGGAACCGGGAGCCAGCGGGGCGACGGCGCCGCCGGCGCGCAACGTGCCCAGGAACACCGCCACATAGGCCGGGCTGCTGCCGGCGCAGACAGCCACCCGCTGGCCGGGCTGCAGGCCGTCGCGTTGCAGGCCGGCGGCCACGCGATCGGCCAGGGCGTCGAGGGTGGCGTAGCTCAGCCGCTGCTCACCCACCACCAGGGCGGTGGCCTGCGGGTGGCTGCGGGCATGGCCGGCCACCAGCGCAGGCAGGTCGCGGAACAGGGCGGGCGCATTGGCGGCGTCAGGCAGGGTCATGTGTGCGGCTCGGTGGCTCGTTGGCTGGGGGTGACTGCAAGGGGCGTCAGACCATAGCAGCGGCGCTGCTGCACGGCCTGTCGCCCAGGTGCTTGTGGCTGATGCGGGCCGGCGCGGCCAATGGCGCTTTCAACTGCAGCCAAAGGCGCACCCGTGGCAGATGACAAGCTGGACATCCAGGGCAAGGTGGTGGTGGTCACGGGCGGTGCCTCGGGCATCGGGCGGGCGTTGTGCCACGCCTTTGCATCGGCCGGCGCGCGCGGCGTGGTGGTGTCGGACCTGGACGGCGCCGGGGCGCAGGCGGTGGCTGCGGCCATCGGCGCCGGGGCGCAGGGCGCTGGCGCTCTGGCGGTGCGCACCGATGTGTCGCAGGCCGACCAGGTGCAGGCGCTGGTGGCCCAGGCGACGGCGCTGTTCGGCCAGGTCGACATCTTCTGCAGCAATGCCGGCATCCTGAGCCGCACCGACGCCGACGCCCCCACCGCCACCTGGCAGCGCCACTGGGACGTCAACGTGATGGCCCATGTGCATGCGGCCAATGCGGTGTTGCCGCAGATGCTGGCGCGTGGCCAGGGCTGGCTGTTGCAGACCGCCAGTGCCGCGGGCCTGCTCAGCCAGGTCAATGCCGCGCCCTACTCGGTCACCAAGCACGCGGCTGTGGGCTTTGCCGAATGGCTGGCGATTGCCCATGGCGACGCCGGCATCCATGTCAGCTGCCTGTGCCCGCAAGGCGTCTTGACACCGATGATGCTGAGCGCAGACAGCGACAGCGGCCGCCCCAGTTTTCTGGGCGACGGCGCACTGACTCCCGAGGCGGTGGCGCAATGCGCGTTGGACGGCCTGCGCGACGGCCGCTTCCTGATCCTGCCGCATGCCGAGGTACTGACCTTCTGGCAACGCAAGACCGCCGATGTCGACCGCTGGCTGCGCGGCATGCGGCGGCTGCGGGCCAAGGTGGTGGGCATGGGCTGACCGGCAACGGCGTGCCGGCGGCGCCTTCAATGCGGGTGCATCACGTGTCGCGCGACATCGCGAATTCCAGCAGGTCCTTGTCGGTCACCTCGCCCGGCCACAGGCTGCTTGCCAGCCAGCGGTAGAAGCTGCCGGCGGCAATGCGGCTGTGGATGCCGTCGCGCCGCCAGGCCCGAGCGATGGGCGCGGCCAGCCCGCCCAGCTGTTGGGCCTCGAACTGCGCCAGCTGCGCGGCCTGGTCGGCTGCCGGCATTTCGTCGAACAGCGCCTTGGCCTGTTGCGTCTGGTGGTGTTGCCACTCGTCCTGCAGACGCTGCTTGCGTTCGCCCAGGCTGGGGCGCGACAACGGCGGGGGCGGTGGCCGTGACGTGAGCGCGGCAGCATCGCCCTCGCCTGCCCCGGCGTACTGTTTCTTCAGCGCATCACGCAGATAGGCGGCAGGTGACTTCAGCGGTGGCAGGGCTGGGTTTTTCAGGCGCTGCTCGGTGTGGTCGACGGCCGAGCGCAGCACGCCTTCGTCGGTGGTGGCGTACAGGTCTTGCGCATCCGCGCGCTTGAAGCCGATGGCGATGATCCGTTCCACCAGTGCGAGGTCGAAGACGTTCTTCGCCGATTCAGCCAGACCACTGAAGCTGGCCTGCGGTTTGACAATCACCCGAAACTGCAGTTCTTCGACCTTGCGCCCGCGCTTGTGCGGAATGGCTTCCATGCGGAAGCCGTCGCTCAGGGTGTCGAGCTCGGCCAGCGCCTTCTTGATGGTGTCGCGGTGCAGGATGCGGTAGTCGACGGTGGTGATATCGCTGCGCCCGGTGAGCACCGAGGCCCACCAGACGATGTCTTCGCGCATCGTCAGGCCGTTGGGCGAGGTGAGGTAGCGCGCGCCCAGCTCGTAGAGCACCGATGCGGCATAGCTGCGCATCTGCGAGCTGATCTCGAGCAACACCCGGGTGTATTGCGCGGGTTTCAGCAGGCGTTCGCGGATGGGCTCAGGGTAAGACCAGGAAATGGTGCAGGCCTGGCCGCGGCCGGGTTCATCGATGCGCACCGGGCCGAGCAGCTGGGTGGACGTCCATTGGCGTGTGCCGCCGGCGCTGGTGTGCCATTCGATGGTGGTGGCCTGCATGTCGCGGATGTGCGATTTCAACAGCTCGGTGTTGTGGGACGTGAACCGGGCGTCGTCGATCAGCTCCGACAGCAGGATCGAATAGCCGGGGTTGTCCACACCCTGGCGCTGTGCGTGGTACAGAAACACGTTGTAGATGCGCCGTGACAGCAGTGTGAGTTTGCCGCGCTTGGGGCGGATGGCGATGGCCTCATTGGCCTTGGACACAGCTTGCTCAGCTTTGGTCGCCGCCAGTTCATCTGCGCGTGCGGCCGAGGTGCGTGCGCTGCCGGCCCTTGGTGGGTTGGTGCTGTCGGCTGGTGGTGGATGATCAGATTGCACGCAAAGTCTTGTTTGAGAAGAGAGGCCTGCACATCTTGTTTGTGAACTGTGAAATTGTCAATTCACAATAGCTTTCGATAGCTTGGGTCGGCGCAGCCTTGAAGTCTTGAGTTGAAACACTTGAAGACTTGAAGAGTTGATGCGCCAGAAAGTGTAGGACTGACAGGCACTTGCGTGCGAATTTCGATGTGGATATGGGGATGTCGGTGAGAAGGTTTGGGGAACTGGCGGAGGGGATATGGGCAAGTTGGTCTGGTTTGTGGAGACTTGCTGGGGTTCTCAGGCTGTGGGTTTGGGCAACAGCAGGGTTGGCGCTGCCTGTTGGCGGCGTTGTGCGGGCAAATTTGCCTGAAGTGGCCTTCTCTGGTGCGTGTGGGCCGCCCCGCATCGGAGATCGCAGCGTGCTGGCTGGCCCTGGTCCCCAAAAACTCTCACACTTGCCGGCGTCCTGCACCGGGGTTCCCCAAAAAGTCTCACAGACGATGGACACCAACGGCCCTGGGTTTCAGCAGCTTCTGGCGATTAGTTGGATATCGGTACACTGTCCGAATTCCGTCTAATTACCGAGCAAATGGCAACCGACGATCAGACCCTGGCCGCTCCCGGCCGCAGTGGAAACCTGGTTTCCACGGCCACACCCCCTGCACCCCGCGCCACCCGGTTGCCCATCGACATGGCGCGCATTGCCGCCTTGGCCGAGCGCGCCGGCGGCATGGTCGAGCAGATCCGCGCCAAGCTGCTGGCGCCCGAGGTGCGCAAGATTGCGCCGCACTACTCTGCAGCCCAACTTGCCACGCTGTGCGGCGTGGACAAGTCCCACATCAACTACCGCATCGGCAAGGCCGACCTGCCCACCGGCAAGCTGACACCCAGTGGCGGCAAGCGTGAATTCGAACTGGCCGACGCCCGCCGCTGGACCCGCGCCTACCGCCAGCCCAAGATGCGCCCGTCCGGGCAGAAGGCCATCACCGTGGCGGTGGGCAACTTCAAGGGCGGTGTGTCGAAGACCACCTCGGCGATGATCCTGGCGCAGGGCCTGAGCTTGCGCGGCCACCGCGTGCTGGCCATCGACACCGACCCGCAAGGCTCGTTGACCACGCTGCACGGCATCCTGCCCGAGACCGAGGTCGATGCCGAGATGACCATCGGCCCGCTGTGCGAGGGCAGCGAGACCGACATCCGCTACGCCATCCGGTCGACCTACTGGGAGGGCATCGACCTGATCGCGGCTGCGCCGTTTCTGTTCTCGGCCGAGTTCGCGCTGCCGGCGCGCCAGATGCGCGACCCGAGCTCGCGCTTCTGGGATGTGCTGAATGCCGGGCTGGATTCGGTGCGCGACCTCTACGACGTGATCGTCATCGACACGCCGCCGTCGCTGTCCTATGTGACGATCAATGCGCTGTGGGCGGCCGACGGGCTGGTGGTGCCGGTGCCACCCAGCGGGCTGGACTTCGCCAGTTCGGCGCAGTTCTGGTCGCTGCTGAGCGACCTGGGCACCAACCTCGACAACCAGGAAGCGCAGGGCAACCGCAAGACCTTCGACTTCCTGCATGTGCTGCTCAGCCGGGTCGACCAGGCCGACGCTGCCGCGCCGGCAGTGCGGCAGTGGATCGCAGCCACCTATGGCGAGTACATGCTGCCGGTCGAGATCCCCAAGACCACCGTGACCAGCAACAAGGCGGCCGAGTTTGCAACCGTGTATGACGTACAGAAGTACGACGGTTCTGCCAAGACCTACAAGCGCGCCGCCGATGCCTACGACCGCTTTGTCGAGTTGATCGAGGAGTCGATCGTCGAAACCTGGCGCAGCCGCGCCGTCCAGCCGTGAGCCGGGCCGCCGCCCCGCTTGGCCGCAGCCACAGGAGTAACCGATGAGCACACGTGACAGGCTCTCGCGACTGACTGCAGATCTGGTGTTGCCGTCGGCCCCGGCTGCACCCCCCGACCCTGAGGCGGCCGCCCCCGCGCCAGTGGCCATGGCTGCCGTGCCACTGTCAGCCCAGGATGGCCCCGCGCCCCTGCCCGGGCCGGCGCCGGTGGAAACCAGGTTTCCAGGCGTGTCACTCCGTCAGCCCGGGCGCAAGACCGGGCCTGGCGAGATGTTGGCGTTTCGTGGCCAGATGCTGGCCGCCGAGGGCGAGGTGGCGCGCCTGCGTGACGCGCTGCAGCAGTTCGACGGTTCGCTGCCCACCAAGAAGCTCGACCCGCAAACGGTGGCGCCCAGCCGCTGGGCCAACCGCCACGAAACCAGTTTCGCCACCGCCGACTTCATCCGTTTCAAGGCCGACATCGAGCATGCCGGCGGCAACGTGCAGCCGATCGTGGTGCGCCCCCTCACTGCCGAGGCCACGTCCTACGAGATCGTCTTCGGCCACCGGCGCCACCGCGCCTGCCTGGAGCTGGGCCTGCCGGTGCTGGCGGCGATCTGGACCGCGCCGATGTCGGACCTGGAGCTGTTCGCCGCCATGGACCGCGAGAACCGCGAGCGCGCCGACCTGTCGGCATGGGAGCAGGGCACGATGTACCGCAAGGCGCTGGAAGAACAGATGTTCCCGTCGCAGCGCCGGCTGGCGGAGTCGCTGGGCGTGTCGCATACCTGGGTGCGCAAGGCCATCGCGGTGGCCGAGATCCCCGACCCGGTGGTGCAGTGCTTTCGCAGCCCGCTGGAACTGCAGTTCAAGCACGCCGAGCAGATTGCCGACGCCTTGATGGCCGACCGCAAGGGCGTGCTGCGGCGGGCCGAGAAACTGCGCCAGTCCGAGCGCTTTTCGGTCTCTGCGGTGGTGGCTGCCCTGGTTGGCAAGCTGCGCGGCAGCGGCGAGGCCCCGCGCGAGATCCGTGTCGATGGCGTGCTGGCTGGCAAGATCACCTGGGACGAACGCGGCCAGGCGACGATCCGCCTGTTGCCGGGCGTGGCCCATGCCGAGAACGTGGCGGCACTGGTCGAAGCGATCAGCGCGGTGGTGCAAGCGCCGGTGCGCAAAGTCTGACGGAAGAAGCCTGATGGGCGAGGGCTGGCGCATGAAGCCTGCTGCCCACAAGCTGACCCGCTGCGCCACTGCCGGGTGGAAACCTGGTTTCCACCGCGCCCCGCCCCGCCAGGTTGACGGCTGCCGGTATGACGCCAAGGCGGCAGCCCTGTGCGTCTGCGCTCAGGGCTTGCTGTCTTCGGCCGCAAAGGCTGCTTGCACCGTCCGGTGGCGGCGGCCCTTTTCGGCCCGCACATAAATCGAGGTGGTGGCCAGGCTTTCATGGCCCAGATTGGCCTGCAGCACATCTTGCGGCACCCCACGCGCCGCAGCATGTGCGCCGTGGGTGTGGCGCAGCCAATGGGTGGACGCAGCGCGGATGCGGTCAGCCGATCGCAAGTCGGCAGCACCAAGCGCATCTGCGCAATCTGCAAAGGCCTGCACCAGCAGGTCATACAACCGTGCTGCAGACAGCGGCGCCTGGGTGTCCAGCCTGGCAATGATGGGTGTGTCGAGTGGGTTGTCCAGCAGATCAGCCGTCAGCCCGCGGTCGATGAAGTGCGCTTGCAGTGCCGCCACAGCCGGGTCGGGCAAGGGCACCTCGCGCCACTAGTTGCGCTTGCCCAGCACCATGATCGACCAGGCCATGTCGTCGCCGTCGGCGCCATCGTCCAGCGGCTCGTGGCGCAGCCAGGCCACCCGGCTGGCCACCAGTTCCGACAGGCGCATGCCCGTCAGATAGGCGAACTGCAGCACAAAGCCCAGCCTGCGCACGGCGGGCGAGGGTGGCTGGTTGCCCAGCCAGGCCAGCACCAGGCCCCACTGCTTTTGCGACAGCGCGCGCAGCTGCGGCATGCTGGGCGCGTCGGCCCGCTGCGGCACGTCATCCCAGGGGTTGCTGTCGAGGTAATGGCGCCGCACCAGCCATTCGCAGAGCGAGCGCACGATGGTCATGGCCACCGCCTGCGACCTGGCGCTCAGCGCCCCCTCGAACGGCCGCCAGGCGTCTGACCAGCGCTGCGCATGGCGCGGGCCGGTCCAAGCGCCGCCCGGCGCGGCCAGGAAGTTGCGGTAAGCCACGCAGTCGTCACCGTCCAATGACGACAGGGGTTTGCACTGGTGCAGCACCGCCCAGAGCAGAAAGCGCTCTGCTTCCTTGCGGTAGGCGCGCCAGGTGTGCGTGCCATGCACGCGCAGCCGCAGCCAGGCCTGCACCGCCGCCAGGTCATCCGTGGCCGCCAGCTTGCAGCGCGCTGCCGGCGCGCGGTTGCTGCCTGCGCTGCCATCCAGCCCGCAGGGCAGCGCAAAACGTTCCAGCGGCACGATGCCGGTGCGCGCTGGCTGTTTGCGCGCCACCACATCTGCCTGCTGCAGCGGTGCCAGCGCAGCGCCAGGCAAGGGGCCCAGTGTGGCCGTGTGGGCAGCCAGCCAGCGCACCAGGCGCGCTGCGCCTTCAGGCCCCACCCGTGGAATGCCCCGATGCCAGTGGAAGCCCTTGGCGGCGATGCGCGCCTGCAAGTCCGCCAGTTGGTAGATGCCGACTGCGGACAGCCTCTCGGCCAAGCGTTCGTCCAGCCAGTTGCCTGTTGGGTCAGCCGGTTGGGGCGTGCGCGCCCCCACGGTTTCCAGCCATTGCACGGCCTGCACCAGCCGGGCACGCAGCCGTTGGCGCCGGCGTGCGCCGCTGCGGGCGTCGGCCTGGCCGTGGGACTGCTGGTACAGCGCGATCAGTTCGGCCTCGGTGTGAAAGTCCGCCGGTTGACGGGCGGCAAAGTCTTCCAGCGACGGCAACCCGCCATCCCGGTCGGCGATGGCTTCGGGGTCGCGCCGCAGCAGGGCGGCCAGGTCGGGCCTGCCATGCGCGCGGGCCAGATTGCGCAGCGTGTCGAGCAGGCGCTGCAACTCGCCACGGGCCCGCCGCGCGTCGCCGGCGCCATGGACGAACAGGTACCGGTTCCAGGCGGCGACCAGATCCAGGCCTTCGGCCCAGCAGCGCACGAACCCCATTTGAGGGTGGCCAAGCGCACGCACTTGGGCGGTGGAAATGTCTTGAGCGCGCCGGGTTCTGAGACTGGCTGGCTGCATGCGGTGTTCAAGTCCTTGGCGTTGTGAGCGGGCAAGTGCTTGTCAGGTTGACACTTTTGCCGACACGCCAGGTGCGAGCAGGTTTTGCCTGACCAAACATTGAGCAATGATAATAAGGATTATCAAGGTAACTTTTCGAAAAAGCTCCGGGTTTGGAGAGCGCGCGTTGCCGGACCGCAGCGGGACCGCAGCCAGACCGTCGCCTTCTTGCAGATGTCTTGCCCCGGTTGCTGCCGACGCTTGCGGCTGCAGCAACGGCGGAAGTGCCGGCGCAGCCGTGCCGACCGCGCCGTGCCGACCGCGCCGTGCCGACCGC
>JARXAJ010000263.1 GCA_029865965.1 Aquabacterium sp.
GAAGATGATGTCGTGGCCAGTCACCAGCACGCTGCTGGGCAGGAACAGGTCCTGCTCGATGGTCTTGGCGGGCCAGCCCAGGGTGGAGAAGGGCACCAGGGCACTGGAGTACCACGTGTCGAGCACGTCGGGGTCGCGCTGCAGCGTGCCGCTGTAGCCCGCAGCATCGGCCTGGGCGCGGGCGCCGGCTTCGTCACGCGCCACGAACAGCTCGCCGCCGCTGCCGTACCAAGCCGGGATCTGGTGGCCCCACCACAGCTGGCGGCTGATGCACCAGTCCTGGATGTTCTTCATCCACTGGTTGTAGGTGTTGACCCATTGCTCGGGCACGAACTGCACATCGCCCGAGGCCACCACGTCGATGGCCTGCTGGGCGATGGACTGCCCGCCGGCGCCGGGTTTGGTCATGGCCACGAACCATTGGTCGGTCAGCATCGGCTCGATCACCTGGCCGGTGCGGGCGCAGCGCGGTACCTGCAGCTTGTGCTTCTTCGTCTCGACCAGCAGGCCTTCGGCATCGAGCTGGGCCACGATCTGCTTGCGGGCGACGAAGCGGTCAAGCCCGCGGTAGGCTGGCGGTGCGCCGTCCCACACCTTGGCGTCCAGGGTGAAGATGGTCAGCATCTCCAAGCTGTGGCGCAGGCCCACCTGGTAGTCGTTGGTGTCATGCGCCGGCGTCACCTTCACCACGCCGGTGCCGAAGGCACGGTCGACATAGGCATCGGCGATCACCGGCACCAGCCGGTGGGTGATCGGCAGCTTCACCTGCTTGCCGATGTACGCGGTGTAGCGCTCGTCCTCGGGGTGCACCATCACCGCGGTGTCCCCCAGCATGGTTTCGGGGGGGGTGGTGGCCACCACCAGGCTGCCACTGCCGTCGGCCAGCGGATAGCGGATGTGCCACAGGAAGCCGTCTTCCTCTTCGCTTTCCACCTCCAGGTCGGACACGGCGCTCTTGAGCACCGGGTCCCAGCTGACCAGACGCTTGCCGCGGTAGATCAGGCCTTCTTCGTACAGCCGCACGAAGGTCTCGGTCACCGTCTTGGACAGCGCCGGGTCCATGGTGAAGTATTCATGCGCCCAGCTCACGCTGTCGCCCATGCGGCGCATCTGGCGGGTGATGGTGGCGCCGCTCTGCGCCTTCCAGTCCCACACCTTGGCGGTGAAGGCGGCGCGGCCCAGATCATGGCGGCTGATGCCCTGTTCCTGCAATTGCCGCTCGACGACGATCTGCGTGGCGATACCGGCATGGTCGGTGCCCGGCACCCACAGCGTGTTGAACCCGCGCATGCGGTGGTAGCGCGTCAGCGCATCCATGATGCTCTGGTTGAACGCATGGCCCATGTGCAGCGTGCCGGTGACGTTGGGCGGCGGCAACTGGATGGAAAACGACGGTTTGGCCGGATCCAGTGATGGCGCGTAGATGCCGCTCTGCTCCCACAGCGGGGCCCAGCGGGCTTCGATGGCGGCGGGTTCGAAGGATTTGGCGAGTTCGGTCATGGGGGCAGCAGGGCACGCGGCCGGCCGGGCGGGCCGGCGGCAGCGGGGGGTGTCAGAAGAGAGGCCGGATTGTAGAAGCCGGCCCCTGCGCCGGCAGGCTGCCGGCCCAGGGGCCGCCTCAGCGGCAGCTGTTGGCCACCGTGTAGTCGATCACCTGCAGCCGGCCCGACACGATGGCCGCGCGTGCGGCCTCGGCGGCCTGGCGCATGGCCGGGGTCAGCAGCTTGTCGTTGTGCTGGTCGACAGCGTAGTCGACGCCACCTTCCTTCAGCCCCAGCACAGTGACGCCGGGCTGCACGCCGCGGAAGGCCTGTTCCACCGCCTTATCGACCCGCTTGATCATCGACGTGAGCATGGTGCCCGGGTGCAGCGGGTTCTGGTTGCTGTCGACACCGATGGCCAGGATGCCGCCATCCCTGGCGGCCTGCAGGATGCCCAGGCCGGTGGTGCCTGCGGCGGCAAACACCACATCCACGCCCTGGGCGATCTGGGTCTTGGTCAGCTCGGCGCCGCGCGCCGGGTCGGTCCAGGCGGCTGCCGTGCTGCCTGACATGGCCGAGACCACCACCACCTTGGGGTTGGCATGGCGCGCGCCCTGCGCGTAGCCGCAGAGGAACTTACGCACCAGCGGGATGTCCTGCCCGCCGACGAAGCCCACCTTGCCGGTCTTGCTGGCCATGGCTGCCAGCAGGCCGACCAGGAAGGATCCCTCCTGCTCGCGGTAGATGAAGCTCTGCACATTGGGCAGATCGACCACCGCATCGATGATCGCAAAGGGCGTCTTCGGAAACTCCTTGGCCACGGTGGTGATGGCGGCGGCCTGCGGAAAGCCCACCGCCACCACAGGCGCGGCACCGCGCTGGGCGAAGCGGCGTGCCGCCTGCTCACGCTGGGCGGATTGCGCCACCTCGAATTCAAGGTAGCGCCCGCCGGTGGCCTGGCGCCAACGCTCGGCGCCTTCGGAAGCCGCCTGGTTGAAGGCGCGGTCGGCCTTGCCGCCGAGTTCGTAGATCACGGCGGGCTGTGCCAGCGCGCTGCCCGCCAGGGCAGCGGTCAGCACCGCCAGCGTGGCGCGCCACATCCTCAGAACTGGGCCTTGAACTGCAGGCCGAAGGTGCGCGGCTCGTTGATCATCGCCAGCAGATTGCTGAAATCGATGGCACTGGTGGCTACCAGCTTGTTGCCCAGATTGCGCACGAAGACCGAGGCCTCATACTTGCCGTTGCCCCACAGGTAGCCACCACGCAGACCCAATTCGGTGAGTGGCTTGCCGGTGAATTCGACCGACTCATACAACTGGAAGTTGACCTTGCTGCGGTAGGACAGGTCACCCATCACATAGGCCTCGCCGCCTGCCATCGGCATGCCATAGCGCCCGTTCAGGTTCAAGATGAGCTTAGGTGCCTGCGGCAAGGGGTTGCCGTTGATCAGGGCCCGTCCGCTGCCGTCCAGCGGATCGGTCACGGTGCAACCGGATCCACAGGTCGCGACAGCAAGACCGGGGCTCTTGATGCGCGTGTTGTTGTAGCTCATCGATGCCGAGAGCAGCATGGCGTCGGTCACATAGGCCTGGAAATCACCCTCGATGCCACGGCCGGTGGTCTTCTCGGCATTCAGCAAGCGCGCCGTGTTGACGCCCCCGCCCACCGCCACCAGTTGTTGGCCCTTGACGTCGTAGGCAAACACGGACAAAGACGCCCGGGCTCGGCGGTCGAACAAGTCGGCCTTGACACCCAGTTCGACCGACTTGACCTTTTCGGAATCGGCCGAGGTCAGGTCATTTCCGAACAAGATGCGCCCCTGGATCGACGGCGCCCTGAAGCCCGTGGCCAGCCTGCCGTAAACATTGATGTTCTTGTCCATCACCCAAGTGCCAGCCACATCGAAGCTGGTGTTGGTCGCAGACTTCGAGGTCGTCAACGGCCCGAGCGGTCCGCCAAAGATCGGCGACTGGAATCGCTGGGCGCTGAAGTCCTTCTTGTCCTTGGTGTACCGCAAGCCGCCGCGCAACTTGAACTGTTCGCTCAGGTCGAAGTTGACCGAACCAAATATTGCCCAAGCCTTGTTGTCTTGCTGCTGGGTGATGAACCCGGTCTGCGCATTGCCAGGCCCGGAGTCGTAGGCAAAACCGTTGATGTCCAGCGTCTCATCAAAGTAGTACAGGCCGGCCAGCCACTTCACCGGGCCGCTGCCTGTGGACTCCAGGCGGAACTCTTGGGTCAGTTGGTGCAGCTTGGGCACATCGTCTGCAGTTTCGGATTGCGCCGCGACCGTCACACCGGGCACGATCACCGTACAAGGGAACGCGCAGTAGGGGCCGGACGTGCCATCCACATCCGCCCTGCTCTTGGACTTGACCTGCTCGTAGCCGGTGATCGAATGAAGCGCCATGCCTCCCAGGTCCCAGCGTACCCGCAGGCTGCCGCCGAGGGTCTGTATCTGCTGGCTATTGATGCCGTCATGGCGGACCTTGGTTTCGTCAAAGTTGGCGACCAGATCATTGGTGCCGGGCTTGATGGCATTGCCGCGGAACACCCGCGCACTGCCATCCAGGTCGCGGGCATGCAGGTTGGCGAGCACGCTCAAGCCGTTGGCGGGCGCCAACAGCAACTGCACCCGGGCAGCGTTGTCGTGATAGCCCTCGAACGACCGGGTCGGTCCGGCCGGATCGGTGTTGTCGACCCAGTCACTGCGGTTCTGCGACTGCAGCGAGACGCGCAGCGCAGCGCCGCCGCCCAGCGGCGCGTTCATTGCCCCTTCCGCGTTCACCGTCGACCAGCGGCCCAAGGTGAAGGCCCCGTAGCCACCAAACTTCTTGGAGTCTGGTTTGGCGGACTCGAACTTCACCACGCCGGCCGGCGCGTTGCGCCCGAACAGGGTGCCCTGTGGCCCGCGAAGGACTTCGACCCGGTCCAGGTCGAACATCGGAAACCCTTTCAAGATCGGGTTTTCTTGAACCACATCGTCAAACACCAGCGAGACCGGCTGCGAGGCGTTGATGTCGAAGTCGGTGTTGCCCAATCCACGGATGTAGAAGCGCGGAAATGCGCGCCCGAACGAGGATTCGATGTTCAGGCTTGGCGTGCGGGCGGACAACTGGCGGATGTCTTGCCCGCCGGCATTCAGCGCTTCCAGCAGATCCGATCCGAGCACCGAAATCGAGTTGGGCACGTCCCGAACGTTTTCGGTGCGGCGCTCTGCCGTCACCGTGACAGTCTGCAATTGGCCAGGGCTGGGCTGCGCCTGCGCCGGCGCGGCCCAGGCCACCAGCAAGGCGGCGAACAGGGGTGACAGGACAGGGGCGGACAAGGCGGTAGAGCGCTGCATCGGGGTGACCTCAGGTGTTGGCAGTGGACGTGAGACAGGCTTGCAAGCCCCGTGCCTTGGCGGCAGGCGGGGGTGTCTGATCCGCTGCTGCCGCGCTGGCGGGAGGCCAAGTCGCCAGTGATTCTGTGGTCCAAGCCCGAGCCAGCCCATCATGGCTGCCGCTGCGACGCTGCAAGTGTTGCGTGAATGTGACGGCAGCGTTGCCGCGTCGTCAGGCGGGCGGCTGGGTCGCCCTGTCGGGGCCGCTGGCGCCGGCCCCAAAGGTGTCGTCGAAGCTGAACCACAACGACGCGTAGAACGCCGCCGAGAACGCCAGGCCGATCGGCAGCGTCATCAGGCCCAGCAACTGGTTGGCGCCTGTCAAGGCAGCCACCACCGAGAACACCATGCCGGTGACCACCATCGCGCCGGCCCAACCCAGCAGGTACAGGGTGAAGGCACCACGTGTGCGCCACAGCGCCAGGGTGCTGCTGAACAGCGCCTGCAGCGCGCCCTGGCCGCCCCAGTGCACCAGGGCTGGCGCATGCCAGAACGGCACCGACAGCAGGCCCGCCAGCCCCAACCGCACCAGCATGCCCTGCACCAGGCGCGGGTCAGCCAGGATGGCGTCGAGCTTGGCCGACGGTTTGCCATCTGCGCTGGCGGCCGCCATTTCGCGCTGCAGTGCCTCGAAGGAGCCGCCGTCCACCCAGTCCGCCAGGGTGATGACCAGGATCGTGCCCGCCGCGTAAGCGGCGCACAGCGTCCACTGCGCCCGGCGTTGGCTGCGCTCGGGGTGGCGCAGGCCTTCGGCCAGTTGCAGGATGTGCACCGGGCCGCCGGCCAGCGCGCTGCGGCTGGCGATCATGAAGCCCAGGCTCAGCATCGGCAGCAGGGCCATGCCCAGCGGCCCGCCCAGCACGGGCACCACCACCATCAGCAGCAGCACGGCGAACAGGAAGAACACGAACAGGCCAACGAAGGCCAGCGGCCGCTGCAGCCACAGCCGCAGGCCCTGGCGCAGCCAGTTCCAGCCCCGGGTGGGGGCGACCGGTTGAAGACGAAGTCCCATAAGGGGTGGGTGTGGCTCGGTTGGGGGCGTTGGGTGGGGGCTGTGCGGTAGGTCAGCGCAGCGCGTGCCAGGGCAGGGCGATGCGCGCACGCAGCACCCGTTCAAAGTGGCCGGGGTCCTTGGGCTGCAGCAATGCAGCCGGCCGCGGCAGGTGCCAGTCGCCCAGGCGCGACAGCCAGAAGCGCAGTGCCGCAGCCCGCAGCAGGGCGGGCAGCAGGCGGTGCTCGGTGCTGCCCAGCGGGCGGTGCACTTCATAGGCTTGCACCAAAGCCAGGGCGCGGCCGTCGTCCAGGCTGGCGTCGTCGGCATTCAGGCACCAGTCGTTCAGGCAGACTGCGAGGTCGTAGCCGAAGCTGTCGGTGCCCGCGAAGTAGAAGTCGAAGGCGCCGGTGAGCTTCTCATGGCCGGGCAGGCCGTCGAACAGCACGTTGTCGCAGAACAGGTCGGCATGCACCGCGCCCTGCGGCAGGGCGGCGAACGCCGGCGACGCCGCCACCTGCTGCTGGAAGGCCAGCTCGTTGTCGAGCAACTGCTGCTGCGCTGGCGTGAGGTGGGGGCGCACCGCCGGGGCCATGGTGTGCCACCAGTCGCGCCCGCGCAGGTTGGGTTGCTGCAGCGGGAAATCCGCCACACCCTGGTGCATGCGTGCCAGCAGGCCCCCCAATTGGGCGCAGTGGTGCAGGTCGGGCGCCAGTTGGTGGTGGCCACGCAAGCGTGTGACCAGGGCCGCAGGCTTGCCCGCCACCTGGTGCAGGATCTGGCCGCTGGCGTCGGCACGCGGCTCGGGCACTGGCAGGCCGCGCTGCGCCAGGTGCTGCATCAACCGCAGGTAGTACGGCAGCTGGTCGGCGCCCAGGCGCTCAAACAACGTCAGCACCCAGTCGCCCTGGGTGGTGGTGGCAAAGTAGTTGGTGTTCTCGATGCCCGCGCCGATGCCCTGCAGCTGCAGCAGCGCGCCGGCGCCCAGGCGCTCGGTCAGCGCGCCGGCCTCGGCCGACGTGACAGCGGTGAACACGGCCATCTCAGCGGCGCCCGGCCACCCGAAGGCGCTGACTTGGGGGGCTCATTTCGCTGGTCAAAAGGTCAGCACGTTCCAGACGCGCTGGCCGGCGCCGGACTTGGCCGCCGACGGGTCGCTGCCGCCTGCCTGCGGCGTGATCTCGTAGCGCGGCGCGGCACTGTCTTTCGGGTCGATGCTGATGCGCTGGGTCTGGCCACGCAAGCGCAGCTCGGTGATACGCACCTGGTCGTCTTCACTGACCAGGCGCTGCACCGCCGCGTCGCCAGCCGCGCGCGGCGCCAAACCGGCACAACCGGCCAGCGCACCGCAGCAAGCCACCATCACGGTCAGCATTTTCATGGGCAGATTCTAGGTGGCGGGCCGGCCTGCCGCCGGGGCGTGCGCAGCCACCACAATCCGGGCATGAGCGATGCCAATACCCCCTTGCCGATGCTGCTGCTGGTCGATGGATCCAGCTACCTGTACCGGGCCTACCACGCCATGCCCGACCTGCGCGGGCCCGACGGCTTCCCCACCGGTGCGATCCACGGCCTGGTGGCCATGATGAAGCGCCTGCGTGAGCAGATCATCGGCAGCGGCCCCGGCGGCCATGCGGCTTGCGTGTTCGACGCCCATGGCCCCACCTTCCGCGATGCCTGGTACGACCAATACAAGGCCCAGCGCGCACCCATGCCCGACGACCTGCGCACGCAGATCGCGCCGATCCACGAGGTGGTGCGCCTGCTGGGCTGGCCGGTGCTGGAGGTGCCCGGCATCGAGGCCGACGATGCCATCGGCACGCTGGCCCGCGTTGGCGCTGCGGCGGGCCACCAGGTGGTCATCTCCACCGGCGACAAGGACCTGGCACAGCTGGTGAATGCCCAGGTCAGCCTGATCAACACCATGAGCAACGAGCGGCTCGACATTGCTGGCGTCGTTGCCAAGTTCGGCGTGGCGCCCGACCGGATCATCGACTACCTGACGCTGATCGGTGACACAGTGGACAACGTACCGGGCGTCGACAAGGTCGGCCCCAAGACAGCAGTCAAATGGCTGGCCGAGCACGGCAGCCTGGACGGCGTGATCGCTGCGGCTGCCAACATCAAGGGCGTGGCCGGCGAGAACCTGCGCAAGGCCCTGGACTGGCTGCCCCAGGGCCGCCGCCTGGTGACGGTGGTGACAGACTGCGACTTGGCGGCCCACATCAGCGGCTGGCCGGCGGTGGAGGCACTGGCGCTGCAGCCGGTCAACCGCGAAGGCCTGCTGGACTTTTTCGGCCGCTACGGCTTCAAGGCCTGGCGCAAGGAACTGGAAGCCGAACTGGGCATCGGCAGCAGCGTGCCGGCCGCTGCGCCCGGCTTGTTCGACGCGGACGCCGCCATGCCGGGCCCCGGCGCAGAGCCCACCAAGCCCGACAACAGCGCACTGCCCCGCAGCTACGAGACGGTGCTGGACGCCGGCCAGCTGGCCGCCTGGCTGGGCCGGCTGCAAGCCGCCCCGCTGGCTGCACTGGACACCGAAACCGACAGCCTCGACCCGCTGCGCGCCCGCATCGTCGGCATCAGCTTTGCCGTGCAGCCGGGCGAGGCGGCCTATGTGCCGCTGGCCCATGACTACGCCGGCGCGCCCGATCAGTTGCCCCTGGACATGGTGCTGGCCACGCTGAAGCCCTGGCTGGAAGACGCCAGTGCGCCCAAGGTCGGCCAGAACATCAAGTACGACACCCATGTGCTGGCCAACCACGGCTTCACCGTGCGCGGCTGGCAGCACGACACCCTGCTGGAGAGTTATGTCTTCGAAGCCCACCAGCCGCACAGCCTGGAAAAGCTGGCCGAGCGCCATCTGGGCCGCAAGGGCCTGAGCTACGAAGACCTGTGCGGCAAGGGCGTCAACCAGATCCCGTTCAGCCAGGTCGACATCGAACGCGCCACCACCTACAGCGGTGAAGACAGCGAGATGACGCTGCAGGTGCACCAGGTGCTGTTTCCGCAGGTTGCCGCCGTGCCGGGCCTGCTGCATGTCTACCGCGACATCGAGATGCCGGTGAGCGCTCTGCTGCAGCGCATCGAGCGCCACGGCGTGCTGATCGACACTGCAGTGCTGGCCCAGCAGAGCCACCAGCTGGCCGAGCGTTTGCTGCAACTGGAGCGGCAGGCCTATGAGATTGCCGGCCAGCCGTTCAATCTGGGCAGCCCCAAGCAGATCGGCGAGATCCTGTTCAACCGGCTGGGCCTGCCGGTCAAGAAGAAGACCGCCAGCGGCGCACCCAGCACCGACGAGGAAGTGCTGCAGGAGCTGGCCGCCGACTACCCGCTGCCCGCCCGCATCCTGGAGCACCGCAGCCTGGCCAAGCTGAAGGGCACCTACACCGACAAGCTGCCGCTGATGGTGAACCCCGCCACCGGCCGGGTGCACACCAACTATGCGCAGGCGGTGGCCATCACCGGGCGGCTGTCCAGCAACGACCCCAACCTGCAGAACATCCCCATCCGCACAGCAGAGGGCAGGCGCGTGCGCGAGGCCTTCATCGCCCCGCCGGGCCACCAGATCGTGTCAGCCGACTACAGCCAGATCGAGCTGCGCATCATGGCCCACATCAGTGGCGACCCGGGCCTGACGCGCGCCTTTGCCGAGGGCCTGGACGTGCACAAGGCCACCGCGGCCGAGGTGTTCAACACCACGGTGGACGCGGTCACCAGCGAGCAGCGGCGCTATGCCAAGACCATCAACTTCGGCCTGATCTACGGCATGGGCGCCTTCGGCCTGGCGCAGGCCCTGGGCATTGACCAGAAGATGGCGCGGAATTTCATCGACCGCTACTTCGCCCGCTTTGCCGGGGTGAAGCGCTACATGGACGAGACCAAGGCCAGCGCCGCCGCCACTGGCTATGTGGAGACATTGTTCGGCCGCCGCATCGAGCTGCCCGAGATCCGTGGCGGCAACGGCCCGCGGCGCAGCGGCGCCGAGCGGCAAGCCATCAACGCGCCGATGCAAGGCACGGCGGCCGACCTGATCAAGCTGGCGATGATTGCGGTGCAGGGCGCGCTTGACGCTGGAGCCAAGCGCACGGCGATCGTGATGCAGGTGCATGACGAACTGGTGTTCGAGGTGCCCGACGATGAGCTGCCCTGGGTGCGTGCGCAGGTGCCGGCTTTGATGGCAGGCGTGGCGCAACTCAGCGTGCCGCTGCTGGCCGAGGTGGGCGTCGGGCCGAACTGGGAGCAGGCCCATTGATGCCCCCCCGTAGCGGCTGCGCCGCTTCCCCTCAAGGGGGCGCCGCCAGCGGCCCGGAGAATCCGGTTCCGCGGCCGCCGCTTGGTTCGTTCAAGTGAGCTGTCGCGTTCGGCGCATGCCCGGCGCCGGCGGCGTCTCCGGCGCGCCGGCAAAGCACTGGGCCTTGGCCATCCAGTCGGTGGCCACCGGGCCGGTCACCTGCAGGCCGGTGTCGGCCACGTTGCGGGTCTGGGTGACGACCTGGCAGAACTCGTCGGCGTGCCCGGTGATGCGCTCGGTCTCGCTCGGCTCGCCGTAGGTCCACACCGCGCCGGATGGCGCCGTCAGCACCAGGTGCGGCATCGGGCCGGGTGGCGTCTGCTTGCGGGTGGCGTAGGTCCAGCCGAAGGTGTTGACGCCCAGCATCACGATGTTCTGCACCCGGTCGGCGTTCTGCCGCACCACGCCCAGGTGGTCATAGACCTCCTGGCCATGGGCCCAGGTTTCCATCAGGCGGGCGGTGATCGACGAGCGGGCGCTCATGTCGGGGCCGGGCCACTTCAAGCGGGCCTTGGGATCGGCCTTGGCAAAGGCATCGGCCGTGGCTTCGAAGCCCTGGTGCCAGGCGTCAAGCAGCGCACGGCCGGCCAGGCCCTGGAAGTGGGTGTTCTCGAAGTCACGCATGCCACCGGCATGGGACTTGACCGCGTCGATGCGTTGCAGCAGCAGCGCTTCGTCGGTCAGTTGCAGGCCGGCCATCTGGTTCCAGAAATGCAGGTGCTGCAGCACCGCGTTGATGGTCCAGCTCTTGAACAGCGTGGGCTGGCTGAACTGGGCCGCATCGGCGCTGTCCAGCAGCGCGTGCATGGCCCGGCTCTCGGCCCGGAAGTCTTCTGCCTGTTGCATTGCGTCGGTCTCCTGATGCCGGTGGTGCCGGCTGGTCTATTTCAGCTCGTCGATCAGCTTGCCGACGATGGTGCGCGCCTGCACGCTGTTGTCGAGGCTGCCGTCGGCCGCCTGCACCGTCACCGCCGTCTTGGTGCCATTGGCCTTGACCACCACCCGCACGCGCTGCGGCCGGGCGGAATCCTTGTCGCCACTGAACAACTTGGAGAAGAAGTTGGGCTCTTCTTTGCGGGCCTGCTTGGGGTCGATGTAGCGCACGAAGTAGATGCCGGCACTGCGGTCGCGGTCTTCGACCGTGAAGCCGCTGCGATCCAGCGCCAGGCCCACCCGGCGCCAGGCGCGGTCGAAGCCTTCGTCGAGTTCCATCGCCGACGTGGTGGGCATGGTCGACACCCGTGGTTTGGCCGGTGCGGCGGGCGTGCCGGGCACGGCGGTGCGCACGGTGTCTTCCTTGGCGCCCAGCTTGACCATCAGCCGCGACAGGAATTCAACCTCCAGCTCCGGGTCGCTGGGGCGGGGTTGCCAGACGGTACTGTCCTTGAGCTCGCTGGTGTAGATCTCCATCATGCCGCGGTGGCTGATGTAGACCTCGCTGCCCGCGGCGGTGCGCTCGATGCGGGTGCGGAAGCGGTCGCGCTCGGGGGTGGAATACAGGCCGTCGATCACCCGGCCCAGGGTGCGGCGCAGGATGTCCTGCTGGATCTTGGCGCGGTTCTCGGCCCAGTCGGTCTCCATCATGCCGATCTCGGGGTTGTCGACAGCCAGCGTGAAGCCGCGCTCTTGCCAGAAGT
>JARXAJ010000305.1 GCA_029865965.1 Aquabacterium sp.
CCTGCTCGGTGGCCGAGGCCACGCCGGCAGGCTGGCGTGCGGCGTTCATGGCAGCTGCGGCAGGCCGAGCGCGGCGCGCACCAGGGCCTGGCGTGCAGCGGGGCCGATGTCCAGCCGGGTGCCACCCACCTCCACGAAGACGCGGCCGGGCGGCAGGTCGGGGTCGACCATGATGGCGTGGCCGAACGGCAGCTCGAACCCTGTCAGCGCTTCGCGCCAGACCTGCTCGTCAACCGGCCCCAGGCGCAGCATCAGCTGCTCACCCGGCATGGGCAGGTGCATCAGTGCCTCCTGCACTGCGGTGATGAAGCTGCTGCGCTCGAATGCCTGGTGGCCGCTCAGGCGCTGGGCCACCAGCAGGGCCAGGTCGACCACCGGCTCGGTCATGGCCGCAGGCACATCGGCGATCTCGGTCAGCACCGCCTGCAGGGCGGACGTCAGCGTGGCCAGGGTCTGCTGTGCCGCGTCGAAGGCCTGCCGGTGGCCCTCCGCGCGGCCTTCGGTCAGGCCCTGGGTGCGGCCCTCGATGCGGCCGCGCTGGCGCCCTTCGGCCAAGCCGCGCGCCAGGCCTTCGGCATGGGCTGCCTGCAGCGTGGCATCGATCTCGGCCTGCGTCAGGGTGGGCGGTGGCGGTGGTGGTGGCGGGGGCGGGTCGAACGACGGCGGCACCCAGCTCTGCGGCGGGGTCGAGAAGTCGGTGAAGGCCATGCGCACAGGCTCGGTCACGCCTGCGCACTCACAGGAAGGCGTCCGACTGCTTGCCGCGCTGCATGATCATGCGGCCCTCGTCCTGCAGCGAGCGGCCGATGCCGAGGATTTCCTTCTGCATCTGCTCGACTTCCTGCACCTTGACCGGGCCCTTGGTCTCCAACTCCTCGCGCACCGCCTCGGCCGCGCGCTTGGCCATGTTCTTCAGCAGCTTGTCACGCAGGCGCGGGCTGGCGCCCTTGAGCGCCACCACCAGCTGGGCCTGCGGCACCTCCAGCATCAGGGTCTGCAGCGAGCGGTCTTCCAGCTCGAACAGGTCCTCGAAGGTGAACATGTGCTCGATGATGCGATCGGCCAGATCGGGGTCGAAGCTGCGGATGCGCGCCAGCGCCTGCTGGTCGATGCCGCCCGACAGCAGGTTCAGGATGTCGGCCGTGGGGCCGACGCCGCCCACCGTGCTGCGGCGCTGGTCGGCCTCGGGGCCGACGGCGCGGCCCATCACCTCGTTGAGCTCCTTCAGCGCGGCCGGCTGCACCTTCTCCAGCAGGGCCACGCGCAGCAGGATCTCGTTGCGCTCCTCGTCGGCGAACAAGCGGGCCACCGCCGACGACTGGTCGGGCTCCAGGAAGACGAACACCGTGGCGATGATCTGCGGGTGCTCGTTCTTGATGATCTCGTAGAGCACGTCAGGCTCCATGCGCTTGAGCGTTTCGATGCCCGACATGTCGACCGCCGATTCCAGCCTGCCCAGCAGGTCCGAAGCGGCCTCCATGCCCAGGGCCTTGCCCAGCATGTTCTGCATGAAGGAATCGGTATCGAAGGCCACCTGCGCGTTGTTGGAGGTGGTGTCGCGGAACTCGCGCAGCACCTCCAGCACCAGGTCGCGCGACAGCGACCGCACCACCGCCATCTTGGCCGACAGGCGCTGCACCTCGAAGGGCGAGAGCTGGCGCAGCACATCGGCAGCGGCCTCGGCGCCGACTGCCAACAGCACCACGGCTGATTTGGATGGGCCGTCCAGGTCGGCCACACTGCTGATCGAGCCCTGGGCGCCCTTGACGCCCTCTTTCATCGCCTCGGCCAGTGACAAGGCCTTGGGTGCGGCGGGCGCGCCGTTGTCGAGTTCAGTGGCCATGGGTGCCTGCAGAGCGAGGAGTCGGTGGAATGGGCCAGGCCCGGCGTTGGCGGCGCATCAGTTGCCTGCCTTGCTGGGCGCCTGCGCCAGCCAGTCCTTGAACACGGAGGCCACGCCCACGGGGTTCTTGCCCACGTAGTCCTTGGCATAGACGATGAGCTCGTCGTACTCGCGCTGCTTGTCGGCCTCTGACCGCAGGCGATCCTCCTCAAGCCTGCGCCGGTCCTCCTCGGCCTGGGCACGCGCTTCTTCCTCGCGCATGCGTTGATCCTCCAGTTCCATCTGGCGGCGCTCCTTGTCCAGCGCCATCTCCAGCCGGCGCTTCTCACGCGCCTGCGGCGACAGCTGGGACAGCTCGGCCTTCATGCGCTCGTCGAATTCCTCGTCCAGCGCCTGGGCCTCGTCGACCACCGGCTCGGGCGGCGGGAACAGGATGGGCCGCACCACGGCGAAGAACACCACCGCCACCAGGCCGACCAGCAGAACGGCCTTCAGGCCTTCCTTGGTCATTTCCACCACGCCGCCGTCGCGCCAGAACGGGGTCTCCTCGACCGGCTCGGGGCTGAACGGGATGTTGGCCACGCTGACCGAATCGCCACGCGTCTGGCTGTAGCCCATGGCGTCGCGCACCATCTGGTTGATCTGCTTGAGCTCGTCGGGCGAGAACGGCTGCGATGTCGGCTTGCCGGACTTGTCCACCCCCTTGCGGTGGTTGACGATCACCGCCGCCGACACCCGCTTGACCTGGCCGCGCGCGGCCTTGGTGATCTGGATGGCGCGGTCGACCTCGTAGTTGACAGTCGATTCCTTGCGGTTGGTGGTGCTGGCCTGGGCGGCCGTGGCTGCTGTCGGCGCGGCCGGGGCGGGCGGCGCAGATGCCCCGCCCTGCTGGGTGGCCGGCCGGTTCTCGATCGGGGACTGCGCCGGTTGCGGCGGCTGGTTGCTCAACGCACCCGGGATGCCGCCGACGGCTGTCGCCGGCGCCACTGATTCCAGGCTCTGCTGGCTGCGGATGGCGCTCTGGTCGGGCGGGCTGTTGGGCTTGAAGCTCTCCTCGGCGCGCTCGATCTGGGTGAAGTCCATCTCCACCGACACCTGGGCGCGCACGTTGTCGCGCCCGGCCACCGGCTCGATGATGGCCGCGATGCGCTTGGCAATCGCCGCCTCGGCGTCGGACACATACTTCAGCTGCGCAGCGTCCAGCCCCACCGCGCCGGGCCGGTTGGGGTTGGCCGACAGCAGGTTGCCGTCGCCGTCCATCACGGTGACGGCCAGCGGCCCCATCTGCGGCACCGACGAGCTCACCAGGTTGGTCATGGCCAACACCTGCATCTCGTCGAGAAACCGGCCCGGGTGCAGGCTCAGCACCACCGAGGCGGTGGGCTTTTGCGCATCACGGCTGAAGGCCGAGCTCTTGGGAATGGCCAGATGCACCCGCGCCGTCTTGACCTGCGAGATCGACTGGATGGTCTTGGCAAGCTCACCTTCCAGACCGCGCTGGTAGTTGATCTGCTCGACGAACTGGCTGGTGCCCAGCTTCTGGTTTTCCAGCAGCTCGAAGCCCACCGAGCCGGCCTTGGGCAGGCCCTGGCCGGCCAGCTTGAGCCGGGCCTCATGCACCTGCGGGCCCGGCACCATGATGGCGCCGCCGCCCTCGGTGAAACGGTAGGGCACATTCAACTGCTGCAGCGCGGCGATGATGGCCGCGCCATCGCGCTCGGCCACATTCGAAAACAGCACCCGGTAGTCGTCCCTGGCGCGGCCGCTCAGGCCGACCACCACCAGGATCACCAGCACCAGCACCACTGACGCGCCCAGGATCAGACGCTGCAGCAGCGGCAGGGCCGCGACGCGGCCAACGACGCGGCCGCCGCGGTCAGCCAAGCCCGCCAGACCGGTCGTGGGCCTTGCAGGCGCGTCGCCAGCCCCAGGCAGGCTCGCTGCGTCTTCAGCCATGTTGAATATCTCGCATAAACCGTTTATAACAGTTTCGACAGTTAACTATCCTTTCGATTAGACTAGCCAACCACACCCCCGGAACCTGTCGTGACATTGGTCGCAAGCTCTCCATCGCAAACCACCGCCCTGGCGGCGGCCGGGCTCCAGGCCGCGCTGGCCGAGTTCGCGGCCGCCACCACCGCGCTGGCCGACCGCGATGCCAGCCTGCGCGACGCGGTCGAACAACTGCGCCATGATCTGGCGCAGGCGCGCAACCGGCTGCATGACGAAACCGCACGCCGCGCCCGCTCGGAAGCGCGGCTGGGCTCGATGTTTGCCGCCGTGCCGTTTGGCCTGGTGGCGGTGGAAGACGGCCGTGTGGCGGGGTTCAACCAGGCTGCGGCCCGCCTGCTGCCCGGCTTGGAAGAGCAGGCGCCGTGGCATCTGCCCGTGGGCTGGCACCGGCGCGGCGACAGCCAGGAATACACCACCGGCCGTGGCGATCAGGCCCGCATCGTCGAGGTGCGCGTGCTGCGCGACGAGCCCGGCCTGGCGCCCACCCTGGTGCGGCTGGAGGACGTGACCGACGCCCTGCGTGCGCGTGAGCAGGCCGGCCGCCAGGACCGGCTGGCCGCGATGGGCCGCATGACGGCCGAAGTGGCGCACCAGCTGCGCACGCCGCTGTGCACCGCCACCCTGTATGCCAGCCAGCTGTGCGACACCACGCTCGATGCCGCTGCCCGTCGCCAGATGGCCGAGCGCGTGTGCACCCAGCTGGGCCAGCTCGACGCCCTGATCACCCGCATGCTGGGTTTTGTGAAGACCAGCGCACGCGACCGCGAGGCCTGCGACATCCAGGCCCTTCTGCAGGGCCAGCTGGAGGTGATTGCGCCGCTGCTGTCCCAGCGCCGCCTGCGCCTGGCGTTGCAGCTCGAGGCCAGCGGCTGCATGCTGGTGCTGGACCGGCTGCAGATCGGTGCGGCCCTGCTGGCGCTGCTGGAAAACGCGCTGCAGCATGCACCCGAGGCCGGCACCCTGGTGGTGGGCTGCGCGCAGCGTGGCCACCGGCTGGAGATCACCGTGGCCGACGACGGGCCTGGCATCTCGCCCGAGATGGCGGCCCGGTTGTTCGAGCCGTTTGCCACCGGCCGCGCCAATGGCACCGGGCTGGGCCTGGCCATCGCCCAGGCCGCCGCCAAGGCCCATGGCGGCGAATTGGCCTTCGCCGCGCGCCAGCCCAGCGGCGTGTGCTTCACCCTGGCCCTGCCCACGGTGGCTGCCCTGTGAGCACCACACCAGCGCCGGCTGCCACGCTGTTGTTGGTCGAAGACGACCACGACCTGCGTCAGGCCCTGGCGTCCACGCTGCAGCGTGCGGGTTTCGAGGTGGCGGCGGTGGAAACGGCCGAGGACGGCCTGGCCACCCTGCAGCAACAGGCCGTGGATCTGGTGATCTCCGACATCCGGCTGCCGGGCATGCACGGCCTGGCACTGCTGCAGAAACTGCAGGCCGCCAACCCCGGCCTGCCGGTGGTGCTGATGACCGCCCATGCCGACGCGGCCATGGCCATCGCCGCGCTGAAGGCCGGCGCACGCGACTTGCTGCTCAAACCCTTCGGCGCCGATGCCCTGGTGGCCGCAGCGCGGCGCCATGCCCGGCTGCAGCAGCCGGCCACGCAGGGCAGCGGCCTGGTCTGCCATGACCCGCTGATGCGGGCGGTGCAGGCGCGGGTGGAACGTGCCGCCCCCACCGATGCCAGTGTGCTGCTGACCGGCGAGTCGGGCACCGGCAAGGAAGTGATGGCGCGTCACCTGCACTGGGCTTCGCGCCGTGCGCAGGCGCCGTTCGTGGCCATCCACTGCGCCGCCATCCCCGACAGCCTGCTCGAGGCCACGCTGTTCGGCCATGAAAAAGGTGCCTTCACTGGCGCCACCCGGCAGCAGGCCGGCAAGTTCGAACAGGCCCAGGGCGGTACGCTGTTTCTCGACGAGGTGGGCGAACTGCCGCCCGACACCCAGGTCAAGCTGCTGCGGGTGCTGCAGGAACGCTGCGTCGAACGCCTGGGTGGCCTGCATCCGATCAGCGTGGACATCCGCCTGGTCTGCGCCACCAACCGCGACCTGGCGGCCGACGTGGCCAGCGGCCGCTTCCGCGAGGACCTGTACTACCGCCTGGCGGTGTTCCCCGTGGTGCTGCCACCGCTGCGCGCACGGCCGGGCGACATCGTGCCGCTGGCGCGGCATGCGGCGCAACGTTATGCCGAGTCGTTCGGCATGGGCCCGGTGCAGCTGTCAGCGGCGGCAGAAGCCGCGTTGCTGGCCCACCCCTGGCCCGGCAATGTGCGCGAGCTTGAGAACACTGTGCAGCGTGGCCTGCTGCTGTGCGACCAGGGCCTGATCGAACCAGCCCATCTGGAACTGCAGGACCGCGCAGCAGCGCCACCTGCGCCCGCCCCCGTTGCGCTGCCGCGTGACCCTGGCGTGGCGACAGCCGCCCACATGGCCAGCCAGGCTGAGGCGATGGCTGGCCGGCCGCGCAATGTGCGCGACGTCGAGCGCGAGCACATCCAGGCCGTGCTGCAGCAGGTGGCGGGCAACCGCAAGCTGGCCATCGCCATCCTGGGCATCTCCGAACGTGCGCTGCGCTACAAGCTCAAGGCCTACCGCGAACAGGCGGATGAAGCCCTGCCCCCCGAACTGACCGACAACCTCACAGGCAGCTTGCCATGAATCTTCAGAGCGTCGACTCCATCCTGGCCCGCATGGAGGCCCTGCAGGGGGCCGTGCGCGGCGACAAGCCCGCCAGCGTGCCCGCCACAGATGGCGGCGTGGCCTTCACCGCCATGCTGCGCGACGCCGTGCGCGACGTGAACGCGGCGCAGAACACCGCCCAGGCCCAGGCCCAGGCCTTCCAGCTGGGCGACCAGAGCGTGTCGATCGAGCAAGTGATGATCTCGATGCAGCAGGCCAGCCTGTCCTTCCAGGGCATGGTGGCGGTGCGCAACAAGCTGGTGGAGGCTTACCGCGAGATCAGCAACCTGGCGGTCTGACGGGGGCCCTGCAGGGCCGGCTGCTCAGGCGCCAGGGTCGATAGGGTGCGCCGGGCGGCCCTGGCGCTCATCCACCTTGTAGGCCCACACCAGCACCTGGGCCACCACGGCATACAGCGTGGGTGGCACCACCTGGTCCAGATCCAGCTGCATCAGCAGCTGCACCAGTTCCGGCGACTCGTTCAGTGGCACGCCGGCGCCCCGGGCCCGCTCCACCAGGCTCTGCGCCAGGTGGCCCTCGCCCTTGGCGACGATGCGCGGGGCCATGGCATTGGCTTCGTAGCGCAAGGCCACGGCACGGCTGTGCGGTGCGTCCTTCAAGGCGGGGCCTGCAGCGACAGGGCGACCGGCGTGTCGGTCAGCGGCGCCAGCGCCACCTGCAGATCGGCCAGCGCCGCATCCAGCGCCGGGGCAGCATCAGCCGAAGGCACCAGTTGCACCGTGCAGCGGCCGCCCACCAGGCGTGCCAGCACCACCAGCGGGCCGATCGCCGGCAGCGCCAGATCCACGCGCAGCAAACTGCCGGACTGCAGCTGACCGGGCTGGTCCGGGTCTTCTTCCCAGACGGTTTCACGCTGCAGCCCGGCCAGCACGCCAGGCGTCAGCTCGCCATCCCATTGCAGCCGCCCATGCAGCAGCAGCTGCAGCGCCTCCACCGTCTGCCGGGGCGTGGCGGGCGCCACATCGGCAGCCAGAACCGCTGTTGCCGAGGCCGCGTCGGCAGGCGCCGGCTCGGCCAGCGGCTCGTTCACGGGTGGCGCCAAGGCGGCTGAACCCCTTGCCGGCGCGGCTTCGGGCGCAGCCTGCCAGGCGGAGAACTGGCGCGCACCAGCGCCCAGCTCGGCGGCGGTGCGGGGGTTCATGGCAAACCAGGGTGAGCGGCCCAGGGCCGCATGCAGCGAGGCAAGCGCCTGCAGCGGCGTGTCGGCCACCGGC
>JARXAJ010000158.1 GCA_029865965.1 Aquabacterium sp.
CCCTGCTGGTGGCGGCCATGCTGCCCGGCGTGGCGCTGCTGGTCACCCAGGCCGACCGGCTGTTCAGTGCGGCCGGCGCGCTGGCCAGTGTGGCCCTGGCCGGTCTGGCTGACGCCCATGCCGCGGTGACGGCGGTGGCCGCACTGTCGGCACAGGGCCGGCTGGGTGTGGCCAGTGCGCCTCTGCCAAGCCCACCGAAGGCAGACCCGGCCTGGGCCATGGGCGGAAACACAGAACCCGGCCGGGGCCGGAAAGAAAAAACCCGGCTGGGCCGGGTTTTGTTCGCTGGCCTGACGGGCGCCAGGCAATCGGTCACCAGCCCGGCAGGTGCCGGGCCGTGGCCCGCATCAGGCGGCTTTGGTCCTCCTGGCCTTCTTGCTCTTGGCGTGTTTGGTGTGCTTGGCCGGCTTCTTGGCCCTGGCCGGCGTCGCAGCAGCCACGGTGGGGGTGGCTGCAGGGGTCGCGGCAGCCGCCGGCACGGCGGACTGGGCAACCGCGCCCAGGCTGAAGGTGGCGGCGATGAGGGCGGCGGCGATCTTGTTCATGGTGTTGTTCCCGGAACGGACGAACGAAGGGCTCGCCAGTTCAACGGAGTAGACCGTGAAACAGTTGACGGATTTTGCGCCCGGACCCGCCATCAGCTGAATTCTCCTTCGCGCAACCACTTCGTGGCCACCCACTTCTCACCAGCCAGCACCGGTGTGCCGCCGTGCAGGCTGCGGGTGATGGCATGCGGCCGGTTGTAGCTGAAGAACACCGCGTTGCCCTTGATGGGCGCCACCTCCAGTTGCACGTCAGGGAACACCGTGCCACCGCCCTGCTTCGGCGTGTTGAGGTACATCACGATCGTGCCCACCCGCTGGCCGCCGCGGCGCAGCACCGCGGCCATGCCGGGCTGGGCGGGGTCGAAGTAGTCATGGTGCGGCTTGTACTCGGCACCCGGGCGGTAGTGCAGCACCTGCAGCCCTTCGCCGTTGACGAGCGGCCAGTTCACCAGCGCGGCGATGCGCGCTTCCACGGTCTGGCAGATGGGCAGCTCACCGCGGCCGAAGAACATGCCGTCGCTGGTGCGCGAGGCATTGACCTCGTTGCCGCCGGTTTCATTGACGACGGTCTCCGACCGGGCCATGCGCGGCGCGGCGGCGGCCACCAGGGCATCGCATTCGTCATCGGACAGCAAACCGCCGAACACCACCACCCGGGGGTTGTGCATGGTCAACAGCACCTGCACCTGGCGGTCGTGCGCCCACAGGCTGCTGGGTGCGCCGGCCAGCGCCGGCTCGGGCACACGCACCGGCACCGGCAACACTTGGGCCACCGGCTTGCCTGGGGCCTGGGCACCCAAAAAGGATTGCAGCGTGTCGGACAGCGCGTCCAGCGCGGTGGCCTCGTCCCAGCCGCTGCCGCGCATGGCGGCCAGCACGTCGTCGGGCCGGCAGCCGGCCTGGGCCTGCTCGATGATCCACTGGCGCAGCTCGGGCGTGACGGTTTGCAGCGATGTCATGCGCGCCGATTCTGGCAGCGCATGGGCGCGGGCCCAAGCCGGGAAGGCCCGGATGCGGGCCCTGCCCTGCGACGGAATGCGCAGCCCTGTCAGGCCGTCTGGCGGCGGCGAAACACCAGCCGGTCGGCCGACGACGCGGGTTTGTCGAAGGCATAGCCGTCGGCGTCGAACGCCTGCAATGCCTTGACGCTACGGGCACGGTGCAAGATGGCCCAGCGCGCCATGGCACCGCGCGCCCGCTTGGCAAAGAAGCTGATGATCTTGTACTGGCCGCTGCCGTGGGCATCGGCCTTCCAGTCCTCGAACACGCAATCGACCACCCGGGTGGCAGAGGCCGGCCGGTCGGCCACCTTGAAATACTCCTGCGAGGCCAGGTTGATGATGACGGGGTGCTTATCGGCAGCCAGGCGTTGGGCCAGGTAGGCGGCCACGGTGTCGCCCCAGTAGGCATAGAGGTCCTTGCCCTGCGGCGTGGCATGGCGGGTGCCCATCTCCAGCCGGTAAGGCTGCAGCCTGTCGAGCGGGCGCAGCGCGCCGTACAAGCCGCTGAGGATGACGACATGGTCTTGCGCCCAGGCCAGGTCGGCCGGCTGCAGGCTGCGCACATCCAGGCCGTCGTACACGTCGCCGTTGAAGGCCAGCACGGCGGGGCGGCTGTTGCGGTCGTCGTGTTGCGGCACCCAGGCGGCGTAGCGGGCGACGTTCAGCGTGGCCAGGTCGTCGGACAGATCCATCAGTTGGGCCACCTGCTGTGCGGGCAGCGGCTTGAGGGTGTCGATCAGCGCGCTGGCCTGGGGCAGGAACAGCGGCTCGGTGGCGCGCTGGCGCACGCCGCGCGGCAGCGGGCGGTCGTAGTCCAGGCTCTTGGCGGGCGACAGCAGGAACAGCATGGCGGGGCGGTCTCGTGGTCAGTCGTCTTCGGCGCCCTGGCGGCCGGCCAGGCCGGGCACGGCGCCCATGGCCGCCATCCAGGTGCGGTGGGGGATGTGGGTCTGCAGGCGCTGCACGGCGCATTGCACCAGGGCGGGCGGCAGGTCGTGGCCGACACCGCTGGCGATGTCGATGGTGGCGTCGCCCTGCAGTGCGCGCAGGCGCTCCATCGCCAGGCGCGACTGGGCGGCGGGGATGACGGTGTCGGTGGCGCCGTGGAAGAAGTGCAGCGTGGTGTGGGCCAGCGCCACGGTGGGCAGCGTGGCGTAGCGGCCGGCGAAGCTGAGCACCCGGCCGGCGATGCCGTCATGCAGCTGGGCCAGTTCGAGCGCGGCGATGGCGCCTTGCGAGAAGCCCACCAGGGCGGTGGCCGCCGGCCCGACACCGCTGGCCTGCTGGGCGGCGCGCAGCCAGGTGGCCAGGCGCGGCAGCACGGCGGCCACAAGCGCGGGGTGGTTGGCTTCGGTGTCGCCATCCAGGCCGAACCACTGACGACCGGCCAGACCGGTCTCGACCGGCTCGAATCCCTGGGGCGCCAGCAGTGCGGCCTGCGGAAATGCAGCCTGCAGTGCCTGCGCCAGCGGTGCCATGTCGTCCGCGCTGGCCCCCCAACCGTGCAGCAGCACCATCAACTGGCCGGGCAGGCCGGTGGCGGGCAGCCACTGCAGGGTGTCGGGCATCAGCGGGGCAGTGGCAGGCATGGCGCGCATTCTCGGCGAGCGGCAGGCCCGCGGCAGGCGGTCAATGGAAATCCCGGCTCTTGCTGACCAGGCCCTGCAACAGGCCGGAGTGGTCGACCAGGCGCCGGGCGATCAGGTGCTGCACGGCGTCGGGGCCTTCGCCGCCACGCTGCCAGACCCCATAGACGGTGAGCAGCGTGGCCGCCAGCAGCGGCACGCGCTGGGCCTGGGCCACCGTGGGCCAGACGATCACGTTGACCGCGCCAGTGTCGTCTTCGAGCGTGACGAAGACCACGCCCTTGGCGGTGCCGGGCCGCTGGCGGTGGGTGACCAGGCCCGACGCACGCACCAGCTGCCCGTTGCGGCTGAGCGCCAGCACGGCAGCAGGCTGCACCTGGAAGGCCGCCAGTTCCTGCCGCAGCAGGGCCAGTGGATGGGAGGTGAGCGACAGGCCGGTGCTGCGGTAGTCGGCCAGCAGGGCCTGGCCGGCGCCGGGTGCCTGCAGGGGTGCCGGTGCTTCATGGGTGCGGGTGGCGCGCAGCAGCGGCGTGGCGCGGGTGTCGATGCCGCGCACCGCCCAGGCGGCCTGGTGGCGGTGGTCGGCCAGGCCGCGCAGGGCATCGGCCTGGGCCAGCAGTTGCAGCGCATGGGCATCCAGCGCGGCGCGGCGGGCCAGGTCTTCGACACTGGCGAAAGCCTCACCCGGCGCCAGTGCGGCGCGGGCGGCCAGCAGGCGGCGGGCATCGGCTTCGGCCAGGCCGATGATGCGGTTCAAGCCCAGGCGCACCGGGCGCAGGCCCGCTGGCACGTTCGGGCGCAGGCCCGCTGGCACGTCCGGGTGCAGGCCCGCGCCCTGCCCGCCTTCCAGGGTGCACTCCCAATCGCTGTGCAGCACATCCGCCGGCAACACCTGCACGCCGTGGGCGCGGGCATCGCGCACCAGTTGGGCCGGGGCATAGAAGCCCATGGGCTGGCTGTTGAGCAAGGCGGCCAGGAAGGCATCGGGGTGGTGGCACTTGAGCCAGGCGCTGACATAGACCAGCAGGGCAAAACTGGCGGCGTGGCTCTCGGGGAAGCCATATTCGCCGAAGCCTTCGATCTGCTTGAAGATGCGCTCGGCATAGGCCGGGTCATAGCCCTTGGCCACCATGCGGCCGACCAGGCGGTCATGGAAGGGGCCGAGGCCGCCCTTGCGCTTCCAGGCGGCCATGGCGCGGCGCAGGGCATCGGCCTCACCGGGGGTGAAATCGGCTGCCAGGATGGCCAGTTGCATCACCTGCTCCTGGAAGATGGGCACGCCCTTGGTGCGGCCCAGAGCCTGGCGCACCGCGTCGTTGGGGTAGTCCTCGGGTTCTTCACCCGAGCGGCGGCGCAGGTAGGGGTGGACCATGCCGCCCTGGATGGGGCCGGGCCGCACGATGGCGACCTCGATCACCAGGTCGTAGAACTCACGCGGCTTCAGGCGCGGCAGCATGCTCATCTGGGCCCGGCTTTCGACCTGGAAGGTGCCGACGCTGTCGGCACGGCACAGCATGTCGTAGACCGCCGCGTCGCCCTGCGGCAGCTGGTGCATCTGCAGCGATGGCACACCCAGCTTGGCGGCCACCATCTGCAGGCTGCGGCGGATGGCGCTCAGCATGCCCAGGGCCAGGATGTCGACCTTGATCAGGCCCAGCGCGTCCAGATCGTCCTTGTCCCACTGGATGACGGTGCGGTCGTCCATGGCGGCGTTTTCGACCGGCACCAGGCGCGAGATGTCGTCACGCGCGATGACGAAGCCGCCCGGGTGCTGGCTGAGATGGCGCGGAAAGCCGATCAGCTGGAGGGTGAGCGCCAGCCACTGCTGGCAGACGGGTGATGCGGGGTCGAAGCCATGCTCGGCCAGGCGCTCGGGCGCGATGCCGCGGCCGTCCCACCACTGCTGGCCCTTGGACACGGCGTCGATGCGGTCGAGGTCGATGCCCAGGGCGCGGCCGATGTCGCGCAGCGCGGAGCGCGGGCGGTAGCTGATCATCACGCCGGTGAGCGCGGCGCGGTGGCGGCCGTATTTGCGGTAAATGTGCTGGATGACTTCTTCACGGCGCTGGTGCTCGAAGTCGATGTCGATGTCGGGCGGCTCATTGCGCTCGACACTGATGAAGCGGCCGAACAGCAGGGTCATGTGCTTGGCGGTGGGGTCGACCTCGGTCACGCCCAGGCAGAAGCAGACCACCGAATTGGCCGCGCTGCCCCGGCCCTGGCACAGGATGCCCTGGCTGCGCGCCCACTGCACGATGTCGGCCACGGTGAGGAAGTAGGGCTCGAACCTGAGCTGGGCGATCAGGGCCAGTTCATGCTCGATGGTCTGGCGCACGGCGGGCAGCTCACCGCCCGGGAAGCGCTGGCGCACGCCGGCCTCGGTCAGCGCCCGCAGCCAGCTGGTGGGCGTGTGGCCGGCGGGCACGATCTCGTCGGGGTATTCATAGCGCAGCTCGGCCAGCGAGAAGCTGCAGCCAGCAGCAATGGCCACGCTGGCGGCCAGCCAGGCCGGGGCGTACAGCCGCGCCAGGCGCTGGCGCGACCGCAGATGCGCTTCGGCATTGGGTGCCAGCGCCAGGCCGGCCGCAGCCACGGTGCAACCCAGGCGGGTGGCGGTCAGGGCGTCTTGCAAAGGCTTGCGCGAGCGGGCATGCATCAGCACATCACCACAGGCCACCAGCGGCAGGCCGGTGTGTTCAGCCACGCGGGGCAGCACAGCCAGCCGCTGGGCGTCTTGCGGGTGGCCGAGCAGTTCAACCGCGATGGCGCAGCGGTCGGGGCCGAACCAGGTCTTGAGCCACATGGCCTGGGCGTAGACCGCATCGAAGGCCTGGCCGGGCTGCGGCAGCAGGATGGCAAAACAGCCGGGCAGGCCAGCCAGGAACGGGGCGTTGGGCACCCTGCCCTCCAGGTCGCCCGCATGGGCCAGGTACTGGCCCTTGGGCGCGCGGCGGCGGGCCACGCTGATCCACTGCGCCAGGTTGCCGTAGCCGCGCCGGGTTTGCGCCAGCAGCACCAGGCGCGGCGGGCCGTGGGCGGCCAGCACCACGCCATCACCGGTGGGCGCGGGCGACAGGGTCATCTGCGCGCCGATGACCAGCGGCAGCTTGGCCTGCAGCGCGGCTTCATGCGCATGCACCACGCCCGACAGCGAGCAGTCGTCGGTGATGGCCAGCGCCGCATAGCCGCGGCGTTGGGCTTCGGCCACCAGCTCAGGCGGGCGCGAGGCGCCGGTCAGAAAGCTGAAGCAGCTGCGGCAGTGCAGTTCGGCGTAGGCGGGTGGCACAGCGTGACGGTGTAGGTGGCCGCAGGCGCACACGCCTGCGGTGGCCGGCGGCGCGGGACCGGTGGCCAGGAGGCCGGTGGTTGCGGCTGGACGGCGGGCAAAGGCGGCAGGGCTGCGGCAGACGGCGCAAACGCCGGTGGCATGGGGTGCGGCGGCGCAGCCTGGTGGGCGGCAGCCAGGCTCCCATCCGCCACGCCGCTTGCCGCACCACCGACCATGCCACCCGCCATGCCAGCCAGGTTGTCGACCGGGCTGCGCACCGCGCCACCACCCAGCTTGAGCACATGGGTGTAGACCATGGTGGTGCTGACATCGGAATGGCCCAGCAACTCTTGCACGGTGCGGATGTCGTAGCCCGACTGCAGCAGATGGGTGGCGAAGGAATGCCGCAACGTGTGCGGCGAGGCGGGTTTGTGGATGCCGGCGGCCTGCAGCGCCCGCTTGAAGGCGCGCTGGAAGGCCTGCTCATGCTGATGGTGGCGGCGCCGGCCAGCGCCCCGCGGGTCATCGGACAGCGTGGTCTGCGGAAAGGCCCAGAACCAGGCCCAGGACAGCGGCGCACGCGGGTACTTGCGGTCGAGTGCGTTCGGCACCTGCACGCCGGCCACGCCCGCAGCCCGGTCGGCCGACCACAGGGCATGGGCGGCGGCCAGTTGCTGCCGCAGCGGCTGGTCGAGCGATGCCGGCAGCATCACCACGCGGTCTTTGGCGCCCTTGCCTTCCCGCACGATGATGGCGCGGCGCTCGAACTCGATGTCCTTGACCCGCAGACGCAGGCCCTCGATCAGGCGCATGCCCGTGCCGTAGAGCAATTGGCCGAACAGGCGGTGGCCATCAGGCAGCGCGGCCAGCACCCGGGCCACCTCATCGTGCGACAGCACAACGGGCAGGCGCAGGGCGCGCTGCGGGCGGGCGATGTCGTCGAGCCAGGGGACCGACAGCCGCAACACCTTTTGGTAAAGGAACAGCAGCGCAGACAAGGCCTGCTTGTGAGTGGACACCGACACCTGCTGCTCGGTGGCCAGCCAGGTGAGAAACGCTTCAACCGCGCTGTGGCCCAGCTCGGCGGGATGGCGCATGCCATGGAACCTGACGAAAGACCGCACCCAATGGACGTAGGCCTGCTCTGTTCGTATGCTGTAGTGGAGGTAGCGGATCTCTTGGCGCAGGTGGTCAAGGAGGCGCATCGGGGGAGGGGCAGAAAACATGGACATGGCGTTGCGCGAACCGCTTGTTTACTGTACATATCCACAGTATCCGGCGGAAACATGCATCCTGCAAGGCTGCGTGCAACGCTCCATCCACGGCACGTGCCGCATCACCCGGACGCCGGCGTGCTGGGCGCCGCATGCGGCGCCCACAGAACGAGCAACAGCCATGCCCTTGCCCGTCAGCCAGACACGCATCCTGAAGAAGCTGGAAGCAGGACAGGACGGCACCAAGAAACTGGTGCGGCAATTCGGCCAGCAACTGGTGTGTGTTCGATACCGACAGGACCGAACTGCTGGACGCAGATACACCACGGTGGAGATCGTGGTCGACGCTGGACCGATGCCAGAGGACCAGCGCAGCAAGCGCGCCTTGATGGTGCGGCTACGACCCATGGAAACAGAACTGCGCCAAGCGGTGGTTGCCGCCGGTGGCCTGTGGGACCCGCGCCGACGTGCGTGGCAACTGAAAAAATCAGCCATCCAGCAGTTGAAATTGCAGGATCGCGTGCTACAAAACTGACCACTGATGGAGAGTCCAAATGGAAAGAACTGGGCGGTGGTGGAATGATGTACCCACGCGTGGACTGTTGGGGTGATGGCTACATCATGTTAGGCCTCATATAGGAGAAGTTTGTGCGATTCGCAGTTCTAATTTCAAACATCGCAGTTGCCTCTGCGATCTCCGCTTGTTCTAGCCCGGCTCACGAACTATCGCAGACTGGTCAGAGCCGTTCTTTTGTCTCGATAGAGGAACCAGCAACAGCGTTCAGAAAGATCGTTGAAGGCGCCAGAATCTGCTACGCAAAACGAGAAGTCGTTGCCGACTACTTTCCAGACAACAGGACAGGGAAAGTCTCGATGTCAGTCAAGACTAGCCTGAACATAACTTCGCTCTTCGTAGCTGAAATCAGCCCAAACAAGGACGGGAGCATGGTTACCGTTTCGTTTCTAAAGGGCAACCCAGTTTTCGCTGATGCGGTCGAACAGTGGTCCAAAGGAATTTATTCAATGTGTCCGTTTGCTTAGGTTATACATACAACGTGCAACGCCAATGAGGCCTAACAATTCGCTCAACCGGACCCATTGCAGCATGCGGCTAAAGGCCCGCCATTTCATTCTGGGCCTTTAGCCACATACCGCAACGGTCCGGTTAGCTCAAACTACAAGGGCTTCCCCGCCTGTCAAGCCGAGCGTATCCAGAATGAATCGCGCAGCGATTCAAACTCTTGACCTTGAGGTCGAATAAAAGCCCACCGTGTGGTGCCTGATGCGCGTTGATGCAGTGCAAAGGGTGCGGACGGAAGAAACTACAACCGGTCACTGTGCAGCCTTTGTCTTGCTGGGCTGCGGACCCTGATGGAAGAAGCGCGTGGGGGACCCATTCGTTAGC
>JARXAJ010000165.1 GCA_029865965.1 Aquabacterium sp.
GCCTGGGCCGGCAGCTGGGCCAGCGCGGCCGCCACGGTGGGCAGGATCTGGCCGATGTCCAGCGGCTTGACGAGGTAGGCCACGGCGCCCAGTTCCTTCACCTTCTGCACCGTGGCGTCGTCGGCAAATGCCGACAGGAACATGAACGGCAGATGCAGGTGGTCGCGCAGGTAGGCGGCCACGTCAAAGCCGCTCATGCCTTCCATGCGGATGTCCAGCAGCGCCAGGTCCGGCTTGTGGGCGCGCGCCAGCAAGATGGCGTCGTCGCCGTTGTCGGCGTCGATCACGGCGTAGCCGGCCTGGGCCAGGCCGTGGCTGACGGTGGCCAGCACCAGCCGGTCGTCATCGACCACCAGGATCTTGCCTTGCTCGGCCATCGCGGGCTGCCTGTCGTGAAGGTGGCGCAGATTGTGCCGTGCCTGCCCGGGCTACAGCGGCTCCAGCAGGGTGATGCTGGGCGGCACCAGCACCACCTTGGCCTCCACCTGCACGCCCAGCTGGCTGAGGGTGAGCGTGGCGGTGCGCCGTGGCAGCAGCGCCCGCACCAGGCCCAGGCCTGACACGCCCGGCGGCACCTGGGCCAGGCTGAAGCCGGGCTTCAACTGGCCGGGGCTGAGGATCTGGATTGCCAGCCGGGCCTCGTCACAGTGCAGCACGCAGTGGATGTCGCCGGGCGCGCTGTGCTTGATGGCGTTGGTCAGCAGCTCGTTGACGGTCAGTGCGATCGGGATCGATTCCGCCTCGGGCAGCGCAAACCGGTGCGCCGGCGTGCCCTGCACGCTGACCGTGATCGGCCGGCCGAAGGTGCGCTGCACGCTGGCGGTGATGGCTTCGACCAGCGGGCGGATGCGCAGCGGCCCCGACACCCCCACCTGCAGCCCATGCACCTGGGCGATGGCCTGCACCTGGCCCACCACCTCGCTGATCAGCGCCGCCACCTCGGGCCGGCGTACGGCCGTCTGTTGCAACAGGCCGGCAACGCCCTGCAGGTTGTTCTTGATGCGGTGGTGCACTTCCTTGACCAGCATCTCGCGCTGCGACACCGCTGCGTCGAAGCGGGCCTGCTCGGCGGCGCGCTGCTCGGTCACGTCGCTGGCCACCAGCAGCAACTGGGCTTCGGCAGCATTGCCCTGCGTGGTCTGCAGCGAGACGATGCGCACGTCCCAGGTGCGCCACTGCTCCGCGCCAAGCGCGCTGCCGCTGCGCACCGGGCGCGGCAGCTCGCGGCGCAGCACATCGGTCTGCTGCCGGGCGGCCTGCAGGTCGTCGCGCAGGGCGGCGGCTTCTTCAGGGCTGAACCATTCGTCAGGCCGGCGGCCCAGCACCGCATCGACCGGCCGGCCGAAGAACATCGCCGCCATGTGGTTCATGCGCAGCACGGCGCCGCTGCCGGAATCGAACAGCGCAATCGCCAGCGGCGCGGTGTCGATGATGCGCTGCAGCGACGCCTGCGCCTGGGCGATGCTGACCTCGGCCTGACGCCGGCGTTCGATGTCGAGCAGGGCAAAGGTGATCTGGCTGCCGCTGCCGCGCGCCGCATCGGCACCAGGCAGGCCGCCATCGGCACCGCGGCCGGTGACCACCGCATTGCCGACCACCCAGAACTCGCGCCCGTCACGCCCGCGCAGCCGGCATTCAAAGGTCTCGGCCTGGCCGTCGGCCAGGTGCCGGCGGTAGTGGGTGGCGCGCAGCGGGTGGTCGGGCTCGGCGGTGGCGACGATGGCGATCGGCTCGCCGACGAAATCAGCCAGCTCGCCGCCGAACATGCGGCGGGCCGATCGGTTCATCCACTCGATGCCGCCGTCGCCCACGGTGACGATGCCCACCAGCACCGAGTCGAGGATGGCCCGGGTGCGCTCGGCCTGCAATTGCACCGCCTCGCGGGCCCGGCGGCGCTCGTCCACATCCACATAGCTGCAGATCATGCCGGCGGCGGGGTCGGTCTCGTCGACCAGGCGCTTGTTCACCTGCACCCACAGCAGGCGTCCGTCGCGCCGGCGCAGGCGGCGCTCACCCTGCCAGCGGCCGGCCGACGCCAGGCCCTGCTGCTGCTGCCGCCACAGCTGGTTGAAGTGCGCCTCGTCCTCGAACAGCGCAGACAGGTGCATGCCCAGCAGCTCGCCCACCGCATACCCGGTCAGGCCGGCCAGCGCGTCGTTGGCCCGTTCGATGGAGGCGCCGCGCAGGTAAGCCAGGCCCACGTCGCTCAGGCTGAACATCAGTTCGCGCTCGCGCGCCAGGGATTCCAGCTCGTTCTGCTGCGCCTTCAGGCGCGACACGTCGGTCAGCACCACCACCAGCTCGGGCGCGCCGCCGGCCGCAGCGCGGCTGGCCGACAGCGCATACCAGACCAGCTTGCCATCGGCCCCGGTGCGGGAGAACTCGGTCTCGTGCCGGTGGTCGGGGCCGGCGGGGCCGGCCGGGCCGTCAACCAGGGCCTGCCGCAGCAGCGCCTGCACGGCCGGCTGGTCGGCCAGCAGCGCGGCCAACGGTGTGTCTGTGGCCTGCCCGGCTGCCAGGCCCAGCATCGCCTCGAAGCTGCGGTTGCAGCGCACCAGGCGGTCACCGCGCAGGTAGGCAATGCCGGCGCTGGTGCCATCGAGGATGCCCGACAGCTCTCGCAGCAGCTGGGCGTTGCGGCGGTGGGCCTCTTCCTGCTCGGTGATGTCCAGCGTCACCACCGACAGCGCGGCACGGCCGCCGGTCAGCTCACCGGGCTCCACCCGTGTCAGCAGCCAGCGCGTGCCCATGTCGGGCACCTGCACCGCATAGCGCACCTGGGCACGCTGGCCCTGGCGCAGCGCACGCTGCAGGCGCTCGAATTCATCGCGTGAACCGGGCTCGACCTGGTCGCGGCCGATCGACTGCAGCCCGGTGGCAAGCCCGGACGGCGCACCGCCCGAGGTTGCGCCGCTGCCGCCGCGCAACGGCCGCGTCTGCAGCCAGCCGCGGGACGCCTCGTAGGTGGCCACGCCGACGCTGGCCGTGTCCATCAGCGCGCCGATCTCCAACTGGGCCAGGTCATGCTCATCTTCCAGGCTGCGGTCTTCGACCACCGCCATCACCCGCTGGCCGCCCTTGTCGGTGTGGAAGGCACGCAGGCGGGCGCGCAGCAGCTGGCGCCGGCCGCCGGGCAGGGCCACGGTGGCCTGCACTTCCAGCGCCGGGCTACCGGGCTGCAGGCTGGCATGGGGCTGGCCACCATGCCAGGCCAGCAACTGGCACAGGTCGGCGCTGGCGCCCGGCAGCTGGGGCGGCACCTGGCCGGTCAGTGCCACAAATGCGCTGTTGCTGCGCACCACCCGGCCGGCGCCGTCGTACACCAGCATGCCGATGGGGCTGAGCTCGAACCACTGGTCGAGCTCATGGCCCGGTTGCGCGGCGGCGTCGCGGGCCTGGTGCTCCAGCGTCACGTCGTGCAGGATGGACAGCAGCAGCGGCGCGCCATCGTCGGCGCTGACCCAGCGCGGCGCGAACCGGAAGAAGCGCAGCCGGCCCTGGGCGTCGACCACCCGCCGCTCGACCTGGTGCTCAGGCTGGCGGCCATCGGCCAGTGCAGCCAGCCAGCCCTGGCGTGACTGGCGCACATCGGCATGGTCCTCCACACCCCCATCGTCGAGCGGATCGTGGCCCAGCACCTGCTCGGGGCTGCGGCCGGTGGCGTCGAAGTAGGCCCGGTTGGCGGCCACGATGGTGAACTGCCGGTCCTGCACCGTCAGCGGCTGGGGGCTGTCCCAGAGCAGGCGCACCAGGTCGCTGGTGGCGCTGGCGGCCAGCGGCGGCTGGGCTGGTGCCGGTGGCAGGGCCGGCGCGCGCAGGGCCCAGCCACCCCCCCCGTTGCGCGCCAGCCTGAACGCCAGCCGCTGGCCGCGCAGTGGGCCGTCGGCCAGGGTGACAGCCACCGTCGCGCTGGCATTGGGCAGCAGCAGGGCTTGCAGCAATGCACTGCGGGAGGCGTCATCCAGCCAGGCCAGCGCCTGGTCGACCGGCTGGCCGGCCTCGCAGCCCAGCAGACGCTGCGCCACCGGGTTGCGATAGCTGATGCGCTGGCGCAGATCGATCAACAGCAGCAGCGCATCGTCCACGCCGTCCAACAGGGCCGACAACTGGGCGTTGGACGGCAGCGTGGCAGGTCGCGGCAGCAAAGACATCGGAGAAGTTTACGGCCCGGGTGTTGCCGCCCTGCCCCGGGGAGCAGGCCGCCGGCTGGTGCATCAACGCCGGGCCACCTCAAGTTGTCGCGCAAGCCCTCGGCGTGCCTCGATGGCGGCCAGGCGGCGGGCCAGGCCGTCGGCATCCCGCACGAAGGCTTGGCCTCGCGGCCCTGCAGCCAGGCCAGCAGGTCGGCCGGGTCCATGCTGCGGGCCACCATGTCGGCCAGGCCATGCAGCAGCCAGCACTGTGGCGGCAGCAAGTGGCCGCTGCACACCAGCCGATGGCGCGCCACCTGGGGCTGGCCAGCCTGTCGCGGGCGGTGTGGGCGCCGTTGGTGCAGGCGCCCGGGGTGACACACCGCAGGCGCGGGCTGCAGCCATGTCAGCGGCATCAGCCGCCGTGGACGCAGCGCTGCGCTGCGCCCGCCAGTCGCGCTGCCGTCCTGCCCAGCCGTCAGTCGAGTTGCCGCGCCGCCACCAGCGCCCGCAGCACCGCCTGGTTGACAGCCTGCGGCGTCATCATCAGCGCATCGGTGGCATCGCGGATGTCGAGCAAGGACGCCGCTTCGACCGCCTGCACCAGGGTCAGGTAGGGCTGGTGCGGGCCGGTCTGGTGCAGCAGCGCGCCACGCACCGCATCGGTGGTGGGGATGCCCTTCAGCAGTTCGGCAAACGGCTGGTGCATCAGCCGGTCGAGCAGCGAGAACACGCCGCAGATGAACAGCTCGCTGCGGCGCTCATCGTCGCAGCCGCTGTCGCGGCCCAGCTCTTCCATCAGCAGGCCGCGGCGCACGGCGGCGTAGATCACCGGCTTCAGGCTGGTGTCGCGGCTGCCGGCGGCCAGCAGCAGGGCCAGCCAGCGCTTGAGCTGCTGGTAGCCCAGCATCAAGATGGCGTGGCGGAAGCTGGTGACCTCGACCCGCAAGCCGAACGCCGGTGAATTGATGTAACGCATCAGCCGGAAGGCCATGGTCGGGTCGTTCTTCATCACCGCTTCCAGCCGGTCGACCGGCTCCTGGCGGTCGACCCGGTTGATCAACTCGACCACCGCGCTCAGCTCGGGCTGGGCACCGCGGCTGCTGCTGCCATGCTTGGCCGGCACCGGGTCGTCGATCGGCCAGCCCAGCACCGCGATGGCGCCGCGGCCAAAGGCGTCGGCCATCTGCGCATTGGTGTGCACGCCGGCCTGCACATGCGGGATGTTGCGCGACACACCGCCGGGCGGCGGCATGCCGTCGCGGCGCTCGTCGGCCAGATCGATGATCGAATAGGCGAAGCACGGCAGCACTTCGCGCGGCAGCGTTTGCAGCGGCCGGCCCTTGATCAGCAGGGTGTTGCCGCGGGCGTGCAGCGCAGTCAGCGCGTCGGTGCAGGCCAGGTCGCTGGCCATGAAGGCCGGCACCTCCAGCATCATGTTCAGCGGCAGATCGGTGCGCAGCACTGCGTCCAGCAGCGCCTCGCCGACGATGTTCAGCGACACCCGGTGCGCGGCCTCGGGCCAGGCATCGGCCAGCGCGGCCAGCAGCGCCGGCACATCGGGCCAGGCCTCTGGGCGGATGGGGAACACGGTGATGCGCAGCGCGGTGATCGCCTTGTGGCGGTCGATCATCGGCGAATAGCCCAGGGCCACCTGGCCCAGCGCAGATGGCTCGGTCATGTCAGCGCCGCACGGCCGGCCCGAAGGAACTGACGCCCTTTGGGGAGACACGAGCGCAGCGGGTCAGGGGCTTGTTTCATGTCACGGGCGTTGCGGGTTGGGGGCTGCATCAGCGGATTGTGTGCGCCTGCGCCCGGGTGCGGGAATGGACGCTCACTTCACGTAGTCGAACAGCGACATGCGTTGCACCATCGCGTAGCTCTGCAGCGCCGCCTGGTAGCCGGTCTGCTGGTTCTGGAAGGTGCTGATCGCCTGCAGCATGTCCAGGTCTTCTGCGCCGGCCTGCACCGTCTTGGCCCACAGCGCGCGGTCCTGGTTGCGGCCGTCCAGCGCCTCCAGGCGGTTGAGCATGCTGCCGGCCTCGGCACGGGCGGCCTGCATGTGGCCCATCACCGCGTCCATGTCACGCAGGCCGCTGTTGACCGCCTGCGCCACCTGGCCGGCATTGGCGGCCGGGTTCTTCAGCACCGCAATGCTGCGGTCGAGGGCCTCGAACACATCCAGGTCGGGCATCGATGGCGTGATGCTGAAGCGGTCACCGGCCTGCGGCGCGCCCTTCAAGTGCAGCGTCATGCCGTCCACGCTGATGGCCTGGCCGGCGCGGTAAGGCAGGTTATCGATCACGGTGGGCGCACCGCCGTTGAGCACGCTGATGCTGAGCACGCCATTGTTGTCGACCACCTCGACCTGGTGGCTGCCACCAGTGATCGCAGCAGGGTCGCTGACGGCGCCGGCATCGATCCAGCCGCTGCCGGCATTGGCCGGGTCGGCCGCCGTGGTGAACACGCCGTTGCCGCTGCGCGCCGACAGCCAGATCGCCTGGCCGTCGACGGTGCTGGGCATCAGCTCGGTGGCCGACAACAGGGTCTGGCCACCTTCACCACCCGGCACCACGCCGGCGGGGGTGTCCAGAAAGGGGATGGTGCTGGCGCCCTGGCCGCCGAACAGGAAGCCGCCTGCGCCGTTGCCCTGGTTGGCCAGCGCCAGCAGCTGGCTGCGCAAGTTGGCCAGCTGGTTGGCCTGGGCCTGGCGCTCGGCCGGGCTGTAGCTGCCGTTGCCGGCGTTCACCAAGGTTTCGCGGGCGCTCTGCAGCAGTTCACCGGCCTGGCCCAGCGCGGCTTCGGCCAGGGTCATGGCATTGCGGCTGGCGTCGACCGAGCGCTGCTCGCTGGCGATGCGCTGGCCGCTGAGGTAGGCGCGCTCGGCCTGCGCGGCGCCGGTCGGGTCGTCGCTGGGCTTGTTGATGCGCTTGCCATTGGTCATGGCGGTCTGCGCCTCGGCCATGTCGCGCTGGCGCTGCTGCAGGCTGTCGACAGCGGTTTCATAGCGGTTGGCGGTGGAGACTCTCATGGCTCAGGTCCGGTGGTGTGGCGGGTCATCGGCCGATGCTGCCGAGCAAGGTCTCGAACAGCGTCTGCGATGTCTGCAGCAGCTTGGCGGCGGCCTGGTAGCTCTGCTGGAACTGGATCAGCCGCGCCGCCTCTTCATCGAGGTTGACGCCGACCTCGGCGCTGAGCTCGGCGCGGGCACGCGCGGCCACGGTGGCGGTGTTGTCGGCCGAGGCCACCGCGCCCTGCACCCGCACGCCCACATCGGCCAGCAGGTTGGCATAGGAATCACCCACGGTGATGCCGTCGATCAAGCCCCGGTTGGCCATGTCGTCGAAGCGCAGGGCATTGCCGTTGCTGGACGCCGAGTGGCCGGTGGGCACCAGGCTGATGCGGTCGCCGTTGCGCGGCAGGCCGTTGAGCGTGAGCGCCAGGCCGTCATGGCGGATCGGCTGGCCGGCGCTGAAGCTGCCGGTGGCCAGCTCTGCGTTGTCGGCGTCCAGCAAGGCGTAGCTGCCAGCGTCGTCGGTGAAGCGCAGCGTCAGGGCCTGGTAGCCGTTGGCCGGCGGCGTTTCCACCTTCAGCGCGGCGATGGTGGCCGTGCCGGTGTTGGCCGGGCTGACGGTGCCGGTCACCGGGTTGGCGGCTGCCAGACCACGCGGGTTCTTCAACACCACGGTGATGCCGGCGGCGGCGCTGGACACCGGCTTGAGCAGGAACGAGTCGCCCGCCTGCGGCGCGTCGGGCCCGATGGTGATGGTGAAGCCGTCAACCGTGTCGCCGTTGTTGACCGGCGGGAACACCTTGCCGTCCATCAACCGGGTCAGGGTGTACTGGCCGGCGTTGGCGGTGTCGGGCTCCAGCCTGTATTCGCTGGCCGCCAGGGCGCTGGGGTCGGCGATGCGGATCGCCACGGTGGCCACAAAGCTGCCATCGCCATTGCGCTGGTTGTCGCCGGCCGGCAAGGCCTGCGGGCCCTGCAAGGCGAACAGCGGGGTGCCGGCCTGGCCCTGCAGATCCAGGCCCAGCGCCTGCTGGCTGTTCAGCGCATGGCCCAGGCCGGCCACCAGCTGGCCCAGGCGGCTGCGGGCCTCGGCCAGGTCGTTGTCCTGGAACTGCAGCAGTCCGGCCACCTGGCCTTCACCGATGGCCGGCGTGGGCAGCTGGGTCAGCTGGCCGGCGATGTCGATGGCCACGCCGATGCGGCTGGGGTCGTGCGCATCGGCCTGCGGCACCAGCTTGAACGACGCGCCGCCCAGCACCAGGGTCTGGCCGCTGCCCACGTACACCGCCATGGTCTGGTCGGCGCTCTGCACCGTGTGCACTTGCACCTGGGTGCCGATGCGGCGCACCAGCTCGTCGCGCTGGTCCAGCAGTTCATTGGGCGAATGGCCGCGGTTGGTGGCTGCGGCGATGGCCAGGTTCAGCTTGGCCATCTCGGCGGCCAGGGTGTTGACCTCGGACAGGCCGCCTTGCACATCGTGCACCACGTTGGCTTGCAGCACCTCGATCTGGTCGGACGACGACCGCGCCAGCGACGCAAAGTCTTCCAGCCGGCCCAGCACGGCCTGGCGCGCCGCCAGGTCGGACGGGTTGGCCGCCACGTCGGCAAAGGCATTGAAGATCTGCGTGGCGGCATGGCCCAGGCCGGCCTCGCCGCCGGCAAACACCTTCTCCAGCTGCGACAGCATGTCGCGGCGCAGGCCATCGGCCGCGGCGGCCGAGCCGGCCGCCACCGCCTGCTGCGCCAGGAACATGTTGGCCGCGCGGGTGACGGTGGACACCGTGACCCCGCGGCCGAAGTAGCCCGACCCGTTGTAGGCGCTGCCCGCCGTGGCCAGCTCGACCGACTGGCGTGCATAGCCCGGCGTGTTGGCATTGGCGATGTTGTTGCTGGTGGTCAGCAACTGGGCATTGGCCGCATACAGCGCCGAGGTGCCCAGCGACAGCAGGGAGGACGTGGTCATGCCGGCTTAACCATGAACGCACAGGGCGATCAGGCCATGTCCCTTTGCAGCCGAAGCGTGGTGTTGATCACGGCCCCCAGCTTCTGCCCATACAGCGGGTCGGTGGCGTAGCCGGCCTTCTGCAGGCCCATGGCGAAGGCCTTGGCGTCGGCGGCACGCTCCATCACCTTGGCATAACGCGGGCTGTCCTTCATCAGGCGGGCATAGTCGGCAAACGACTCGGCCTCATTGGCGTAGGCGCGGAACTTCTGGATCATCTTGCGCGGCTGGCCGCCGATGTATTCGGTGGTGGTCACTTCCACCGACGGGCCGTTCCAGCTGCCGCCGGCCTTGATGCCGAACAGGTTGTGGCTGTTGGTGCCGTCGCGGCCGATGATCTCGCGCTTGCCCCAGCCGGTTTCCAGCGCCGCCTGGGCCAGCATGAAGGGCGCGGGGATGCCGGTTTCGGCAGCAGCGGCCTCGGCTGCTGCGGTGTGCTGCCGCACGAAGCCGGCGGCGCTCTTTTCGGGCACCTTGGGTGCGGCGGTGGTCTCCTGCACCGTGGGCAGGCTCTCGTTGGCACGGCGGGTGTTGGGGATCGGGCCCGGCACCAGGCCCATCTGCCGTTCCAGCTGCTTCTCGATCACCTCCGACAGGCCACCCGGCCGGCCGGCGGTCTTGACCGCCAGCTGGGCGTCCAGCATCTCGGTGCCCAGCTTGGTGCCGGCGTTGTCCATCAGGCCGCTGGCCTGGGTGGAGGCACGCATGCTCTTCATCAGCTCGCTCATGAACAGCGACTCGAACTGCCTGGCCGCCTCTTTGGCAGCGCCTTTGGGGTCTTGTGCCGCACCGCGCCGGAGGTTGTCGAGATTGCGGCCATCGCTGGCCAGCTTGACGTCGGACGCAGTGCTGCCGCCGAGCAACAGATTGGGCATGGTGGCCATTCAGCGCTCCTCGACCAGACAGGCACTGCAGTGCCAGGCAAGAAAACGCCGCAGAACCGGCTTTGCCGGGCTGCTGGCGTTGCCCCCCTGGGGGGGAGCGCCGCAGGCGCAACGGGGGGGGGGTCATATCACCTCGATCTCTGCGTTCAGCGCGCCGGCGCTCTTCATCGCCTGCAGGATGGCCTGCAGGTCTTGCGGCGTGGCGCCCAGGGTGTTCAGCGCCCGCACCACATCGGCCAGCTTGGCGCCTGCAGGCAGGTGCATCAACTGGCCGCCCTGCTGGGTGATGGCGATGTCGTTCTTCTCGGACTGCACGGTCTGGCCGGAGGACAGCGCATTGGGCTGGCTGACCTGGGGCGTGGAATTGACGGTGACGGTGAGCGCACCATGCGCCACCGCACAACTGCCCAGCGTGACCGATTCATTCATCACCACCGAGCCGGTGCGCGAATTGATCACCACCCGCGCGGCCGGGCGCTGCAGGCTGACGTCCAGGTTCTCCAGGTCGGCCACAAAGGCCACATGCTCGGCTGGCTGGGCGGGCATGCGCACCCGCACCACCCGCCCGTCCACCGCCTGGGCCGTACCCGGGCCCTTGGCCTTGTTGATGGCATCGGCCACCGCGCGGGCGGTGGCAAAGTCATTGCTCTGCAGATCGAGCTGCAGCAGGCCGTTGTGGCTCATGGCCATCGGCACGCTGCGCTCCACCGTGGCGCCTTCGGGCACGCGGCCGGC
>JARXAJ010000070.1 GCA_029865965.1 Aquabacterium sp.
CTTCCACCGCACCGATGCCGCGGGCTATGTGTTCTGGGCCGACCGGGTGCTCGAGCTCGACGCCATCAACCCGCAGCTGGCCGCGCGCCTGGCCCGGGCCATGGACCGCTGGCGCGCCCTGGCCGAGCCCTGGCGCAGCGCCGCCCGCGAAGCCGTGGCCCGGGTGGCCGCGTCGCCGAAGATCAGCGCCGATGTGCGCGAGATCGTCACCAAGGCCCTGGAGACATAGCTTCCCCCCCGAAGCGCCTGCGGCGCCTCCCCCCAGGGGGCGCCTTCAGCAACATGGAGAACGACACCATGAAACGCATCAGCCTCACCCAGTACCTGGTCGAACAGCAGCGTGAACACGGCCACATCCCGGCGCAGCTGCGGCTGCTGATCGAGATCGTGGCCCGCGCCTGCAAGCGCATCGCGATCGCTGTCAACAAGGGCGCGCTTGGCGAGGTGCTGGGCACGGCCGACACCGAGAACGTGCAGGGCGAGGTGCAGAAGAAGCTGGACATCATCAGCAACGAGGTGCTGATCGAGGCCAATGAATGGGGCGGCCACCTGGCCGCCATGGCCAGCGAGGAGATGGACACCATCCACGTGGTGCCCAACCGCTATCCGCAGGGCGAGTACCTGCTGCTGTTCGACCCGCTGGACGGCAGCAGCAACATCGACGTCAATGTGTCGATCGGCACCATCTTCAGCGTGTTGCGCAAGGTGACCAACACCCGCGGCGTCAGCGAAGAAGACTTTCTGCAGCCCGGCAAGCAGCAGGCCGCGGCCGGCTATTGCGTCTATGGCCCGCAGACCACGCTGGTGCTGACCGTGGGCGAAGGCGTGGCCATGTTCACACTCGACCGCGAGACCGGCAGCTGGGTGCTGACCGAAAAGGACGTGACCATCCCGGCCGACACCAAGGAGTTCGCCATCAACATGTCGAACATGCGGCACTGGGCGCCACCGGTGCGGCAGTACATCGACGACTGCCTGGCCGGCAAGGAAGGCCCGCGCGGCAAAGACTTCAACATGCGCTGGGTGGCCAGCATGGTGGCCGACGTGCACCGCATCCTGTCGCGCGGCGGCGTGTTCCTCTACCCCTGGGACAGGCGCGAGCCTGACAAGCCCGGCAAGCTGCGCCTGATGTACGAGGCCAACCCGATGGCCTTCCTGGTGGAACAGGCCGGTGGCCAGGCCACTAACGGCCGCCAGCGCATCCTCGACATCGTGCCCACCAAGCTGCATGAGCGGGTGAGCGTGGTGCTGGGCTCGAAGAACGAGGTGCAGCGGGTGAACGACCTGCACCAGGCGGCTGAGCCGGGCGGGCCGGCCTGATCTGCAGCCTGCCTGGCGTCTGCCGGAAGCCCGGGAACCCGCTGCCCGGGGCTGACCAGGCCACGCTGGCGGCCAACGGCGCCCCGACCACCCGGCGAGCTGGGCCCCGGGCACGCTGGACCGCGCCGCGCTGCAGTCGGCCGCCACAGCGCTGCAGCAGCAGCCAGGCTTCGATACCGATGCGCGCCGCTTCGCCATGCACTGGCAGGCCGCCTATGACAGCAGCCCCACCCTGCATGCTTCGTGGAAGACCGCCACATCCTCAGCGAGGGCTTGCCGGCGCTGCGCTGGATCATGGACCGGACCAAGGGCGACCACCTGTTTCTGAGCCTGATGCGCACGCTGCAGTGGTAGCCCGACGGCACGGCCTGGCGGTGGCCGCCTGGCACCGGGTGCGCAGCAGCGCAGCGCGGGCCACCGGGCCGGGATAGGCGTGCCTGCGCATGGCAGCCTGGCTGCAGGTGCAGGCAGCGCACCTGCCGTGGGCCCGGCTGGCACCGGCGCAGTTGCCACAGCGCCGGCCCGCCGCCCGGCAGCAGGGCCGGCGGCGTGGGCTCGGGAACCGGCGTCAAGGGTGTCAGGCTGATTGAGGCATGGCGACGACGCAGGGGCAGAGATCACGCAGGAACAGTCAGCCAGCGCCAATCACTGGCTATAATCGTGGGCTTGTCGCCGGTGTAGCTCAGTTGGTAGAGCAGCGCATTCGTAATGCGAAGGTCACCAGTTCGATTCCGGTCACCGGCACCAGAACAGCAAGAAACGGATCAAGGGCTTGGCACGCGCCAGGCCCTTTTTCTTTGTGCGGCGGTATGGCCACTGCCCCGGCCACCGGCCCTGCCCAGACCGGCACGGCGCCCCCGCCCGCCCATGCGTGCGCAAGCGCCGCACACAAGCGCCGCACACAAGCGCAGCACCCAAGCGCCGCACCCCAGCGCCCCGCCCGCTGTTGCACATCGCGCAGGCTGATGCGGCGCAACAGCGCAAACCAGGCGCGCCGTCAAAACTTGTCAAAGTAATTGAAAGAAATAGACCCGCCTGAAACAAGCGGTTGATCAAATCAAAAGGCACGATTCAGTCGCATCTGCTATGCCTGCACAAACCGGGCCTTTCCCAGCACCGCAACCACCGCGCAGGCAGCGCATCGCGGCGCGCAGGCCCAGCAGAACTGATTCACCAACCAGCCCCGCAACGGTGTGGTGCCGGCGCCTGTTGGCACGGTGGTGTGCGCTGGTGGCGATCTTGCTGTGCACACTGCAGCTGCCGGCCGCCGCGCAGGCGATCGTGCCGCAGGATCTGGCCAAGCTGGTCGACCCCGGCGGCACCGAGACACTGGCCAGTGTCAGCGCCGATGCCGCTGCGCACCGCTTCCAGCGGGTCAGGAACAACGACCTCAGCGCCGGGTACACCCATGATGTGTACTGGCTGCGCTTCACCCTGCAAGTGCCCGCGCCGGGCGCCTGGTGGCTGGACGTGCAACCCGCCGTGCTGGACGACCTGCGCCTGTTCGAGCCGGTGGCCGGCGGCCACCGCCTGCACCACACGGGCGACATGCAAGCCTTTGCAATGCGGGCGCTGGATTACCGCGGCTTCGTCTTCAAGCTCGACCTGCCAGACACCGCGCCGCGCACCTTCTACCTGCGCATCCAGACCGAGAGCAGCATGCAGGCCCGGCTGACGCTGTGGCACCCGAATGATTTTTACCGCAACGACCGGCAGGACGCGACCACGCTGGGCTTGTACTTCGGCGCCTGCGCCGTGCTGCTGCTGGGCAACCTGACGCTGTGGGCCACGCTACGCCACGCGCTGTTCGGCTGGTTCAGCCTGGTCGTGGCGTCCTATGCCCTGATTTACTGTGGGCGGTTCGGGCTGACCGCCCAGCTGCTGCCCGACGCCGATCCGCGGGTGGCGAACTTCCTTCTGGTGCTCGGCATCGCGCTGGGCCTTGGCGGCACCACAGAGTTGTACCGGCACCTGCTGCGGGTGCCGGCACGCAAACGGTGGCTGCACATGATGTTTCGCGTGCAGTTCGCATTGGCAGGGTTGATCGTGCCGGCCTGGTTCGTCGGCTGGTTCCCCCAGGCAATGACCGTGGCAGTCGGTGCGTTCACGTTGTTCGTACCCCTGCTGCTGCTGCTGGCCTTGCGGCAATGGCGGGCACGGCGGCCCGATACCCGTGCCATCGCGCTTGGCAATGTCATCGCATTGGCTGGCTCCGGGATCCAGACGCTGGGCCATCTGGGCGTTCAATTCAGCACGCCCGTGACCTACAACCTGCACCTCTACACCAGTGCGGGCATGCTGATCGCGATGCAGATTGGCCTGAGCACCCGCATCCTGGCGACCAACCGCCAGCGCACCCGCCTGCGGCTGCGGGCACAGACGGCAGAACTACGGGCCGCCAGCGAACAAACGGCGCGTGTCAAGCTGGCAGAGGTGTCGGGCGCGCTGAATGCCTTGGTCGACGAACTGCACCATGCCCAGCGTCTGGGCAAGATCGGCAACTGGGAGTGGTTGCTTGCCAACGACACCTTCCAGGGCTCTGAAGAAACCTGGCGCATGTTCGGCTGGGAAGCCGGGCGAGGCGCTCCGCAACCGCTTGAACGTGCCGAGCACTTCACACCCGACAGCTGGCCCAGGCTGAACGAGGCCCTGTCGCACACCCTGCGCACGGGCCAGGCGTTCGTCGTCGAGCTGGAACTGGCCCCTGGCGCGGGGCGCGCCAGTTGGATCGAAGGCCGGGGAACGCTGGTGGTGGACGCCGCCGGGCGACCGGTCAAGCTGCGCGGCACGGTGCGGGACATCAGCGACAGCCGGCGGCTGATCCAGGCCCAGTCAGAGGCCGCCGCCATGGCTCTGGCCAGCCGCAGCCGCGACGAGTTCCTGGCGCGCGTCAGCCACGAGATGCGCACACCCTTGAATGCCATGTCCGGCATGGCGCAACTGCTGGCGCTGGACCCGAAGGTGCGCGCAGCGCCCGAGCTGGCCGACCAGGTGGGCATGCTGCGCGGCGCAGCCGACCACCTGCGGTCCATGATCGACGATGTGCTGGACCTGGCGCAGATCAGGGCTGGCAGCTTGCGGCTGGATCTGCGCGCCATCAGCATCCAGGCGCTGGCCACGGAGTGCCTGCGCTGGATGGGGGCCAAGGCAAGCCTGCACCAGGTCAGCCTGCGGCTGGTGGATGCGCGCCAGGGCTGGTGGCTGGTGGCTGACCAGACGCGCATGCGCCAGGTTCTGATCAACCTGCTGAGCAACGCCATCAAGTACAACCGGCGCGGTGGCAAGGTGGTGATGACGCTGCACCATGAGCCGGCAGCGGCGGCGCCGACCGGCCCCGGCCCGGCTGCCCGCCCCCCTGCGGCGGGCTGGATCTGCATCGAGGTGGCCGACACCGGCAAAGGCCTGAGCCCGCAGCAGCTGGAGGCGCTGTTCCAGCCCTTCAACCGCCTGGGCGCCGAGCTCAGTGATGTCGAAGGCACAGGGCTGGGCCTGTCGCTGGTCAAGGAGCTGACCGAGGCCATGGGGGGGACACTGTCGGTGCACAGTGTGCAGGGCCAGGGCGCGCAATTCAGCCTGCGGCTGCCGGCCGACGTGGCCGCCGAGGATGCACCCGTGGCCATGGCCCCGGCCACGGCCAAGGCGCCCGACGCCACACTGGATGTGCCGGGCGCCCCGTTCCGGCTGCTGTATGTCGAAGACAACCGGCTCAATGTGATGGTGGTGCGCCTGGCGATGAAGCGCCTGCCCGGCGTGGTGCTGCACGTGGCGACCGATGGCAGCAGCGGGCTGGCCATGGCCCGGCAGCTGCGGCCCGATCTGATCCTGCTCGACATCAATCTGCCCCAGCTCAGCGGCATTGAAGTGGTGCAGCAACTGCGTGCCGACCCGGCGCTGGCCCACACGCCATGCGTGGCGGTGTCGGCCAATTCGATCGCCGCCGATGTGGAGCGCGCCATCGACGCGGGCTTTGACGACTACATCGCCAAACCCATCGAGGTGCAGGCGCTGCTGCAGCTGGTGCAGCGCATGCGCGAGGGTGGGCACCCGTGGCGCATCAGCGCGCACGGCGCGCTGGACGGCTAGCGGCGGTGGCGGCAGCGGCGCCCGCTGCGCGGCACGCCTGAGGCCTGTCGCACACCCGCCGCACATCCGCCCCACATCCGCCCCACACCGGGCGCACACCCGGCGCACACCCGCCCCACGCCCGGCGCACTGCGGCCATGCAGCGCGCCTGCAGCGCCGATGGCGCAAATCGCACGCGCCAATTGGCGTCAAGCGTTGACCGGCCCGGTCGAAACCACCCCCATACCCGCCGCACTGCACAGCGCAGTTGCACGGGCCGTGTGGGGGCGTGGCAACTCTGCACCCTGTTGAACACGGCCTGGCGGCCCTGAAACGCCAACCGCGTTGCTGCCCCGCGCGGCGCGCCAGGCAGAAGGCCCATGCCAAGACACATCCATTCGTACCTGATCACCACCCTGCTGGCCACCACCCTGGCCGCCTGCGGCGGCGGTGACGCCGATCCGACCCCGGCCGCTGCCGGCGACAGCACTGCGCCCCTGGTAGCCGCCAGCGACGAAATCATGCTGGAGGCACAGCCCACCTACCACCGCATGCCGGGCCTGGCCGACGCCGAGGGCCCGGCACAAGGCACTGTCGACACCCAGCCTGGCGACGACCAGGTCGACACGCTGGGACTGACCGATGACAACCTGGCGGCGCGCCGCGCCAATGTGCCGCAGGCCCGGGCCCTGTCGATTGCGCCGGTCACCACACCGGTGGTCTACACCCCGGCACAGATCCGCGCGGCCTACGGCATGCCGGCGCTGCCGGCGGGCCTTGATGACCTGTCACCACAGCAGCGCGCCGACCTGGGCGCCGGGCAAACCATCTACATCATCGGCGCGTACAACGGCCCGTCCATCGTGGCCGACCTGGCCCGCTTCAACACGCGCTTCGGCCTGCCCGGTTGCACCACGCAGCGCATCCCGGTGACCACGCGCAGCCTGCCGGCGGCCGACCCGGCGGCGGGCTGCACCATCTCCGTGGTGCACAGCACACGCGGCGCCACCCTGGCGCTGGCACCCCCGCCCTACCACCCCACCTGGGCAGCCGAGTACGCGCTGGATGTGCAATGGGCGCATGCCACGGCGCCACTGGCGCGCATCGTCGTCATTGCCGCCCAGAACGCCACCATCCTGAGCATGTTCGACGCCATCATGGTGGCCAACAAGATGGGGCCGGGCGTGGTGTCGATGAGCTTTGTGGTGCGCGAGGCAAGCTACGCGAACCGCTTCGAGCCGATCTTCCAGTTCCCCGGCATGACCTACCTGGCCGCTGCCGGCGACCGCGGTGCACAGGCCAACTGGCCGGCCACGTCGCCGTCGGTGGTGTCGGTGGGCGGCACCAGCCTGCGCCTGGGCGCGGCCAGCCGCAGCGAGACCGCCTGGGCCGGCACCGGCGGCGGCTTCAGCCTGTACCACGCCAGGCCCGCCTACCAGGCCGGCCTGGCGCTGCCGGGCGCCACCGTGACGGGGCCGCTGGCCGCGGTGAAGGGGGTGCCCGCGCGCGTGGGTGTGGACGTCGCCTTCAATGCCGACCCGCGCACCGGCCAGTTTGTGGTGCTGACCTCACCCGCCGGTGCCACCAACTGGTACAGCTTTGGCGGCACGAGCATGGGCACGCCGCAGTGGGCCGGCATTGTGGCGGTGGCCAATGCCCGCCGCGCGCTGGCCGGGCGGGCACCGCTGGGCCCGCTGCCGGCGCGCCTGCATGCCCTGGCGGGCAGCGGCAGCAGTGCAGGCGTGCTGGCAGACATCGTGGACGGCCGCAACGGCAACTGCAGCTGGTGCGTGGCGGGCACGGGCTACGACATCCCGACGGGCTGGGGGACACCGCAGGTTGGTGCGCTGTTGGCATTGGTTGCGCAGGACTGAGGGGCGCAGCCAGCCAGCCCTGCAATTTGCCGGGTTACAGACCCGAACCGCCGCAATCCTTTGCCAGGTACTGGCTGATCAGTGTCAGCTGTCGGGTCATGGTCTCGCGTGTCCAGGCCGGCCCGTGGGCATAGTCCTTCAGCACGTGGTAATCCACCTTCTGGCTGGACTTGCGGGCCTTGTCGACGAACAACTCCGACTGCACCAGCGGCACGATCTGATCGCGCTCACCGTGGTAGACCATGATCGGGATCTTGATCTTGTCGGCCTGGTCCAGCGGGCTCAAGCCGCGCACCGTGGGCTCCTGGCTGTCACGGAAGAAGGGGTTGGTGTAGAAGCGGGCCCAGATGCGTTCGATGTCCGACACGCCGGCACCCGAGATGGCGCACTTGTAGATGCTGTTGGGCCGCACCGCCGCCGCCATGGCCGCGTAGCCGCCGTAGGAGAAGCCGAACATGGCGATGCGCTTGGGATCGGCCAGCTTCTCGCTGACCAGCCAGTTGGCGCCGTCGTCCTTGTCGTCCTGCATCTTCTGGCCCCACTCGGCGTCGCCCGCCTTCCACAGCGTGCGGCCCCAGTCGGCCGAACCGCGGTACTGCGGCTGCAGCACCACGTGGCAGCGCGAGGCCAGCATCGGCACCCAACCCGAGTTGTCGAAGCCCATGTTGTCGCGCGCCCAGGGGCCGCCATGCGGATGAACCACCGCCGCATAGGGGCCGGGCCCGCACAGCTTGGGGTTGGGCACCGTCAAAAAGGCCGGGATGTTCAGGCCGTCGCGCGCCTTGTAGTAGGTGAAGCTGGCCGTGCCCAGTGCCCTGCGGTCAAGCTGAGGGCGCTCTTTGGCCAGCAGGCTCATCTTCTGGCCGCGCAACAGGTAGTGCTCTGTGGGGTAGGTCAGCCCGCTCACCCGCAGCAGGTAGATGGGCACCTCGCCATCGTGGAACCCGGCGATGGTGACAGCCACGCCATCGAGCATCTGCACATTGGCGCGTTGCCCGCTGGCCACGTCAACCAGCGGCTGCGCCACCTTGGCAATGCCCAGCGACTGCGCCACGCCCTGGATCACCGCATCGAACTGCGGGTTGATCCAATGCACCTCATTGCCGTGCAGGCCGACGTAGTTGAATCCGTCATAGTCGGTGCCGGCCTCCGACTCGCCGTTGGCGGCCCGACGGACACCGTTCGCATCGAAGTACTTGTGCTCGAACAGCGTGCCCAGGGTCTTGCGCTGCTCGGCGTCGTACTCGTACAGCGCGGTGAAGTCGCGGCCGACGTTGCTGCGCAGCACCACGGTCTTCGGGTTGGGGGTCAGGCCGACGATGCTCACCAGGTCTCGGTCTTTCACATAGGAGCGGAAATGCTCCTCCCAGGCCCCCGAGGCCGGATTGCGCAGCTCGGTGCTGACAAACAAGCCCTTGCTGTCGGATCCGGCGCGGGTCTTGGCCCGCGGCTGGCCCTTGCCGTCCACCACCACCTCGATGTCGTTCTCGCCCATGCGAAGCACCCGTGCCGCAGTGCCCGTGCGCACGTTGTAGCGGAACAGGTCGCGGTCCTTGCCGAGGCCGTCGCTCTCCACGAGCACGTGGTCAGGGTCGCCCAGCATGCGGCTCTTGATCGTCGGCTGGGACAAGGTTGCCAGCCGCTTGGCGATGTCGTCGCGGATGATCTCGCCCGACGCCAGCGGCTCCGTCCAGACCTTGCCTTCCAGGTCTGTGACCAGCAGCTTGCTGATGAAGGTCTTGGTCAGGGTGTCGTCGATGCGCGCGTCAAAAGGCTGCGAGAGCGTCACCGCCAGCATGTCGTTCTTGAGAAAGTTGGCGGTCTGGATCTGCATGGCCGACGCACCGATCACCTGCGGTTTGGCCGCCAGGTTGTCAGTCTTCCAGACCAGGATGTTGCGGGTGTCGTTGCGGCTTTCGACGGCCAGCAGGTGCTTGCCGTCGGGCGACAGGCGAAAGCCCGTCATGCGTGGGAACTCGGCCAGCTGTGCCTCGGTGGGCACCTGGATCGGCAGCGTGTCGGCGCCCTGGCCGACAGCGACGGGGGCCTGCAGCGCCATCATCAGCGCGCCGGCCACGGCATGCAGCCGCAATTGCGTGATTGCCACGGTGGGATTCCTGAATGCAAGAAGCCCCTGCGGCGACAGCGCTGCAGGGGCCTGGGGGTGGCGAACGATCAGAACGTCTTGGACGCGTTCAGGTACAGACGACGGCCGACGAAGTCAAAGCCACTGTACAGCGGGGCATTGCCCACCCGGCTGTAGCCGGCCTGTGCCGAGATCACCGGCGGCTTCTCATCGAGCAGGTTGCGGATGCCGACGGTGATGTCCCACTTGTCAGCCTTGTAGCCGACCGACACCGTGTGGGTGAAGTACTTCGGCGTGTTCAGCTTGAAGGTGCTCGCGGCCGGGTCTTGGCCCAGGTAGGCGTAGGAATCCATCTTGCCCACGTAGTTCAGGCCGTAGTAGACCCTCCAGCCCTTCACCTCGTAGCTGGCGTCCAGTGTGCCCGACCACTCCGGGCTGCCAATGGTGCCGTTCACCTCATCGAGCGGGTCGGTGTCGAAGAGCTTGTTGGCCTGCGACGTGAACTCGGTGATGTTGACGTTCACGCGCAACTTGCCGATGCCGATGTCGTTGGTGTAGCGCGCGGTGTAGTCGCGGCCCTTCACGATGTCGGTGGCGAGGTTCACGTAGCTGTCATTCACCGTCAGGCCGAACTGTGCCGGGTCACGCGCATTCACCAGACGGCAATACCCGCCGCCGGTACGGAACTGCGGGTCGTCGTAGCACGAGTTCAGGATGAAAGTTGACCCGGCGCGCGCCACACCATTGCTCACCTTGATGCTGAAGATGTCGACCGCCAGCGACACGTCACCCAAGCCGGTCGGCAACGACGGCTGGAGCACCAATCCGAAGGTGTGGTTCTTCGATGTCTCGGCCTTCAGGCCCGCTGCAGCACCACCGGTGGTCAGCACACGGATGCTTTGGGTGGCGTTGAAAGCCGCTGGCAATGCTTCACTGCCGCAATTGGTGGCACGTGCCGTGCCCGCATTCGTCGGCGAATCCCAGTTATTGCAAGGGTCGTTCTGCTGCGAGATAAAGCCACTGGTGGCACCCAGATGCTGCTCATACAGCGCCGGGGCGCGGTACGAGGTGCCGGTGGTGCCGCGCAGCGTCAGCCAGTTGACCGGCGACCACAGGGTGCCGAACTTGTAGGTCGAGCCACCGCCGTAGGACTTGTAGTCTGACCAACGGCCCGAGACGTTGGCAGTCAGCTGCTCGGCAAGCGGCAGCTTCGCCAGCAACGGCACTTCCAGCTCGGCAAAGACTTCCTTGACGCTGTCGCTGCCGCGGGTGGGCACCGCCGAGGTCAGGCCATACAGGTTGTTTTTCTGTGAATCGACTGGCGGGGTGTCGTTGATCGACATCCTGCGGACCTCCGCCCCCACGGCAGCCTTCACGTCGCCATAGGGCAGCTTCATCACCTTGCCGGTCAGCGTGGCGGTGAGCACATCTTCGGTGTACTTGCTGGTGCCGGTGACGGGGCGGAGCACAAAGCCCAGCCAGTCGGCGGGCAGCTGGCCGCCGATCACGGCCGTTGTCAGGCCCGGCTGTGCAACGCAGCCGCTGGCCGGGTCGCGGCAGACGAAGCCGTTGCCCGATGCCACCGCATCAGATGCCTGTGTGAGCCGGTCGACAATGAAGCTCTGGAAGGTGTAGTTGCCCTTGCTGTCGCTGCGGGTGAAGGCAACGTCGTAGTCCCAGCCGGTCTTCAGCAGCGCGCCCTTCAGGCCGACCACCGCCCGGAGGAAGTCAACGCTCTGCGTCGAATCGTAGTTGCCAGCACCGATGAACGCCCGCACGCCGATGCGGTCGGTGCCGGTCATGTTGCTGGCGCCGGACAAGGGCGCCGAGAAGTTGCTGGCTGCCAGCCCAGCCGGGATCAGCGCGCTGCCGCGGCGGTAGTCGAGTGCCAGCTGCGTGAAGCCGGTCTGCGACGACTCACGCCGGTTGTACAGCACTTCGTAGTACAGCTCTGCGTCGCCCAGCGCGCTCAAGTCCATGCCGCCCTGCACGAACAGGTTGTGGTTCTCGTTGGGCGAGATCAGCGAACGGTTCAGCGTGCGCGGGTCGAAGGTGTCGCGCACATTCAGGTTGTTGGCGCCGCCACCCACGCCCTCGAAGCCCACCAGGCCGGTGGTGATGGCGGCATTCGGGCGCCAGCGGTTGAAGCTGGTGCCCACCGAGCCTGCCGCGCCGACACCAGCGATGCTGTTGGTGCCAATGGTGTTGACGGTGACACCGTTGGAGCCGCCACCGCTGATCGGGTAGCACTTGGGCTTGCCGGTCTTGGGGTCGACGAAGTCGAAGCTGCCCCAGGCGCCCACCACGCCATTGGCGCTGGTGCGGCGGTAGTCGGTGTTGCACTGCGTCCAGTCGCGGTCACCCAGGCTCAGGTTGGTGCGCTGGCTCTAGTCATACGACCCCATGATGTGCATGCGGTCACGCACCAGGCCGCCCGACAGCGAGAAGCGGCTGGTGTCGCCACCACCGTCTTCGGACTTGCTCAGCTGGGTGTCGGCCTTCAGGCCCTCGAAGTTCTTCTTGGTGATGATGTTCACCACACCGGCCACGGCGTCGGAGCCATAGATCGATGAGGCGCCATCCTTCAGCACTTCGATGCGGTCGACGATGGCGTTGGGCAGCACGTTCAGGTCGGCGGCACCAACCGCGCCCCGCGTGCCCGACGGCGCCAGACGGCGGCCGTTGACCAGCAGCAGCGTGCGGGTGGGGATGAAGCCGCGCAAGCCGAGGGTGTTGGCGCCCGGGCCGCCATCGGTGACGAAGCCGCCGTAGGCGTTGTTGATCTGGCTGGAGCCGCCGGTGACGGCCGTGCCCTGCAACACTTCAGCCGCGGATGTGAACCCGGCCAGCGTGGAGTCTTCGTTGCGGATGATCTGCAGCGGCGCGGTGGAGGTGTAGTTGTCACGCTTGATGCGCGAGCCGGAGATCACGATTTCCTGCACCGCAGGGGTGGCCGTGCTGGCAGGGGCAGGTGACTGGGCAAATGCAGCGGGGGTCAGCAGACTGGCCCAGATGGCAGCAGCAATTGGCGAGGGACGGATCTGACGGGCCGTGGGTGACATGAACAGGTTCCAGTGAGCGTTGTGGATGAACTCGGGCGGCTGCAACTGCCTGGACCGCAGCCCACCCGTCGTACAACTTGATGACTCAAACTACGTAAAGTTGTGTATTCAGTTGTAATGCTACAGAAATGTGAATGCGTTGTTTTTCGTCAGACCTTGTGGCTAGGGTTTTACTGAGGGCCAGGACCCTCGACATCGGCATCACTGTCTTTTCTACGCGACAGGCAGCCGTGCAGGGTTGAACTGACTGGCCAGCTGCTGCGTGCAGCAGGGTTGTCGCGATGACAACTTGCGCCGGGTGAAACCCGCTGCCGTCTGAGGAAGCGTCTTCGATTGAGAATGGAGCCGGGATCAGGAAGTGACAGAAGTCTTCCCACGAGGTGATCGAGCCCGCGGTGCGCTTGGTCTTCGACGCCGAGGACCAGCATTCGTCGCAGTGGGCGGCACCCGCCTGCGCTTGGGCTGGGCCGGCCAGAGCGAGACCGCCGCAGTGGCCGGACGGGCCCGGCCGCCGACGCGACAGCCATGAAAAAAGCCCGCCGGCAGGGCCGGCGGGCTGCAGGGCGGGCGTCTGGCCGAAGGGTCAGAACTCGTAGCTGGCCGTCAGGCGCACACGGCGCGGCGACTGGATGCTGCTGCTGATGGGCTGACGGTAGGCGGGATCCGGCGAGCCGACCGCTTCTTCGCCCACCTCATTGATGGCGCGCACCGTGCGCTGGTTGAACACGTTCAGGATGTTCGCGTTCAGCGTCAGGCCCTTGACCCAGCTCGGCGTGTAGGTCGCCTGCAGACCCAGGTCGTAGGTCCAGGCCAGGCGGCCAAGGCTGCCGCGCGGCACCAGTTCGCTATTGCAGTAGAACGAGGCGCCGCCGTACGACGCCGAGGCGTCGGGGATCAGGCCCGGAATCGCAGGCGTCACCTTGTTCGGGTAGACACCGAAGCAATTCACCGGCCGGCCGCTCTGCGCCAGCGCCGAGGCGCCGAAGCGCCAGGCGTCGTTCACCGCATACGAACCGTTGACCTTGAAGGTGTGGCGGCGGTCATTCGGCAGGTAGCCACTGCTGCCCACCATCAGGCCCGGGTGGTCGAAGTCCTGGCTGATGCCAGCGTCGTCCTGGCCGATGTCGGACTTGACATAGCCCTCGGTGTTGCCCTTGCTGAAGGCCAACACGTAGGAGGCACTCAGGCTCCACTTCTTGTCCCACTGGCGCTCCAGCGTGAACTCGAAGGCGTCGTAGGTGCGCTTGGGCTTGGGGATCAACAGCGCCGCAGCCGGGATGCGCACGGCGGTCAGGTCGGCGGCGCCCAAGTCGACGTTGGCCACCAGGTCCTTGCCGGGGTTGTACAGAAAGCAGCCACTCACTGTGTCGCCGATGGCCTTGGCATCTGCCGCGCTGTAGCCGTTGGCCAGCGCCCAGGCCTTGGTCAGGTCGCCTTCGCAGATGTCGTCCATGCCGCTCTTGAGGTTGCGGTGGGTGTACTTGACGCCGGCGCTCCAACGGTCGGCCAGCGCCATCTGGAAGCCCACGATGACCTCGTCCTGGAACATCGGCTTGAGGTTGGGATCCACCACCGTGCGCGGGTCCTTGGGCAGGCCGTCGCTCAGCGTGATGCGGTCGCCGAGCTTGGCGCCGAGCGTCGGCACATCCTTGCCGTCGGTGCTGAGCTTGCCGCCGTAGGCGAAAAAGTCGGTGTAGTTCGTCTCGGTGCCCGACAGGCGCACATTGGTGTTGGCATACACCGGGATGTAGTAGCGGCCCAGGTTGCCGTACACCTTGGTCTGGCCGTCGCCGCCCAGGTTCCAGTTGAAGCCGGCACGCGGCGCCCAGGTGTTGTCGACCTTGATGAAGGTCTTGCCCTGGTCGTTCAGGTTGTTGAACGATTCATTGCGCAAGCCGATGTTGACCAGGATGTCCTTGGTGACCTGGAAGTTGTCTTCCACATACCAGGCCGAGTTCTTGGTCTTGAAGGTGCCACCGTTTTCGAAGATGCGATTCTGAACATAGTCGATGGCCGCACCCGTGGTGTTCTTGTAGCCGTTGCCCAGCACAGCATCGGCCTTGAGGGTGCGCAGGAAGAAGTACTGTCCGCCCGAGTACCGGGTGCCGTCGATGGTGTCGTACACCTCGTTGTCCAGGCCGGCACGCAGGGTGTGCTTGCCCAGCACCCATTCCGCATCCAGGCGGAAGGCGGTGCGTTTGTCGCCTGCGTCACCGCGGTTGATGACCGCATCGGTGTAGCAGCCCAGCGCCACGGTCGGCGCGACCCGGCGGTCCTGCACGATCGGGCAGCTGGCGGCACCGACGTCTGCATTGCGGGCGTACTTGCCCACGCCGGCCATGGCAGACAGCGTCAGGTCGGCGGTGACGAAACTGGTCCACTTGCCGATGATGTTTTCACCACCGTAGGTGTAGGAGTCATTGCCCTTGAGGTCGCCACGGGGCGTCTTGTAAGGCGCAATCGAGTCGTACGTGGTGATCTTGTCTTTGGACTTGTCGCTGAAGGCGGTCAGCTCGAACAGGTTGTCCTTGGTGACGTTCCAGTCCACTTTCAGCAGGTATTGCGGGCTGTCGTTGGTGGTTTCGGTCTGGTCGGAGATACCGAAGCCCTTGCCTTTGAGCTGGGCGCCCTGAACCAGGCCGAACACATACAGCCGGTCCTGGATGACGGGGCCGCCCATGAACACATTGGCCTCGAACATGTTGCGGCTGCCGGCGCGGTTCTTCAGCTGCCAGGTGCCACTGTCGTCCTTCTCGGTGTAGACCGACGAGCCGCGCAGGGCATCGGGCTCCCAGTTCAGGGTGATGCCACCCTTCCACTCATTGGTGCCGCGCTTGGTGTTGATGTTGATCACGCCACCCAGCGACCGCCCGTACTCGGCGCTGTAGCCGCCGGTCTTGACCTGCTGCTCAGCCACGGCCTCGAACGGCACCTGGTTGAAAGCAACGCCGTTGACGATGTTGGTGACGTTGAAGCCGTTGATGTAGTAGGCGTTCTCGGCCGGCGATGCGCCGGAGATCGACGGCACGTTGCCTGAGCGCGAGCCGGTCTGGCCGATGCGGCCATCACCGAACACCACGCCCGGTGCCAGCAGAGTGACCGAGGTCACGTCACGCCCGACCGGCAGGCGGTCGAGCTGGTCCTTGGTCAGGGTGAAGTTCGATTCCACCGACGACATGTCGAGGGTGCGCGCCACGGCGCCGGAAACCACCACGCGCTGGGGCTCACCACCAAAGTTGGCATAGGCGCCCGTGCCTGCGGTGACGACCACCTGGCGTGAATCCGTGCCGCCGCCCGTGCGGGCGACCGTGACCGTGTAGGTGCCGGGAGGCAGTTGCGACAGCTGGAAGCTGCCATCCTTGTCGGCCTTGACCTGGCGGGCGATGCCGATGCTCTTGTTCTCGACGGAGACAACGCCGTCGGCATTGGCACGGCCTGAGATGGTCCCGGTGCTCTGCTGTGCTTGTGCCCCCAGGCTGAGAACGCACAGGGCAGCGCCCAGCGCGATGGAACTGCGGGCCCACCGCACACGCGATGTCGTGAAATTTTTCATTGGATCTCCAAGATTGATCGACGAATCCTCGCCATCGCAAGCGTCACGTCGGCCCGCGAGCCGGCGTTGCGCAACCGCGATTGACTGACATGCAATTGTCATGCACTCGCGTTAACTGTGTCTATTGCGTAAATCAATCTAGACACTGTGCAATAGGAACGGTTCGCAAGGTTGGTGAGGCCACTGCAGAGGTCGCCTCAGAGGACGATGCCGGCCAACAGGCAGTGGCGGCGGCGCGCACACGCGCCGGGCAGCCCCGTGGTGGTCACGCAACAGACCCAGCACAAAATCGGCGCGTGTGTCGCGTAAAGGGGCCGACCACGCTGCGCTGGGCCAAGCCCGACCAGGACGCCATCACGCTGGAAAGGCAGTGGGGCAGCGCCAGGACGGCCACGGGCGCGCCCGCCTTGCTGCGGGCCCGCGCAGGCCGGCTGCGCAAGAAACCAGTCTGTGCGCGTCAGTTGCGCCATCTGTGCTGCAAGCGCGTCAGTTTTCCAGGGTCCGCCGCCTGACAAACGCGCCTGGTGGGCGTCCATGCCGTGTGAACGCTGTCCAGATCAAACCGGCAGGCTCCCCCAGGATAGCCAGACGATGGATTGACGGGTGCAGAGGCCCGAGTTCACGGCATCCCCGGCACCGGAACAAGGCCCAATGGTGCAGATGGACCTGCGGGCCATGCGCCGGGCCACCTGCCTCATCACGCCCCGCCGCTACCAGACCGAAGCATCCGAACCCCAAACATGCCCCTGCTGCGCATCGACCACCCACTGGCCACGGCCCTGCTGATCCTGGCCGTTGCGGCCGCGCTGTGGTTGGGGTGGGTGCAACTGGTGGCACGCGGCCGCCGGCGCAGCACGCGGGCGGCGCCGCATGACATCGGCGCCAAGCCGCACAAGCCTGCAGCAGCACAAGCGGCTGCAGTGTCGGGCCCGCCGCTGGCAGCTGCTGCCCGGGCGCCACGGCCTGTTGCACCGCCTGCGGCGGCGAAGCCGTTGGCCAGCAGCAGCACCGCCAGGTTGTTTGAACTGCATGCGCAGCTGAGCGCGGTGATCAAGGCCATGCAGCCCGAGGCGCGCCGGCGCGGCCTGCAACTCACCCTGGCCACCGATGGCGAACAGCACCAGCTGCTGGGTGATCCGCAGCGCATCGGCCACATCCTCCAGGCGCTGGTGGACAACGCCCTGCGCTACACGGCGCATGGCCGCGTGCAGGTTCTTGCGCGCGCCGTCGCGCTGGGCGGCAGCGCGCCGGCCTGCGACCTGACCATCTCGGTGTCTGACAGTGGAAGCGGCATCCCGGCGGCGCGGCTGGCCAGGTTGATGTCAGCCCCGGCAGATGCGTCTGCCAGCGGCGGGCTGGCCCGGTGCAGCCGCTGGTGTGCTGAACTGGGCGGCAGCCTGTCGGCCCGCAGCCAGCCCGGCCAGGGCAGTGTGTTCACCGTGCAACTGCGCTGCAAGCTGCTGCCCGCCACCTCGCTGTATGCGGACACGGCGCCCATGGATGCCGATGAGCTGGAGGCGCTGCGCGGCAAACGGGTGCTGGTGGTCGATGACAACGCCATCAACCGCCAGGTGCTGCAACGCCAGTTGACCCGCCTGGGCATGGACGTCGAGACCGCCAACGACGGCAGGGCCGCCGTGCAAGCCGCACTGGCCCGCCCCTTCGACCTGGTGCTGATGGATGTGTCGATGCCGTTGATGGATGGCCACGCGGCCACCCGCGCCATCCGCGCATCGGGCGGCGGCCTGGGGAACAGCGACCCGCTGGCCCTGGCCAGCTTGCCGATCATCGGTGTGACGGCCCAGGCCATGCCGGGCGACCGCGAGGCCTGCGAGGCCAGCGGCATGACCGGCTACCTGACCAAGCCGGTACAACGCCAGGCGCTGATCACAGCCATCCAGGCGGCCATCGGCGACATCCCCGGCAGCCTGACAGGCCGATCACCCGGCTGATCGTCCGGCGGGCGCGGGGGCGCCCGCACCTGCCCGCACAACTGTCCGCACACCCGCCCTGCGGTTGCTGGCGCAGCTGTGCGCTGCTTGCCGCGCCAAGGGCATATCAGATATAATAAGACTTATTTGCTTTTGGCGTTTTACTCGCTCTTGGAGTTTTACATGCCACATGTTGTTGATCACCTGCAGGGGATGGTCCAGAGCCTGCCGGCATGGCCGTTGGGGGGCCGTGGCCCTGGGTTGAAGCGCGTCGGGCGCGCCGCAAAGGGCCTGCTGTTGCTGGCACCCTTGCTCACCACACTCGGCGCCAGCGCCGGGCCCTTTGGGCTGCAGAACGGCATGAGCCTGCCAGATCTGAAGCGCCAAGGCGGTTTCACTGCATCGTCTCAGGAGTTTGTCTTCACCGCTGCGGCCCTCGCCAGCGGGCACCCCGACATTTCGTCCTATGACGTCCTGATCACGCCGGCCCAGGGCTTGTGCCAGGTCAAGGCGGTGAGCAAGGGCATCGACACCACGGCCGATGGGCTGGAACTGCACCGGCGGTTCAAGGGGCTGGCCGAAGCCATGTCCGGCAAGTACGGCCCGCCGAGCAATGTCTATGACCACCTGCGCATGGGCAGCATCCTGCATGCCAGCCATGAGTGGATGACCGGCCTGGTCAAACGCGACCGTGTGCTGATCGCCGAATGGTCCCCGCCCGAGCCGGCGCTGCTGCGCGACGCCTTGTCGTCGATCAAGATGACGGCCACGGCGCTGTCAGAGAACCGGGGCCAGATCGAGTTCGATTACCGGTTCGGCAATTACCGTGAATGCCAGGCCGCCATCCGGGCCATCATCAACGCCCGAACGCAGCTCTGAGCGCCCTGCAGGTGCTGTCGACGCCGGCAGCGCATGCCAGCAGCGTAGGCAGCATGCAGCCGGCGCCACCCCCAGTTCAAGCCCGCTCTGACAGCGGGCTCAACCAGGCCCGCTGGCCGAACTGACGCTGGATACGCGCCAGGTCGGCGGCCGCCGCTGTGAAGGCACGCACCACCACCGGGTCGAAACGGCGGCCGTTGTCGGCGCCGATCACCGCCATGGCGCGCTCGATGGCCCAGGGCCGCGTGAACAGGCGCAGGCTGGTCAGTGACTCGAAAGCATCGGCCACCGCCACGATGCGGCCCGATAGCGGGATCTCGGTGCCGCGTGCTGCCTGCGGGTAGCCTGTGCCATCCCAGCGCTCGTGGTGGCTCCAGGCGATCTCGGCGGCCAGGCACAGCAAGGGCACGGCGTCGTCATGCAGCAGTTGCTGGCCCGCCACCGTGTGGTGCTCCAGTTGCTGGCGCTCCAGCGGGGTGAGCGGGCCGCGCTTGGCCAGCACCCCTTCAGGCACGCCCACACGCCCGATGTCATGCAAGGGTGCAGCCTCTTGCAACTGCTCTTGCTGGAACAGATCCATGCCCAGGTGGCGGGCGATGGCGGCCGCATAGTGCGCCATGCGGAATGCGCCCTGCCCTGCCTGCCCGCCCTGCGCACTGGCCACCCGCGCCAGCAGGCGCTGCAGGCGCGGGTCACGCAGGCCGCTGCCGTTAACCTGGCGCGACCCGCCGCCGGCCACGGGCACCCGCAGCGGCTGGAACAGGCTGGCCGCGGCCGCAGGCTCGGGCGGGCGCGCCAGGCGCGAGAGGTTGCGCAGGACCAGGGCAAACTCCTGCTGGCGCAGCGGCTTGGTCAGGATCTCATGGGCACCAGCGCGGTAAGCAGAGATGCGCACTGCTTCCAGGTCGGCGCAGCCCGACACCAGGGCCACCGGCGTGTGGCGGGCGGCGCCGCTGTGCTGCAGCCGCTGCAACAAGGCCACACCGTCCAGGCCCGGCATGCTGTAGTCGATCACCAGCACCGCGGGCGGCAAGGCCAGGAAGGCGGACAGCGCCTGCCGGGGGTCGGCATGGGCGCGGATGTCGGTGAAGCCGGCGCGCGCGGCCAGCTGTTGCAACTGCGCCAGCTGGAGCAGGTTGTCGTCCACGATTCCAATCGATTTCATGGAATCATTGTATTTTGATCGTTTTACTTCTTTTGATCGTTTAGTTGAGAGATTGTGATCCATTGCATGGAATCACTGCGCCGCAGGTCAGCGCGACGGTGCCTGCCAGACCAGTTCGGGCCAGCGGCCCAGCCAGTCCCGCATGTCGGGCGCCGGCATGGGCCGGGCGACCAGGTAGCCCTGCACCCGGGTGCAGCCCGCAGCCACCACGGCGGCCAGTTCCTCGTCTGTCTCGACGCCTTCGGCCACCACTTCCAGCCGCAGCAGGCGGCCCAGCGTGGCGCAGCCCTGCACGATGCCGCGCCGGGTGGCATCCAGATGCAGGCCCTGCACGAAGGCGCGGTCGATCTTCAGCTCAGAAAATGGAATGCTCGACAGCTGCGACAGGCTTGAATAGGCCACGCCGAAGTCGTCGATGGCCAGGTTAAAGCCGAGCATGCGGATGCGTGCGGTGTTCTCGATCACCTCGGCAAGGTCGTCCGTGGTGTCTGACTCCGTCACCTCGATCGTGATCCAGCAGGGGTCCAGGCCGGCCTGCGCCACGATCGCCGGCAGCTGCCGACAGAACGCCAGGTCCGACATCGAGCGCAAGGACGCATTCACCGACGCACTGATGGCCAGGCCCTGGCCGATGCAGGTTGCGGTGAAGGCCGCCGTCTGGCGCAGCATCTCCAGCGTGGCCGCCGCCATCAGGCCATGGGCCATCAGGCCGGGCAACAGCCGGTCGGGCGTGATCAGGCGGCCCTGCGTGTCCCGGGCCCGCATCAGCGCCTCCACACCCACGATCTCCCGGGTGTCCAGCCGCAATTGCGGCTGGAACCAGGCCTGCAGGCCACCGCTGTCGAGCAGCTGGCGCAACGCGTGTTCGCACAGCGGCGGCTCGGCTTGCCTGGCGCCGGGCGCCTGGCGTGGTGCGGCGTGCTGCGCCGTCGACCACCAGGCAGCCAGCTGCTGCACCACCTGGGCAGCCGGCAGCGGCGCTTCGGCAGAGCCGGCGATGGGCACGCCGCAGGTGTCAGCCAGGCGCAGCGCAGCCCGGATCACGGCGCGTTGCTGGTGGCTGAGCACAAAGACCGCCGGCGAGCGCCGCACCTGCCCCAACAGGCGGATCAGCTGCAGCCCGTCCCCGTCGTCGAGCTCCAGCGCCATCACCAGCAC
>JARXAJ010000168.1 GCA_029865965.1 Aquabacterium sp.
GCCTCGCAGCCTGCGGCCACGCGCAGCAGTGCCGCGTCACCTTGCGGCTTGCCGATCAGCTGCAGCCCCGCCGGCCAGCGGCCATTGGCATGGAAGCCGGCCGGCACACTGACGGCCGGCAAGCCGGCGAAGGTGGCGTACAGCGTCACCTCCATCCAGCGGTGGTAGGTGTCCATCGTGCGGCCGGCAATGCTGCGCGGCCAGCGCTGGCCGATCGGGAACGGCCACACCTGCGTGGCCGGCAGGGCCAGCACATCGAAGCGGCCAAACATTCCCAGCATGTGCTGGTAGTAGGCAGTGCGCACCTCGCTGGCGGCCATGAAGTCGAGAAAGCCCAGCGTCGTGGACTGGCGGTGTTCCCACAGCGCCTCGGGCTTGATTCGGTCGCGCGCGCCAGGCTGCTTGAGCAGGGTGGCCACCTTGGGGCCGACCAACGCACGGCGCCAGACGAGCCAGGCCTGCCACAGCGCGTCAGCCGAGAAGCCCAGCGCCGTGGGCTCGACGATGGCGCCGTGGGCGGCCATGCGGCCCAGGGCTTCGTCGCACACCGGCAGCAGGCCGTCATCCATCGCCAGGTGGCCTTGCAGATCACCCAGCCAGCCCACCCGCAGCCCGCGCAGGCCGTCCAGCGCGGCCTGGCCCTGCGGCACGGTGAAGTCTTGCGGGCCTTCGGCAATCGCCAGCGGCGTGCGCGGGTCGGCACCGGCCTGGGTGCCCAGCAGCCTGGCCAGATCAGCCACCGTGCGGGCCATCGGGCCTTCGGTGCCCAGCTGGGCCACCCAGGTGTCGGCCGCCGGCCAGAACGGCACCCGGCCCTGGCTGGGCCGCATGCCGAAGATGTTGGCCCAGGCCGCCGGGTTGCGCAGTGACCCCATGAAGTCCGACCCGTCGGCCACCGGCAGCAGGCGGTGGGCCAGGGCCACCGCCGCGCCGCCGCTGCTGCCGCCGGCCGTCACGCTGGCATCCCAGGCGTTGGGTGTGGCGCCGAACAGGTCGTTGAAAGTGTGTGAGCCCAGGCCGAACTCGGGCATGTTGGTCTTGCCCACGACGATGCAGCCGGCCGCCTTCATGCGCGCGGTCATCAGGCTGTCCTGGGTGGGCATCACGTCCTTGAGCAGGCTGCAGCCCTGCGTGCTGGGGAAGCCCAGCGCATGGCCGGTGTCCTTGATGGCCTGCGGCAGGCCGTGCATCCAGCCGCGGCTGCGGCCCTGGGCCAGCTCGGCGTCGCAGGTGTCGGCCTGGGCCAGCAGGCTGGCGTCGGGCGCCAGGTTGACGATGGCGTTGAGCGTCGGGTTCAGCCGGTGGATGCGGGCCAGGTAGGCCGCCATCACCGCACGGCATGACACCTCACGCGTGTGGATGGCAAGCGACAGGGCCAGGGCGTCCAGGTCGGTGAGGGTGGTTTCGGTGTGCATGGGTTGGTCCTGGCAGTGTGGTGGGCTCAGCCCCGCTGGGCGAACCAGGCCTGGGCGTCGGCGGTGTCCTGGGCGATGGCGGCCTGCAGCACCTCCAGCGACGGGTATTTGCGTTCGTCATGCAGCTTGTGCAGCAGGCGCACGCTGACCAGCTTGCCGTAGGCGCCCTCGGTGGCCAGCGACGCAGGCCAGTCCAGGCAGTGCACTTCCATCAGCACCCGGCCGGCGTCTTCGACCGTCGGGCGCACGCCCAGGCTGGCCACGCCGGGCAGGGGCCGGTCGCCCAGGCCATGCACCTCGACCACGAAGATGCCCATCGCCGCTGGCTTGGCATGGTCGAAGCGCAGGTTCAGCGTGCGAAAGCCCAGCGTGCGGCCCAGCTTGCGGCCGTGCACCACATGGCCGCTGATGGCGTAGGGCCGGCCCAGCAAGGCGGTGGCACGCGGCATGTCACCGGCGGCCAGGGCCTCGCGCACGGCCGAGCTGGACACCCGCAGGCCATGCACCTCATAGCTGAGCATGCGCGCCACGTCGAAGCCGTGGGCGTCGCCAGCGGCATCCAGCATGGCGTAGTCGCCGGCACGGCGCGCGCCGAAGCGGAAGTCGTCACCCACCAGCACATAGCGGGCGCACAGGCTGCGCACCAGCACCTGGCGGATGAAATCGTCGGGGCTGAGCGCAGCCAAGCGGGCGTCGAAGCGCAGCACCACCGCCTGCTGCACGCCGCAGCGCTGCAGTTCGCTGAGCTTGTCGCGCAGCGTGGCGATGCGCGCCGGCGCCTGGGCCTGCTGGCCGGCCAGCAGGGGGAAGTTGTCGCGCGGATGCGGCTCGAAAGTGAGCACGCAGCTGGGCACGCCGCGGTGGCGGGCTTCGCTCTGCAGCAGTGCCAGCATGGCCTGGTGGCCACGGTGCACACCGTCGAAGTTACCGATCGTGACAGCGCTGCCAGCCACGGCGCCGTTGGCCGCAGCCTTGCCCGCGCCGTGCAGGGCTGCGACGCCCTCCAAGCCTCTGAATACATGCATCGCCCGATTATCGCGATGCTGGCGCACCCGGCGCCCAGGCCAGGGCCTTGCCGGGTGCGCCCAGGCGCGTCAGTGCGCGCGTGCTGCGGTCTCGGCCGCGTAGCGCTGGGTGGCAGCTTCCACGGCCTGGCTGTGGATGGCGGCCAGCGCAGGGCGGGCGGCGCGGGCGCGCTCGGCGGCAGCCAAGGTGCTCATCTGCCCCTGCCACTGCGGGAAGACGTGGCGCGCGATCAGGTCGTAGCTCTTGCGGGTGGCGTCGAAGCTGGCCCAGTTGTGCGCCAGCATCAGGTAGGCGCCGAAGCCGCCGTTGCTCTGATTCCACAGCCGCTCGATCTGCTTGTTGACCATGTCGGGCGTGCCGATGGCGCCGAAGCCGGACTCATTGACGAAGCTGATCATCTCCTTGACGTTGCTGCCCGGCACCGCCATCTGCGGGAAGGCGGCCACCGCCTGGAAGTAGTCGAACCAGTGGGCCATGCCGTATTCCACGTCGCGGTAGGCCTGGTCCATGGTCTCGGCGCAATGCACCATGCCCACCAGGCGCCACTTGTTGCGGTCGACCCGGGTCTTGTAGTGCGCAGCCTGGGCTTCCATCACGTCCCAGTGCAGGGCCAGGGCGTCGAAGCCGGCGGCGGTGGTGGCGCCGATCGACAGCAGGCCGCAGCCGTAGCGCCCCGCCAGCTTCGGGCCGGTGGGCGAGGCCACCGCCGGGATCGCCACGTCGAACAGCGGGTTGCTGTAGGGCCGCAGGTGCAGTTGCGCACCGCGCAGGTCCCAGCGGTCGTTCTTGAAGGTGACCGGCTCGTCGCTGGTGAGCAGCCGCATGATGATGTCCAGGCCTTCTTCCAGCAGCGGGCGGGTCTGGGTCTGCGACAGGCCGACCATGATGCCGTCCGACGGCAGCGAGCCCGGGCCCAGGCCCAGCATCACCCGGCCGCGGGTCAGGTGGTCAAGCTGCACGATGCGCTCGGCCACCCACAGCGGGTTGTGGTAGCTGACGCTGGTGACGCCCGAGCCCAGCTTGATATGTTTGGTGCGTTGCGAGGCCACTGCCATGAAGATCTCGGGGCTGGCCGAGATCTCGGTGCCGGCCGAGTGGTGCTCGCCGCACCAGGCTTCGTCGTAGCCGCAGCGGTCCAGCCACTGCACCAGTTCCAGATCCTGTTCCAGGGCCAGTGTGGGGTTGATGCCTGGCTTGTGGAAAGGGGCCAGGAACACGCCGAACTTCATCCGATGGCTCATTGCTTCGTCTCCTTGGGTGGTTGCCGGCGGGCGCTGGGCCCAGGAAGGCCGGCCAGGTCGTTGTACTGCGCGTGCGCTGGCCTGTCCACCCGGGCTAAGCCTCATCTGCAGCGGCGCAGCTGCCGCAGCGCTGGACAGATAGGCAGACATGCGGCGGCTAGACTGCGCGCTTTCGCCCACCCACCCACCCGCTCGCTGTCGTCGACAAGGTTCCCATGCGCACTGTTCCCTTCATCGTCGGCCTGGGTGGCACCACGCGGCCGGGCTCCACGTCCGAGCGGGCGCTGCAAGTGGCCCTGGCCCGGGCGGCCGCGCTGGGCTGCGACACCCTGCTGCTCGGCGGTGCGCAACTGCCGGCCGACATCTTCGACCCCACCCGCAGCGAGCGCAGCGACGCCGCCCGCGCCCTGGTGGACGCGCTGCGCCGCGCCGACGGCGTGATCGTCGCCACGCCGGCCTACCACGGCGGCATCTCGGGCCTGGTGAAGAACGCGCTCGACTTCACCGAAGACCTGCGCGGCGATGCCCGCGTCTACCTGGCTGGCCGCGCGGTGGGCTGCATCGTCTGTGCCGACGGCGCCCAGGCGATGGGCAGCACCCTGGCGTCGTTGCGCGCCATCGTGCATGCGCTGCGCGGCTGGCCCACGCCGTTTGGCGCCACCCTCAACGCGGCGGCCAAGCCCTTCGGCGCACCCGGCCAGGCGGCGGACCCCGCCGCCGTGCAGGCCTGCGAGCTGGTGGCCGACGACGTGGTGCAGTTCGCCCGCTGGCAGCAACTGGCGCGTTGACGCCTGGCCAGTGGTGCGCGCCTTCCTGGTGGCGTGGGTGGCCCGCGTGCTGGCCAGCCTGCGGCCGGTGGACGATGCGGTGGCTGCCGTCTTCAAGGACCATTTCTGGCGCCAGCGCTTCTGACCGCCCCAGAGCCGGGCTGCGGCCCGCCTGCCACCCGAGACGGCAAGAAACCCCGGGGCAGTCCGGCGCGTTCTTGCGACCGTCAGCCCGGGCGCTTGGCCACCAGCGCGGCGCGCTCGGCGTCGGTGACGAAGCGCCACTGGCCAGGGGCCGGGCCGTCGGCCAGCGTCAGCGCGCCGAAGGCACTGCGGTGTAGCGCCTCGCAATGGTTGCCCACCGCTGCCACCATGCGCTTGACCTGGTGGTACTTGCCCTGCACCAGGGTCAGCTGCAATGCCTGGTCGCCGGTGGCCTGGCAGCCTTCGGCGCGCACCGGCCTGGGGTCGTCGTCGAGCACCACGCCGTCCAGCAGGCGCTGCACCTGGGCGGGCTGCACCGGCCGGGCGGTCTGCACCTCGTAGACCTTGGGCACGTGGTGTTTGGGGGATGTGAGGCGGTGGATCAGCGTGCCATCGTCGGTCAGCAGCAACAGGCCGGTGGTGTCCTGGTCGAGCCGGCCCACCGGCTGCACACCCCGGTTGCGCAGTGGTGGCGGCAGCAGCAGCATCACGCTGGGATGGTGCTTGGGCTTCTGGCTGCATTCATAGCCGGCCGGCTTGTGCAGCAGCACCAGCGCGGTGGCGTACCAGGTCCAGGGCTGGCCATTGACTTCGAAGGCCAGGCCGTCGGGCACCAAGTCCAGCGCCGGGTCGGTGGCGGTGGCACCGGCCACCCGCACCCGGCCAGCCGCCACCAGGCCAGCGCATTCACGCCGGGTGCCGAAGCCCTGGCTGAACAGCAGATCATCCAGGCGCATCATGCCCACGCCCGCGGCCCGCTCGCGACTGAAAGCGGCGTGCCTGTCACTCGTGCAGTTCCAGCACGGTCACCCGGCGCTCGGCGGCGGGCCAGGTGCGGCCGGCGATGCGCTCGTCGACGACGCCGGAGCGGAACTCGCCGGTCACCGCCTGGCCCGCCGCCGGCATCTTGCGCTTGGCTGTCGCCACGCCGGCCACGCCGGGCGGGATACCGGGCGCGGTCTCGCCATTGATCAGCACCACATCGCGCGGCAGGCCGAAGTAGGCCCGCGGACGGACGAAGGTGACGATGGCCGCGGCGTCCTTGTCGGCGTCGGCGATGGCGCGCTCGGGCCGCAGGTGCACGGTGTCGGATGCGCGCGGGAAGGGCGCACGGTAGGTGTGGCTGATGGCCAGGCCCGGCGCCGATGCGGGCGGCTCCAGCACGAATTCCAGCGCGGTGCGGCTGTCGGTGCGCAGCGGCCCCCAGCGGCCGTCGGCGCCGGTGGCCTGGTCGATCAGGGCCGTGCCGCGGCGCTCACCGGTGGTGGGGTCGATGGCAAACACCTGCAGGCGGGCGCCGGGCAGCGGCAGGTTGGTCGGGCCACCAGCGCTGAAGCCGCTCACCTTGCCTGACAGGGTGACGGCAGCCTCGGGCGTGATGTGCAGCGCGCTGCTGGTGGCCGGTGCGCGGCCGGTGACGAAGCGGAAGGCGGCCGCAAATGCCTCGGGGTGGTAGCTCACCTCGCGGTGGTCGCGCCCGGGCAGCACCATGTTGGTGGCGCCCTTGAGCGCCGGCCCGTCGAAGCTGACGTTGGTGGGCGTGCCCTTGGCGCCGATCCACACGCCGTCGGGCTGGGCGAACTTGTCGTTGTTGTCGGACCGTATGGTCATCCACTGCACGCCGGGCGTCACTTCATCCCCGCCCGGCCCCTTGGGCGCGTTCAGCGCCGTGAGGAACTGGCCGGCGCCGTTGAATTCATTGTTCGGCCGGAAGCCCGGGTTGGACCACACGCCGTGGTTGGGCGTGCCGCCCAGGATGGCATGCGACACCTTGGCCGCGCCGCCACCGTTCTGGATGTAGTGCCGGATCGCATTGCCCCCGCGTGAATTGCCCATCAGCACCACCTTCACCGCGCCGGTGGCCGCCAGCACCTTGTCGACCTCGGCCGCCAGGTGGCGCATCTGGTCGTCGGCCGAGCTGCGGCCGGGCTGGTCCTTGGTGTTGTCGTCGCGTGCCGACGGGTTGGGGAAGTCGACCGCATGCAGGCGGGCCCGCGGCCAGCCGTTGCTTTCCCAGCGCCATAGCGTGGTGGTCCACAGTGCGGCGGTGTCGCCGTTGCCATGCACGAAGACGATGGGCGGCTGGGCGTCGGCCGCCAGGGTGCCGGGCGGTGTGGCGCAGGCGGTCAGCAGGCTGGCGGCAGCCAGGGTGATCAGCGCACGGCGGCGCAGCAGGGTGGTCAACATGGTGTCTCCAGGAATTGTTGTCATCAGGCCAGACCGAGGTCGCGCGCGCAAGGCAGTGGTGGGTTGGCCAGGCCGTGGGCGGCACGCACGGCGTTGAGCACGGCGCGCGCCGTCACCTCGGCCGCCAGCGCGCCCAGCACCGTCAGGTGCCCCGGCTTGCCGCTGCCGCCAGTGGCCACGGCAAACAGCGCGTCGCCGTCGGTTGCGGTGTGCACCGGGTTGATGCTGCGCGACAGGCCATCATGCGCCATGCCGGCCAGCTTGTTGGCCTGGGCCTTGGTGAGCAGGGCGTCGGTGGCGACGATGCCGATGGTGGTGGCCATGCCGGCCATCAGGTGCGCCGGCAGTTGCCCGGCGATCAAGGTGGCCAGGGTGTCGATCGGTGTGCGGCCGTCGTCGGCCAGGGCGCCGGCGATCACCCGGCCGCTGGCGGGGTCAACCACGTCGCCGATGGCGTTGACCGCCACCAGCGCGCCGACTGTGATGGCGCCCACCTTCAACGACGCAGTGCCGATGCCGCCCTTCATGGCCCGGCCGATGCCGAACAGCTTGCCCACGCTGGCGCCGGCACCGGCGCCCACGTTGCCCTGCGCCGGCTGGGCGGTGCGGGCGGCTTCGCAGGCGGCGAAGCCGGCGGCGGCGTCGGGGCGGATGCGGGCATCGCCCACCCACAGGTCGAACAGCACGGCCGCAGGCACGATCGGCACCCGGGCCGGGCCGACCTGCACGCCATGGCCGTGCTCCTCCAGCCAGCGCACCACGCCGGTGGCGGCGTCCAGGCCGAAGGCGCTGCCACCGGTCAGCAAGATGGCATGCACCTGCTCCAGCGTGGCCAGCGGGTGCAGCAGGTCGGTCTCGCGGGTGCCGGGGGCGGCGCCGCGCACGTCCACGCCGGCCACTGCGCCCTGCGGGCACAGCAGCACGGTGCAGCCGGTGGGACGCCGGGGGTCGGTGAAGTGGCCGACGGACAGGCCGGCGATGTCGGTGATGGCGCCAGGGAACATCCGGAGGGTGGGCCTATTTCTTGGCTGCGGGCAAGGTGGGCGCGGCCGGTGCCGGTGCCGGTGCGGCCGCACCGGTTGAGGCCTTCAACCTGGCCTCGCGCATCAGCACATTGTGGAAGCGGTTGGTCTTGTCCAGCCAGTCACTGAAGGCCGGGCCGGCCAGGGTGGTCTGCTTGAAGGCACCGCGTGCCATGAAGGCCTTCCATTCTGGCGTGGCGCGCAGTTTGTCGAGCAGTTGGTTGTAGAAGGCCACCTGGGCTGGCGTGGCGCCGGGCGTGGTGAAGATGCCGCGCAGCATCAGGTATTGCGCCGGGATGCCCACCGACATGCAGGTGGGCAGATCGGCCCAGCCCTGGTTGCCGTCCAGCTTGGCCGTGGCTGCGAGCCGCTGGCTGTCGAACACGCACAGCGGCCGCAGCTTGCCCTGGCGCCAAAGCGCCTCGGCCTCGATCGGGTTGTTCACCGTGATGTCGACCTCGCCGGCGGCCAGCGCCCGCGCCACGTCGCCACCACCCTTGAGCGGCATGTAGGTGATGCGGGTGGCGGCGGCGGTTTCCAGCAGCACGCCGATCAGCTGGTCTTCCTGCTTGCTGCCGGTGCCGCCCAGCTTGAAGCTGCCTGGCGGCGCCGCCCGCAAGGCGTCCAGCAGGCCTTGGGCGGTCTTGTGCGGCGAGCCGGCGCCCACCCACAGCACGAACTGGTCCAGCGCCAGCATCTGCACCGGCGTGATGTCGCGCCAGTTGAAGTCGACCCCGGTGGCCAGCGGCGCGGTGAACAGGTTCGACAGCGTGATCACCAGCTTGTGCGGGTTGCCCTTGCTGGCCTTGATGTCCATCAGCCCGTCCATGCCCGAGTTGCCGGGTTTGTTGACCACGTTGATCGGCTGGCGCAACAGCTGCTTGCTGGCCGCAAGCTGGGCGATGAAGCGGGCCATCTGGTCGGCGCCGCCGCCGTCGCCGGCGGGCACCACCAGCTCGATCGGTGCAGTGGGTTCCCAGGCTGCGGCAGGCGCCGCGGCCAGGGCCGCCACCACGGACAGGACGCAGCCGAACAAGCCCCGCCACGGGGCGGCAAATCGGAGGAGCAACAGCATGGGCAGGTGATTCGGTGTCGGGCAGCGTCGGTCGGTCTGGGCCGCCTGTCGGCGCTGCGGGTGCTCCCGTCAGCGCGCACTTTAGCTGTCTGCCAGCAATCCAAAGAGAGAAAGCGCAGCGCTGCCGCGAAAAACGCCAAAGCGGCCGTGGCTGGCCGCTTTGGGTGTGGCGCACGGCCGTTGCCGGCCGCTTTGGCTGTGTTGCGCGGCCGCCTGCTCAGGCAAACACGCCGGCTGTCTCGGTCATGCGGCCGGACACTTCGCCCAGGTGGTGCAGCGTGTCGCCGTAGGCCATCTCCAGCACGGTCAGGCGCTTGAAGTAGTGGCTGCTGATGTACTCGTCGGTCACGCCGATGCCGCCGTGGATCTGGGTGCACTGCTGGCCGACGAAGCGCATGCTGTTGCCCAGCTGCACCTTGGCCTGGCTGATGGCGCGGCGGCGCTGTGGCGCCGGCTCACCCAGCTTGAGGCTGGCAAAGTAGCTCATCGAACGGCCCAGCTCCAGCTGCATCTTCACATCGGCGATGCGGTGGCGCAGCGCCTGGAAGCTGGCCAGCGTGACGCCGAACTGCTTGCGGGTGTTCATGTAGTCCACCGTGATGGCGACCATCTTGTCCATCGCACCCACGCCTTCGGCACAGGCCGCGGCAATGCCCAGATCCACCGCGTGCTCCAGCACGCTCCAGCCGTCTTCGGTGATCAAGGTGGCGGCAGCATGCGCCAGCTTCAGCTCGCCGGCACGGGCGCCGTCCTGCGTGGGATAGGCGGACACGGTGGCGCCGTCAGCGCCCTTGGCCACCAGAAACAGGCCGATGCCGGTGATGGCGTCGGCCGCACCGGCGATGCGCGCCGGCACGATGAAGGCGTCGGCCTCGTCGGCGGCCGGCACCACGCTCTTCTGGCCGGTCAGCACCCAGCCGCTGCCGTGCTGGGTGGCGGTGGTGGTGACATGGTGCAGGCGGTAGCGCGCGCCACGTTCCTGGTGGGCCAGCACCACCAGGGCCTCGGCGCTGGCGATCTTGGGCAACCAGGCCTCTTGCACCGCAGCGGGCGCGGCGGCCAGCAGCGCGGGTGCCACCAGGGCACCGGCGGCATACGGGGCATTGACCAGGCCGCGGCCCAGTTCTTCCATCACCACCATCGCCTCCACCGCGCCGAAGCCCAGGCCGCCATGCGCCTCGGGCACGGCCAGGCCGGTCAGGCCCAGTTCGGCCAGCTGGTTGTAGACCTCACGCGTGTGGCCACCCGCCTTGGCGATGGCATGGCGGCGGCTGAAGTCGAAGCCCTTGTCCACCCACTTGCCCACTGCGTCGCGCAGTGACATCTGGTCGTCGCTGAAATCGAAATCCATGGTCGTCTCCGGGTTCAGGCAAGAAGGGTCTGCGCGACGATGTTGCGCTGCACTTCATTGCTGCCACCGTAGATGGTGGTCTTGCGCATGTTGAAGTAGGTGCCGGCCAGCGGCGCCACCACGGCTGCGTGGGCGAATTCACCCTGCCAGCCGGCGGCGGCCAGCGCCTCATGCTCGAACGGCACGGCAAACGGGCCGGCGGCCAGCATCATCAGCTCAGCAAAGCGCTGCTGGATCTCGCTGCCCCGGATCTTCAGCAGGCCGGCGATGTCGAGGCTGTTCTTGCCGCTCTTGTCGGCCGACAGCACGCGCAGCACCAGCATTTCCAGTGCCACGATCTCGACTTCGAGCTGGGCCACCTCGTCGCGGAAGCGGGGGTCGTCGTACACGCCTTCCTGGGCGGCGATGCGCTTGACGCGTTCCAGCTCGCGCTTGGCGCGGTTGACGTCGGCGATGTTGGTGCGCTCATGGCCGAGCAGGTGCTTGGCGTAGGTCCAGCCCTTGTTCTCCTCGCCGATCAGGTTGTCGGCGGGCACCACCACGTTGTCGAAGAAGACTTCATTGACCTCATGCTCGCCATCGAGCGTGATGATGGGCCGCACGGTGATGCCGGGGCTCTTCATGTCGATCAGCAGGAAGCTGATGCCGGTCTGCGGCTTGCCTTCGGTGCTGGTGCGCACCAGGCAGAAGATCCACTCGCCGAACTGGCCCATGGTCGTCCAGGTCTTCTGGCCATTGACCACATAGGTGTTGCCTTGGCGCTCGGCGCGGCACTTCAGGCTGGCCAGGTCGGAGCCCGATCCCGGCTCGCTGTAGCCCTGGCTCCACCACACCTCGCCGCTGGCAATGCCGGGCAGGAAGCGCTGTTGCTGCTCCTTCGTGCCGAAGGCCATGATCACCGGCGCCACCATCACCGGGCCGAAGGGCATGATGCGCGGCGCACCGGCCAGCGCGCACTCTTCTTCGAACAGGTGCTTCTGCACGGCTGTCCAGCCCGGGCCGCCGAACTCGGTGGGCCAGCCGTAGCTCAGCCAGCCCTTCTTGCCGAGGATGCGGGCCCAGCGGCGGATGTCGTCTTCCGACAGACGCAGTGAATTGAACACCTTGTGGCTCAAGTCCTGGGGCAGGTTCTCGGCCACCCAGTGCCGAACCTCGGCGCGGAAGGCCAGTTCATCAGAGGTGAATTGCAGGTCCATGGTGGGGTCTCCGTGGGCGCGTGCACGGCCGCGCCAAAGCCCGATTTTTAGCACGATCGTTCGATTTTGTTTTGTCCCTGCAGCGACATGGGGCCGGGCCGGCTCAGCCTGCTGCAGATGGACGCCAGCACCTGGGCGCCACCGGTCTGGTGGTGCGGCTGTTACCCCAGGGGCCGGCGGGTGCGGCCTGCTCAGGTGGCGCTGGCCGATGTGTCGGCCGCCACCACGCAGCCGGCGATGCGCCAGGCACCGTCGGCCTGGCGTGCCAGCAGGTAGGACGCGCGCCAGCGCTGGCCCGCGCCATCACGCAGTTGCACCACCTGCAGCACGTCGCCGTCGCTGTCTTGCGTGGGCTGGAAGAACGCCGTGGCGGCTGGCCGGATCACCATCGGGTAACTGCTGGCCACCATCGCCATGAAGCGTTGCGCGCCGCCGAACTGCGCACGGATGGCCGGCGCGGCGTACGAAAAGGCGCGCTCGGCATCGCCGTCGGCCATGGCGCGCAGCTGGGCCTCGACCACGGCGCGCACGGCCCTGGCTTCGGGCGGCGCCAGTACGGCCGCCATGGCCGGGCTGGCCGCGGCCAGCAAGGCGATGCCGGCGCCCAACAGCAGTTGGCGGCGCACCGGCCGGCCCGTCATGCCCGCAACCCCTGCAGCGCACTGCGCAGGCCGCTGCTGGCCTGCAGCCGGCCCACCTCGATGCCGTTCCAGTTGACCAGTGCCAGGTCGCTGATGCTGGCCACGAAGCTGCGTTCGGCGTCGTCCAGGTGCATCAGGGCGTCGACCACGGCGGCCATCACCACCTCGGCCGCGCGGGCGGTGTTGCCGTCGTCCATCTTGATCGCCACGCCCAGGCCGGACTCGGGCAGGGCGGCGCCGTACACGCCTTCGGCGCCCACCTTGCAAAACAGCCGCGCACCCAGGCGCTGCATCAGCCGGGTGTCGAGCCGGCCCGTGCCGGCCACATGGAAGGGTGAGGCCGCCACCGCCTGGCGCAGGCGGCGGGCGGCACGGGCATGGCTGTCGCTCAAGCCCACCCCGGTGCCGATGCGGGCGAAGCCATGCGCCAGCTGCTGCAGCGGGAAGGCGAAGGTGGGGATCGAGCAGCCGTCGGTGCCCATGGGCGCCCGGCCCAGGTCGGCGCCGGTGGCGGCGGCCAGTGCGGCGGTGATCTCGCGCATCACCGGGTGGCCGGGGCGGACGTAGCCGCGCACGAACGCGGCCGGGTCCTGGCCGGCCTGGCGCGCCATCAGGCAGCCAAGGCAAACGAACCCGGCATGCTTGCCCGAGCAGTTGTTGTGCAGTGCGCCAGGCTGTGCGCCGGCGGTGGCCAGGGCCTTGGTGGCGCTGTCATTGTAGGGCCAGTGGGCGCCGCATTCCAGTGCGGCAGGGTCCAGGCCGGCCTTGGCCAGCATGGCAGCAGCGGTGGCGGCGTGTTCGGGCTCGCCGCCATGGCTGGCGCAGGCCAGGGCCAGCTCGGCATCGGTCAGGCCCAGGGCGTCGGCCGCGCCGCTGGCCACCAGCGGCAGGGCCTGCATCACCTTGCAGGCACTGCGCGGGAACACCGGGCGCTGCACATCGCCCAGCGCCAGCAGGCTGCGGCCGTCGGCATCGACGATGGCCAGCGCACCGCGGTGGAAGGATTCGACGATGCCGCCGCGCAGGGCGTGGACCAGATCGGGTTGGACGTTGGGCACAGTGGGCAGGGCAGTGGTGGTGGGGCACTGTAGCGCCGCTGCCCCCGCGCGGTGGCTCGCATAAGGGGATGCAGGCGCCGGCCAGAATCCGGCCCATGACCCAACCCCTTCTGATTGGCGTGGACTTTTCCAGCCGCCCCACGCCGCGCAAGCCTGTCACCCTGGCCACCGGCCAGCTGCGTGGCGCCGCGCTGCAACTGGGCGCCGCCCTGCGTTTCGACAACCTGCCCGCGCTGGCCGACTGGCTGGCCCGCCCTGGCCCCTGGGTGGGCGGCTTCGACCTGCCCTTCGGCCTGCCGCGTGAGCTGGTGCAGACCCTCGGCTGGCCCACCGACTGGGCCGCCTGCATGGACCACTATGCCGCCCTGGACCGCCCCACCATCCGCGACACCTTCGCGGCCTTCTGCAACGCCCGCCCGGTGGGCGGCAAGTTCGCCCACCGGGCCTGCGACGGCCCGGCCGGCAGCAGCCCGTCGATGAAGTGGGTGAACCCGCCGGTGGCCTACATGCTGCATGCCGGCGTGCCGCTGCTGCGTGCGGCCGGCGTGTGCCTGCCGGCCCATGCGCCTGGTGCGGGTGACCCCGCCCGGGTGGCGCTGGAAGCCTACCCGGGCCTGCTGGCGCGTGCGCTGATCGGCAGCCGGTCCTACAAGAGCGATGACCGCGCCAAGCAGACGCCCGAGCGCCTGATCGCCCGCAAGGACCTGCTGGAGGCGCTGGAGCAGGGCCGCAGCCGGCTCGGCCTGCGCATCCGGCTGACCGCCGCCCAGCGCGACCTGCTGGCCGACGATGCCAGCGGCGATGCGCTGGATGCCGTGCTGTGCCTAGTGCAGGCGGCCTGGGCGGCGCAGCAGCCGGGCTGGGGCCTGCCGGCCACGGTGGACCGGCTGGAGGGCTGGATCGTCACCGCCTGAGCCGCCTCAGCCGCCTGAGCCGGCGGTCAGTTGCCCGGCTTCTTGGACCGTGGCTCCACCGGCGCGCCCGGTGCCGGCTGGTGGTAGCGGTCGTTCAGGCGCACGAATGCGGCCTCACGCTCGGCATCCAGAAACGCCCGCAGGCCTTGCAGCTGCAGGCCCCGCAGCGCCGGCATGTGGTGCATGGCGATGTCGGCGCCCAGGGCCCAGTCGACGTCATCCGTGTCGGGCATCAGCCACAACCGCGCATCGTCGGGCAGCAGGCCCAGGGCGGCCAGGCTGGCCTGGTGGGCCGTGCCGGTCAGCAGTTGCACCTGCTGCGGCCAGCGCCCCACCAGGCCGGCGGTGGCCTGCGGCGGCCACAGCAGCAGCAGGTGGTGTGCCGGGTAGGTCTGCACCACCGGGCCGGTGGCGGTGTTGACGAACGTGGTGCCGGCGTCGAACACCAGGCGCAATGCGCCCGCCCAGGCGCCGGGCAGCCAGCGCGCCAGCAGCCGGGGGTGGCTGGCCGGGCGCAGCTGCAAGGCCGCCGGTTCGGGTTGCCACACCGGCTGGTTGCTGCCCGGCGCGCCCTGGTCCCATTGCGACGAGGCGAATGCCCGCGCACCGCTGGTGGCGGCTTCCAGCGCTTCGGCGTCTGGCGGCGGCGTTTGGCGCACTGCGGGCAGGTCGATGTCGGGCGGCAGCGCGGCCAGCATCTGCTCGGCCTGCAGGTCGACGGGTGGCAGCGCCACCTCGGGGTTGCCGGTGCCGGTCGGCCGCTGGTGCGGCAGGTCGACGTTGGGCACATCTTCCACATCGTCGGCGTCCCAGCGCTGGCCGCTGCGCAGCACGCCACCGCGTGGCCTGGCGCCGCCGCTGCCAGGGCTGGGCCGGGCGCCCGGCAGGTTGATGTCGGGCGGGGCGGCCGGCGGCGTGGACGGCTGGCGCATGCGCTGGACGAAGTCGTCCAGGGCACGCGTGGGATCGTCGTCGTGGTCGTTCGAGGCCATGCCGGCATTCTGCGCTGCACGGCAGAGTTGGCGTGCGATTGTGGCCGCCGGCCGACAGGCCCGGGAGGGCGGCCCGCCCAAGGTCTGCCCCGCGCGGGGCGTCAGTCGATCAGCCCGCGCTCGCGCAGCATCGGCGCCACGCCGGCATCGCGGCCGCGGAAGGCCCGGTAGGCGGCGGCCGGTTCCACGCTGTCGCCGCGGCTGTAGATCTCGGCCCGCAGCCGGGCGGCCACCGTGGGGTCGAACACATCACCGGCTTCGATGAAGGCCTGCCAGGCGTCGGCCTCCAGCACCTCGGCCCACAGGTAGACGTAGTAGCCGGCGGCATAGCCGTCACCGGCAAACAGGTGCTGGAACTGCGGCATGCGGTGGGCGATGCCGGTGTCGGCCGGCAGGCCGCGCGCGGCCAGGGTGGTGGCCTCGAAGGCGTCGACATCGTCCACCGGCGTGGGCTGCTGGTGCGCTGCCAGGTCGAGCATCGCGCTGGCGGTGTAGCGCACCGTGTCGTAGGCCTGGCCGAAGCGGCGTGCGGCGGCGATCTTGTCGAGCAGGGCGTCGGGGATGGCTGCGCCCGTCTGCCAGTGGCGGGCGTGGCGGCGCAGCACGTCGCGCTCTTGCCCCCAATGCTCGAACAGCTGCGACGGCAGCTCGACAAAGTCGCGCAGCACCCGGGTGCCCGACAGGCGTTCGTAGTGCACATCGCTCAGCAGCCCGTGCAGGCCGTGGCCGAACTCGTGGAACAGCGTGCGCACGTCGTCGGGCGACAGCAGCGTGGGCGTGCCCGGCTCGCCGCGGGCGAAGTTGTTGTTGTTCAGCACCACCGGCAGGCGCGGTGCGCCGTCGGCGCTGTTGCGGTGCTGGACGGCCAGCATGCTCATCCAGGCGCCGCTGCGCTTGGCCGGGCGGCTGAAGTTGTCCTGCAGGAACAGGCCGATCGGCGTGCCCGCCGCGTCATCGACCTGGTAGACGGCGACATCGGGGTGGTAGCCGGCCAGGTCGGTGCGTGGCGCAAAGCGCAGGCCGAACAGGCGCTGGGCGCATTCAAACGCCGCTGCCACCATCGCCGGCAGCGGGAAGTAGGGCTTCAGTTCGGCGTCGTCCAGCGCATAGCGGGCCTGGCGCACCTGCTCGGCCCAGTAGCGCCAGTCCCAGGCTTGCAGCGGGTGGCTGGCGCCGGCTGCGGCCATGGCGTCTTGCAGCAGGGCCCGTTCCTTGTCGAGTGCCGGCAGGGCACGCTGCCAAACGTCGTCGAGCAGGGCCCACACCCGGTCGGGCGTGCCTGCCATGGTGTCGACGAGCTTGAAGTCGGCAAAGCTGGCGTGGCCCATCAGCGCAGCCTGCCGCTGGCGCAGGGCCAGGATCTGCTGCGCCACCGGGCGGTTGTCCTGCGCGCCGGCATGGGCGCCGCGGCCGACCCAGGCGCGCCAGACCTGTTCACGCAGATCACGCCGGCGTGAGAAGCCCAGGAACGACAGCACCAGCGACCGCCCCAGCGTGACCACCGGCTGCGCCAGGCCGCGCTCGGCCGCCGCCTGGCGGGCGGCGGCGCGCACGAACTCGGGCAGCCCGTCCATGGCTGCGTCATCGGCCAGCGGCAGGATGAAGGCGTTCTCGTCATGCAGCAGGTTCTGGGCGAACAGCGTGTTCAGCTCGGCCAGCTGGCCCTGGATGGTGGCGAATTCGGCACGCGCAGCCGGCGGCAGCTGGGCGCCCTGGCGGGTGAAGTCGCGGTGGGTGCGTTCCACCAGGCGCAGCTGCTCGGGCGCCAGGCCCAGGCCGTGGCGGGCCTGGAACACGGCGTCGATGCGCTGGAACAGCGCCGCATCCTGGTAGACCGCGCTGTGGTGCGCCGCCAGCGGCGCCGACAGGGCACGCTGCACCGCCTGCAGCGCCGGCGAGGTGGCCGACGCGGTGAGGTTGTGGAACACCGCCAGCACCCGGCCCAGCAAGTTGCCGCAACGGTCGAAGGCGGCCACGGTGTTGGCGAAGTCCGGCGCGGCGGCCTGTGCCGCCAGGGCGGCCAGCTCGTCGCGGTGCAGCTGCATGCCGCGCTCGATGGCGGGGCGGAAGTCGTCGGTGGCGATGCGGCTGAAGTCGGGCAGCGACAGCGGCGTGTCGTCGTCGATCAGCAGGGCATTGGTGGTGGCGTCCATGGGGGCGGGTGGCGCAGGGCCGGGGCTGTCGGCTGCCGATGATGCACCACCCGGGCCAGCGCTCAATTGCAAGCAGACGTTTCGGCTGCGGTGCGGCAGGCCGATCGGGCCGCCGCGGGCCCGGCTTCCCCCGCATACTGCGCGCCACCCAAGACGCTTGCCAAGGCGCGGATCACGGTTCGATGCAGGGGTTGCACTGTCATGTTTCGTCCGCTCTGGTCTGGCCCGTCGGTTCTCGATCGCGCTGCGCAGGACATCGGTTTGCGCCTGCTGCCCGAGCACCGCGCCCAGGTTGCCCGCGAGCAGACCCGCATGGTGTTGCTGCACACCCGGTCGGGCACGCTGGCGTCCACTGCCTTTGCCCTGATGCTGGCCTGGTACATGCACGGCAAGCTGGACCCGGGCCTGCCCCAGCAGCTGCTGGTTGCCTGGGTGGTGGTCAAGCTGCTGGTGGCCGGGGCCCGCATGGCGCTGGCGGTGGCCTGGACGGCACGGGCCGAGGCCCACCGCGCCCCGGCACGCTGGCAGAACGCCATGCTGGCCCTGCTGGCGCTGGACGGCCTGGTGTGGGGCGTGGCTGGCTGGGCGATGGTGGGCCAGAGCGTGCCGCTGGCCGCACTGGTGGTGGCCGCGCTCGATGGTGTGAGCTGCGTGGCCACCTTCGGCCTGCAGGTGCGCCTGGCCGCCACGGCGGCCTATGTGCTGCCGATGCTGCTGCCGCTGGTGGTGGGCCTGGCGCAGCGCGAGGACGACCTCGCCCGCTTGGGGGCGCTGGGGCAACTGGTGCTGGCCGCGCTGCTGCTGGCCACGGCGCGGGGCACCTCGCGGCGCCTGGTCGCCGGCATGCTGCTGCGCCTGCAGGCCGATGCCCTGGTGGCCGAGAAGGACGCCGCGCTGCGCCTGGCCCATGAGCAGAGCGCCGAGCGCAAGCGCTTCCTGGCCAAGGTCAGCCATGAGCTGCGCACGCCGCTGCACGGCATGCTGGGCCTGACCCGGCTGCTGCACCTGGAGGCCAGCGACTCCACGCTGAGCCACCGGCTGGAACTGATCGAAAGCTCCGGCACCCAGTTGCTGGGCCTGATCAACGACCTGCTGGAGGTCTCACGCATCGACGCCGGGCACTTCAGGTTGACGGTCGACAGCTTCGACCTGGCCGCGCTGCTGGACCAGCAGGCCGAGCTGTTTGCAATGCGCGCAGCCGACAAGGGGCTGCACTTCGAGCTGCTGCTGCAACTGCCCAGGCCCTGCTGGGTGCGCGGTGATGCAGCACGCCTGCGCCAGGTGCTGAACAACCTGCTGGGCAATGCGGTCAAGTTCACCCACAGCGGCACCGTCACCCTGCAGGCCTGGCCCGGCGTCAGGCCGGAATGTGTGGGCCTGTCGGTGGCCGACACCGGTGCGGGCATCGGCGCGGCCGAGCTGGCGCGCATCTTCCAGCCGTACTACCAGGTAGCGCCGGCCGGCATGCCGGCCACCGGCAGCGCCACCGACGCCACCGACGGCGTCGGCCTGGGCCTGACCATCGCCCGCGAGATCGCCGTCGCCATGGGCAGTGACATCCAGGTGCGCAGCGTGCCGGGGCAGGGCTCGGTGTTCAGCCTCGAGGCCTTGCTGCCACCGGCGGGCGCCGCTGCCCCCAACGGGGCCGGGGCGCCGGTGCAACTGCGCCTGCCGCGCCTGGTGCTGGTGGCTGAAGACGACGAAGTGAATGCGCTGATCGTCGGCGCCTATCTCGACAGCCTGGGCGTGCGCTATGAGCGGGTGGCCGATGGCAAGCAGGCGGTCAGCCGGGCGCTGCGCGAGACCGACCGGCCCGAGCTGGTGCTGATGGACTGCCGCATGCCGGTGATGGACGGCCTGGCCGCCACCGCCGACATTCGCCGCCAGGAGCGCACCCTGGGCCTGCTGCGCCTGCCGATCCTGGCGCTGACCGCCACGGCCACCGACACCGACCGCCAGGCCTGCCTGGACGTGGGCATGGACGACGTCATCGCCAAGCCCTTCACCCCCGCGCAGCTGGCTGACGCGCTGCGCCAGGCCGGCCGGGCGCCAGCGGTCTGAGAGTGCCCCCAAACCTGCCGCTGCGCAGCAGGCCCCCCGAGGGGGGTCAAGAAAACTTGGGGCGGCCCGGCGTTTTCTTGAGAGCCTGGGCCGGCTGGCTGGCGTGTCAGGCGGCCCGGGCCATCGCCTGCGCCGCCCCAGGCGCGGCCGGCGGCGCCAGCAACTGCAGATCAGGGTGCCAGGTCTCGACCATGAAGCTGTAGAGCGCGTGGCGGGCGCTGTGCCAGCGGCGCTCGGCCCCCACCACGTCAAAGGCCAGCACATGGTGCGGCAGGTTGCCGGCATGCGGCAGCGGCACCGGGCCCGTGCCGTCCAGCGCGTCGGCAAAGCCCAGGCCACGGTAGATGCGCACCAGCGCCGGGCTGCGCGCGCCGATCACCAAGAGCCGGATCTGGCTGGCCACGGCCGCCAGGTAGCAGGCCTTGACCAGCATCGGCCGCACCAGGGGCGACGCGCCCGGGGCGATGGCCAGGCGGGCGATCTCGGCGCGCGGCAGCGCGTCCAGGTGTGGCGGCAGGGCCAGGCTGGCTTCGATCGGCAGCGGGGCAGGGTGGTTGCGCTGGATGCGCGCACTGCCGATGGCGCGGCCGTTGGCCTTGTCGCGGCAGATCAGCACCGTGCTGCCGGGTGCGGTGTCGGCCGCATCGGGGCGCGCCATGGCCTGCGCCAGGCCGGGCAGGTGGTGGCCATAGGCGTCGGTGCGCAGCGCGGCCACGTCGGCCAGGTCATTGGCGGCATCGGCGATGCGCAGGGTGAAATCAAGGTGGGCGGTGGTCATGGTGGGCAGGTTGCAGCGGGGATGCGCCAGCGTGCCGCGAACGCATTTGTGACCATCTGTGAAACAGCGTGACTTTCTGGCGGCGTTTAGTGGCTGGCCTGCGGAAGTGGGCCCCGGCTACAGTAGTGGCCCCGATCCTGCCCCAGCGTTGCAGCCCGCCGCGCCCCTTCTGCATGCCGTCCGCCAAGCCCGCTGCCCAGACTGTCTCCCGCCCCGCGCGTGGCCGTGCCGCCCTGCCAACGCTGTGGCTGTGGCTGGGCCTGGCCTTGCTGATCATCGTGGCCGACCAGCTCACCAAAACGCTGGTGGCCGCCCGCTTCAGCCTGGGCGACAGCGTCACCATCACCAGCTATTTCAACCTGGTGCGGGCGCACAACCCGGGCGCGGCGTTCTCGTTCCTGGCGGGCGCGTCGGGCTGGCAGCGCTGGTTCTTCGTCGGCCTGGGCGCGGTGGCGTCGGTGTTCATCATCTGGATGCTGCGGCGCCACCCGGGCGAGCGCTTGTTCTGCCTGGCCATCAGCCTGATCCTGGGCGGCGCGGTGGGCAATGTGATCGACCGGCTGCTGCACGGCCATGTGATCGACTTCCTGCAGTTCCACTGGCGGTTCCTGTCGCCGTTGTTTCCGGGCGGCTATTTCCCCAGCTTCAACATTGCCGACGCCGCCATCACCGCCGGCGCGGTAGGGCTGATCCTCGACGAACTGCTGCGCGTGCGGCGCGGGCGCTGACCTGGCCAGGCGGGCCCGGGCCCGCCGCCATCTGCAGCGTGGCGAGCGGCCCGACCCGGGCGATGCATGGCTGGCCTGGCGCCAGCGCCCTGGCACGCTGGCGGTCTTGGGTGTCGTGTTGCCGGTGCGGGAGACGCGGTGGGGCCCGTGCCTGGCGCCTCGTCTTTGCGCCCGGCTTCGGCGGCATGCCCGATCTCGAGGGTTCGCGGCCGGCCCTGGCTGCTGCGGCGCCACGAGGCGGGCGCAGGGTCTCGCAACGCCGCCCGGCGCCGCAGGCACACTGGGAGCCCCGCCACCACCCGAGCCCAAGCCGATGCCCAAGTGCCCCCTGCGCCGTTCGCCGCTGCTGGCCGGTCTGGCCCTGCTGCCCTGGCTGGCGCCGCCTGCGGCGCAAGCCGGCTTGCCCGAGGTGGTGGCCACAGCCCGGCTGGCGGTGGTGGCCGTGGGGGTGTTCGACCCGCTGGCCAGCCCGCGCTTCGGCTTCCGTGGCAGCGGCTTCGTGGTGGGCAACGGCCAGTTCGTGGCCACCAACGCCCATGTGCTGCCCGACGACCCCGACGCGCTGAAGGGCCTGGCGTTGCAGCCTGCCGGCAACCGCCGCGGCGGGCAGGACATGCCGCTGGACGTGCGCCCGCTCAGGCTGCTGGCGGTCGACCGCCTGCATGACGTGGCGCTGCTGCGGTTTGACGGCCCGCCCCTGCCTGCCCTGCCGCTGGCCGAGGTGCCGGCGCGCGAGGGCCAGTCGGTGGCCTTCATCGGCTTTCCCATCGGGGGGCTGCTGGGGTTTGCGCCGGTCACCCACCGTGCCATCGTGTCGTCGATCGCGCCGATCGTGTTGCCGCCACCCAATGCGGCCCGGCTGGACGCTGCCGCCATCGCCCGCCTGCGCCAGCCGGCCTTCGACATCTACCAGCTCGACGGCACGGCCTACCCCGGCAACAGCGGCGGGCCGCTGCTCGATGCCGACACCGGCGTGGTGCTGGGCTTGCTGAACATGGTGCTGGTGAAGAACAGCCGCGAGAGCCTGCTGAGCGCCCCGTCGGGCATCAGTTATGCCATCCCGGTCGTGCACCTGCGCGCCCTGCTTGACCGGCAGTGACAACCCCCTGACAACCCCCTGACAAACGGAGACAACCAGCCATGACCACCACCAGCGCCTTTTCGGTCAGCCATGCCCACGATGCGGTGTTCGACCAGGGTCTGCGGGCCTTCTTTGCCTACCGTGACCTGGGCATGCACGCGGCCACTGGCGGCCGGGTGGTGGCGCATGTGATCCGCGCCATGCCCGGCGGCGAGTTCTCCAGCCAGCTGCACCTGCACCGCACCAGCTTCCAGATGGTCTATGTGCTCAAGGGCTGGATCGCCTTCCACTATGAAGGCCAGGGCGATGTGCGGCTGGAAGCTGGCGACTGCGTGCACCAGCCCCCTGGCATCCGCCACCGCGAGCTGGGCCACAGCGACGATGTGGAACTGCTGGAAATCGTGATGCCGGGCGACTTCACCACCGAGCTGGTGGTGGATGCCGGGGTTTGATCGGCTGGTTTGGGCTCATAGTGGAAGTTGTCCATTCGCCACCTTCGGCGCGAGGCCGAGGCCGCCGGGT
>JARXAJ010000208.1 GCA_029865965.1 Aquabacterium sp.
GCGTGGCCCTGGGCCCGGCTGGCGCGCGACGCTGGCGGCTGTACAGCCCGCCGGGCCTGCGGCCGGGCGAGCGGTTGCCGCTGGTGGTGATGCTGCACGGCTGCGCCCAGGGCGCCGACGGCTTTGCCGCCAGCACCCGCATGAACCGCCTGGCCGCCGCCGAGCGCTTCCTGGTGCTCTACCCCGAGCAGGACCGGCTGGCCAATGCCCAGGGCTGCTGGAACTGGTATGACACCGACCACGGCCGCGCCCAGGGCGAGGCCGACCTGGTGCTGCAGGCCGTCGACCAGGTGTGCCACAGCCATGCCGGCGACCCTGGCCGGGTGCTGCTGGCCGGGCTGTCGGCCGGTGCCAGCCTGGCTGTGCTGCTGGCGGTGCGCCACCCGGCCCGGTTCTGCGGCGTGATGATGCATTCAGGCATTGCGCCGGGCACGGCGCATTCCACCCTGACCGCGCTGCGCGCCATGCGTGGCCTGCGCGACACCGCCCCGCTGGGTGTGGTGCCGGCCACTGGCTGGCCGCCGTTGCTGGTGATCCACGGCAGCGCCGACAACCTGGTGTCGCCGCGCAACGGCGTGGCGGCCGCCCAGGCCTGGGCCGAAGCAGCTGGTGCCCTGGCCGGCACACCGCGCCGGGTGCAGCGCGGCAAGCGCCTGGCGCTGCTGGTCACCGATTACAAACACGGCCGCCAAACCGCCGCCACGCTTGCGCTGGTGCAGGGCCTGGCCCATGCCTGGAGCGGTGGCGCCGCCGGCCAGGCCTTCAGCGACCCGCAGGGGCCCGATGCATCGCGCATGGTGTGGGCCTTCGCGCAGAAGCAGTTCGCGCAGCGGCCGGCCTGAGTCAGCGGCGACTTCAGGCTGTTGGACAGGAAGGCCCGCAGCCGGTCGCTGCGCGGCCGGGCCAGCACCTCGGCTGGCAGGCCCTGCGCTTCCAGCCGGCCCTGGTGCAGGAACACCACGTGGTTGCTGGCCTCGCGCGCAAAGCCCATCTCGTGGGTGACGACGGGTTGGCGCCGAAGCGCTTGGTCACGCCATCGGCCTGCAGCAGCGGGGCGGTGGCTGGGCCGGTCATCGGGATGTGGCCTGAAAGATGTGTGCGGTGACAGGGCCGGGTGCCGGCACGGCGTTCGGGCAGATGGGCGGTGCAGGCTTGCCCGGCATCGGGCAGCGGCTGGCTGCTAATCTGCCCGCATGCCTGTCGACGCCCAGTCTGCCACCCCCGGTTCTGCCGATTCACCAGCCACCCCCGCCCCGGCCAGGTCCACCCTGGCGGCCGGCCTGGCCTGGGGCCTGCTGGCAGCGGCCATCTGGGCCAGCTATTCGGTGCTGGCGCGGCTGGCGGTCAAGGCCGGGTTGAGCCCGGGCGACCTGACGCTGCTGCGGTTTGCGCCGGGGGCGCTGATCATGTTGCCCTTCCTCTTCCGCTGGGGCTGGCGGGATCTGGCGGGCATCGGCTGGCGCCGTGGCCTGGTGTTGAGCCTGCTGGCCGGGCCGGGCTTCAGCCTGCTGTTCATGACCGGCTTCACCCTGGCGCCGCTGGCCCATGGCGCGGTGGTGGCGCCGGCCTTCCAGATGCTGACCGGGCTGACGCTGGCCGCACTGATCGCCCACCAGCGCTGGACCCGCGAGACCGCCATCGGCGCATTGGGCGTGTTGATCGGCCTGGCCTGCATGGGCGGCGACAGCCTGCTGCATGGCGCGGGCCGGATGACGCTGCTGGGCGATGCGCTGTTTGCTGCAGCCGGCATGTGCTGGGGGCTGTTCGGCGCGCTGTCGCGGCGCTGGCAGGTCGACCCGCTGCGGGTGACCGGGGTGGTGGTGGTGCTGTCGTTCGGGATGTTTGCGCCGGGCTTCCTGCTGCTGGCCGACTGGCAGCGGCTGGCCGCCGCAGGCCCGGGCATGCTGGCCCTGCAGGTGCTGGCCCAGGGGCTGGGGGCCGGGCTGGTGGCAGTGCTGGCCTTCAGCCGGGCGGCGGCGCTGCTGGGCTCAGGGCGGGCGGCGTTCTTCGGTGCGCTGGTGCCGGGCGCGGCGGCACTGCTGGCCATCCCGGTGCTGGGCGAGGTGCCCACCTTGCTGCAGGTGATGGGCATCCTGGCGGTGGTGGCGGGGCTGCTGGTGGCGTTTGGTGCGGTGGGGCTGGTGCTGGGGCGGCGGGTGGGGTGAGCCGGCCCGGCATTGGGGACTGATCGGCCTTGCGCCTGGGGCGCCAGCTTTGCGTCGCAGGCAGCGATCTGTGCGCTGCCGTGCGCAGGTGGGCGCCAGCGCCAGCCAGGGATCAGCGCATCGCCTGGCCATGCCGCGACAATGGGGCGTGACCCACACTGCACCACCCTCGACTGCGTTCGACCAGGCCAAGGCCGAGTTCCTGGCCGGCCTGGCCAGCCACCAGGCAGGCGACTTTGCCATGGCCCAGGCGCACTATGAGGCGTCGCTGCGCCTGCTGCCGGGCCGGCCGTCAACATTGATCAATCTGGCAGCGACGCAGTTGCGGCGCGGACATCCCGAGGCTGCCCTGGCCACCGCCGATGCCGCCCTCGCCATCGACCCCACCGCTGCCGACGCGCTGCTGCACCGCGGCACCGCCCTGGCGCAACTGGGCCGGGCACCCGAAGCGCTGGTTGCCTTCGAGCGCCTGACCATGCTCGAACCCGCGCACCCGCTGGCATGGAGCCACCGCGGCAGCCTGCTGCGAGAGATGCATCGCCACCAGGAGGCCACGGCGGCCTTCCGCGAGGCCTTGCGCCACGGCGCCGACCCCGAACTGCACCGCTATTACCTCGCCGGGCTCGGCGCCGAGGCCGCGCCATCGGCGCCGCCGCGCGACTACGTCGAACGGCTGTTCGACAACTATGCCGACGACTTCGACACGCACTTGCTGGGCACGCTGGGCTACCAGGCCCACCGCGAACTCGTCGGCCGTGTGCGGCGCTGCGCCGATCCTGGCGGCTTCGACGTCGCGCTTGACCTCGGTTGCGGCACCGGGCTGTGCGGCCCGCTGCTGCGGCCGCTGGCACGGCATCTCACCGGCCTGGACCTGTCGTCGGCGATGCTGGGCCGCTCGCGCACCACGGGCGCCTATGACCGGCTCGAACAGGCAGACGCCACGCAGTTCCTGGCGGCCACCAGCGACCGTTTCGACCTCATGGTCGCCGCCGATGTGTTGATCTACATCGGCGACCCCGGGCCGCTGTTCGCCGCTGCGCAGCGTGCAATGCAACGCGGCCTGTTCGCCTTCACTGTCGAGGCCACCGACGATGGCGGCGCAGGCCCCGGCTGGCGCCTGCTGCCGAGCCTGCGCTATGCCCATTCGCGGCCGCATCTGCTTGGGCTGGCACAGGCGCATGGCTTCGAGCCGGTGCTGGTGGAGCAGGCCCAGGTGCGGCACGACCAGGGGCAGGCTGTCGACGGCCTTTACATGGTGTTGAGACGCCTGCCCACAGCGGCCCCCCGCTGAGCAGGCAGCGAGCCGGCAGACCAAGGCAGGTCAGCAACCGCCCCGTGGGACTGCCGCCTGTGCGTGCCCCGGCTGCCGGGCCCCGCTCGGGCACCTGGGGCAGCGCCATCAGCCCGGTCTGCGCTCGAAGGCCGGCAGGCCCTCGGGGATGTGGTGCAAGGGTTGCTTGTCGCCATAGAAGACGAACGAGATGGCGAATGGTGTCGCGCTGCCAACCTTGCCGGCAGGGCTGGTGACGTTGGCATTGACGTGGAACTCGCCCTGCGTGCAGGCCGACAAGCCGAGATCGCCCGATGCGGTGAACGACAAACCGACGTCGGGCACCGAAAGCGGGAAGGTACCCGGAGAGATCCATCGCCATGGCTGGGTCGTCAGCAAAGCTGGCGACGACCAGCGTCGCGGCGCTGATGAGCGGCAGCAGCGGGACGGCGCGCACCGGCAACGGGCCAGCCGTGCCGCACGCGTACTTCTGGATGAAGTCCGCGGCACAGCGGACCTGGTAGCTGACCGGGACTGCATGCGCGTTGGGTGCGCCTGCCATGGTGCTGACGGCCGCGGCGACGCAGGCGATGGAAGCGAAGTCGCTCATGCGGTTGGTCGATGGCGTCGCGCGCGGGTATTGCGGCCGCCAGCGAACGGCCCCTGGTCTGCCGACCAGGCCCCTTTGGCGCGCAGTTGAACAAAGTCGGCATCAGCGCGCAGTTCACGGTGCTCGACCAGACAACGTACCGCCAATGCCGGGCTGCCGATCGGGCCTGGCATGCACAGACGCGATGTGCGGACTTGTCGGGGCCTGGACATCGTCTTGTGCTTCCCGACGCCCTGGCCAATCTGCGGCCGCTCCGTGGCCAGTTCGTTGTTCAGCGTCGTGCCGACGATCAGCCCGGTCTTGCAGCAGCGCGGCACGCCGGGCGCGACGATCAAGGACTGATGTCGGTGTCGATCGACAGCGCGCGTTGCAGCACCTTCACGGCACCAGGCCGTGCGCCGATGTCGGCGGTCTTGCCTGGCGCGATGGGTCCGGACACCTCAGGACCGTTTTGGGGGCACCAACCGCCACGGCAATGGATATTGCCCCACGAATGAAGTGAGACTTCAGGCGCACTGTGCAGCCAGCGAATCCAGAATGGTCCTGACTGCTGCCCCGAGAAATGGCGAGGCCGCTCTGAATCAACAACTGAGGGGGGGCGCATGAAAATTGATCAAACAGGCTGCAAAGGCTGGGGGGCAAAGTCGTTCGCGGCGATGCTGCTGGTGGTCGCCAGTGTGGCGAGCGGCACCGAGAAGTTCGTGCCTTCTCTGCAGGCGCGCACGGCCGTCGATCTCCGCATCCAGGGCGAGGAAAACAACGGCAGACCAGATTTCGATTCCACAGGCTTCGACGGCCCCTTTGCCGGCACCATCCGCAACAGCGGGTCGGTCATGAACCTTGATGCGGGCAGTGCCAACGCTTGGGCATATGCGGGCTACGGCGTGTTGGGTGCATCGGCCAGTGTGGTCGCGCGCAGCGCGCCAAGGACCAAGGACCGGCCATCCGAGTCCGACGCACAAGCTTTGGCAGGTGCGTCGTTTGCCGACGAACTGACCATCACCAGGCTTGGTCCGCTCACCGGTGGGCGAGGCACGCTGCGGGTTCCATGGCGGTTCCTGGGCGGTTGGGGCGGTGGTCTCACTGGACCGTTTCCGAGGAATCTGGAGATGGCATCCGCCGATTGGAGCTTGCGCATCTCCACAGGCACGGCGTGGGACAGGGCAGGCGAAGATTTCGAAGTTTTCTCTGAGGTGATTGCCAGTGGCGAGTTCTACGAAGATCTGGCATTCACCGAGATCAGCAGCATCTCCGAACACAGAGTGGCCCCGGGGAACCGAGGATTCGTGGTGGACAGCGCGTCGAACACCGGCGCCGTTCCGCCCATCTGGTCGGAACTGGCGTTCGTCTTCGGCGTCCCGTTCCGGCTGGGCGTGCAGTTGAGCATCGAAACGCAGGCTGTCGCCACCAACTTGGGCCTCGACCTCGACGACCCTGGCTACCTGCAGTTGCGGACTGCCGACGCATTTGGCGAGTTCGGGCACACGCTGCGCTGGGGTGGCGTGCAGCAGGTGCTGGACGCGAACGGCAATGCCGTCAGCGACTGGACCATCAGCGCCGAATCCGGCATTGACTATGCCGTGGCCAATACTGCGGCAGTGCCCGAGCCATCGACCTGGCTGTCGATGTTGCTGGGTTTGCTGGCGATCGCGCTGCGCCCGACACGCCCTGCCCGTCGCTGCGTGCTCGACCGAGGTGAAAGCGCAGGTGGACACAGGTGATCTCGCCAGCGTCCGCTGGAAGACTGCGATGAATGAGCGGGGTCAGTGCAAGCGCGAGGAGCACGCGTGTTGTGACATGCCCACGATTTCGCGCTTCTGGTTCTTTGGCGTTCAACGCCATCCGGGTCGAAGCAGTGCACGCAGCCATTGACGGCTCACCGCACGGACAGCGGCGTCCACGGCGCAACAGGGTTCAACCAAGCCTCGCTTCTTGACACCTGCGCGTCGTGCCACCGCGCACGGGAACATGCAGGCCACCGGACACGCCGCGAACGGGCGCAAGCAATGCCGTCACCACGCGCGCAATGCGCAATGCGCAGTGAACGAGGTTCGACCGCAGGCAGGAGGCATGCGCAAACATCACTGGGTTGCTTTGCGCAGGCCTCCTCGGGGGCCGGCGGCAACGCCGCGTGGGCGCGCTCTCAGGCGCTGCGTTCAGACCGCTGCAGGACGGAGCCTGCGCAAACGCCGCAGCCCGAGCCCCAGCTGCAACAGCCACAGCACCAACACACCCGCGGCCACGGCATGAAGTGCAGAGCCCAGCGCCTGTTGGTCGTCCAGGCGGTAGGCGTTGCACAGGCGCAGCGGCGACTCCTGGTACAGCGAGCCCACCACGGCCAGCATGGGCAGCAGGTTGCCGAGGAAAAACGCCTGCATCACGGTGCCGGCGCGTCGCCATGACAGGGCCAGCGCAGCGCCACTGAACAGCAGCGCCAGCAGCTTGGCGGCTTCGACCCAGGGATTGGCCAAGGCCAGGTCCAACACTTTGGGCACCATCAACACGGCCATGCCCAGCGCCACACCCAGCAGCCCCGCCAGCCCCAGAGAATTGAAGCGCTGCACTGCTCTTCGCAGCCGCGCTGGCACGGCCGGCACCAGCAGCGCGCCGGCCAGCAACAGGGCCGGGTACTGCAGCAGCATATGGGTGAGCATGCGTGCCTCGGCCACCTGCCGCACCGCAGGCAGCAGCATCACCACCAGCAGGCAGCTGCCCAGCAAGACACGCAGGGACCGTGCTCGCATGTGCATCACATCAGCGCTTGCGGGCGGCTGGCCTGGTGCAAGGCGCGTGCAAAGGCCAATGCGGTGGCGCTGTCGTCGTCGTCGAAGATGCGCACCAGCCGGCCGTGCTGGTCCACCACCAGCAGCGCTGCGTTGTGGTCGTAGCCGCCCTGGCCGTCGTCAATCACCAGCACCTGCCAGGCCTTGAGCAAACGCTGCAGCGCGCCGGCGTCGGGCACCGTCGCCAGGCGCCAATGGCGGGCATCGGCGCGCCACAGTGCGGCATAGCGGCGCAATTGGCTGGCATCGTCATGCGCGGGGTCGAAGCTGATCGACAGCAGCTGGATGTCTTCGCTCCCGGGCGGGGCCCCACTGCCGCTGGAGACCGCAGCCTGCAACTGCGCGAAGCTGCTGCCCAGGGCCAGGCACACCGTAGGGCAGCGCGTGTAGATGAAGCTGACGATGGTGACACGCCCGGGGCGGGCCAGCACGCTGTGCAGCGTCTGGCCGCTCAGGCCGTCGCCCAGCAGCCAGGCCGTGGGTGTGGCCGCTGGCGATTGCGCCACCTCCAGGCGCCGCGCGCCTTCGGCTGTCCAGACCTGAAAGCCCTGGGTCAGCCACGCCGCGCAGCACCAGGCCAGCAGCACCAGGGCTGCGCTGGCGAAGGTGGTGCACCGCATCAGGGTTTGGCAGCCAGCGTCTTGAGCTCGGCGCCACCGGCATAGGGCGAGGTGCGGGCGCTGGCCTTGCGCTCTTGGGCAAATAACTCAGCCTTGATCGGCGCTGCCTGATTGGACCAGCTGGCGCGCACGTGGCTGGCCACAGCAGCGAGTTCGGCGTCGGCCAGCTGTTTGAAGGCGGGCATGTTGCCTTTGTAGACCACGCCGGCCACCGTGATCTCACCGGCAATGCCATGCAGCAGGATGTGGGCGACGATGCGCTCGTCACCCAGCACCCATTCCGATGCGGCCAGGGGTGGAAACACGCCCTGCAGACCCAGGCCCGTGGCTTGATGGCAGGCCACACATTGCGCGGCATAGATCTGCTTGCCGTCCACCGCGCCTACAGCACCGGGCTGATTGGCCGCCTGCGCGCGCAGGTCGTCCAGCGTGCGGCGGTCACCCAGCGCGGGCGAACCGGGCGGCTCGGCAAGGATGAAGTAGCCCACGCCGAACAACAGGGCGCCCACAGTCACCACAGCAGCCAGTAGCGGGATGGGCTGGCTGCGCTCGGTGGGGTCGGCACGTTCGCGCTGCTGCGCGCCGGGTGAGGCCGGGGCTTGGGAGGTGGTGTCGTCGACCATGTGGGCTCAGGGCGGCTGGGGCGGTGGCGACGGCGGTGGCGGCGGCAAGGGCAACGGCGGGGCCAGCGCCGGCAGCACGGCATAGGTGTGGTTCAGCCCTTGCAGGTACTTCACCAGGTCCAGCGCGTCAGGTGAGGCCACCACCACCATGCCTTCGGGCAAACGGCCCGGCGGCAGATTGACGACCTGCTCGCCTTCGTCGGCACGGGCCTTCACGCGGAACAGATAGGCAAAGGCCGGCATGATCGAGCCGGGCACATAGGCCCGGGGCTGGTACAGATGGCCCAGGTGCCAGTCCGCGCTGGGCTGGCGAACGCCGATGTTGAACAGGTCAGGCCCGGTGCGCATCGAGCCCAGCAGGTGCGGCCGGTCATACGAATAATCTGCCGGCACCGATGCCCGCCCCCAGCCGCGCGCCGCATCGGGGGCCAGCTTGCGGTCGCGTGGCTGCTGGCTGTGGCAGTAGACGCAGCCGTTGGCGATGTACACCGCGCGGCCACGCAATTGCTGGTCGGTGTAGGGCTTGAGTTCAGGTGGGGGCACGATGTCGCGCACCTGGATGTAGGGCATCACCACCAGTGCGGCGGTGGCCAGGCCCAGGGACACCATGGCGCCGCTGATGAGTTGGATGTCGCTGTCCATGGATGGTGCCCGCTAAGCCTTCGCCGGCGGCGGGTTCATCGGCCAGAACAGCGCCGCCCCGGCGCGCTGGGGCCCGAAGCGCAGCGCCATGGCCATGAAGTGGCCCACAAAAACAAAGTGCCCCAGCGTCATCAAGGCCCCACCCACGGTTCGCGCCTGCAGGTAGGGCCGCGTCACCGCCACCGATTCCATGAAAGGCCGCGCCGCGTCGAGCATGGCCACACCCTGCAGCCAGCCGCCGATCGACAGCCCCACGAAGTAGACCGCAATGCCCAGCACCACCAGCCAGAAGTGCAGCGTGATCAGCCTGGGGTAAGGCCACTCCCAGTTCAGCACCCGCGGCAGCATGAAGTAGATGGCACCAAACAGCACCATCGAGACAAAGGCATACATGCCCAGGTGGGCGTGCGCCACCGTGAAGTGCGTGAAGTGGGTGACGGTGTTGATGCTGCGCAGCGATTCCAGTGAGCCTTGCACCGACGCGGCCAGGTACATCAGCCCGCCCAGCATCATGAAGCGCAGCGTGGGCGAGTAACGCGCCAGGTGCATCTGGCCCTGCATGGTGCCAAACTGGTTCACGCTGAAGGCCACCACCGGGATCACCATCATCATGCTCTGCACGATGGACAGCGTGGTCAGCCAACCCGGCACCGGCCCGCCGATCAGGTGGTGCCCGCCCACCTGGCCGTAGAAGAAGGCCAGGGTCCAGAAGCCCAGCAGCGACAGGTTATAGGAGCGCACCGGCCGCCCGATGATCTTGGGCAGAAAGTAATAGATCGCCCCCACCGCCACCGGCGTGAACCACAGGCCCAGCGCGTTGTGCCCGTACCACCAGTTGGTGGTGGCCTGCTGCACGCCATAGTGCACGCCCGGCAGCTTGGCCACCACGTACAGCAGCGCAATCCACAGCAGCGCGGCAATGAAGTACCACACGCTCACATACAAGTGCTTCACCCGCCGGTTGGCCAGCGTGAACAAGGCCGTGGCGATGACCATCACAAAACCCACGGCGATGAAGATGCCGATCTGCCAGGGGATCTCCAGGTATTCCATGCCGTCGGTCCAGCCGATGGCGATGGCGCCGATGCCGGCGGCCACACCCACATTGATGAGCGTGCCGCCCAGCATGGCCCAGATGGGGCCATGCAGGTGGGTGCGCAGCAGCCGGGGCAGCAGCCACACGATCACACCCAGGCTGCCGTTGGTGGCCCAGCCGTAGATCACGGCGTTGAGGTGCACGGTGCGGATGCGGCCGAAGGTGAGCCAGGCGTCATCCACCAACCAGTCGGGCTGGTGCAGCTTGATCGATGCCACCAGGCCGGCCAGCGAACCCACCAGCAGCCAGAAACAGGCGAAGGCGAGGAACACGAAAACCGGAAAGGCGCTGGAGCGGTCAGCAGCGACGCGGTCTGCGGTTTCGGCCAGGTCGGCGGCCACCACCGGGTCGCCGCGCGGCGCGACTGCGGCCTGCATCGCGCCCCGTTCGCTGGCCGGCAAGGCCGGATCGTCGACGACGCCGATCTCGCCCTCGGCAAAGATCACCGACGCGGCTTTCGGGTTTTCAACCAACAGCCCTTGGCGCTGCGACCAGATGAACCCAAACAGGCCGATCAACGACAGCACGAAGGCGCCCAGCAGACTGAGCAGGGCGCTGTCCATCAATGGGCCTGAAATCGGTTGGTCATCAGCAAGGATGGACCGGATGTGCAGCCACGGTCTGTGCGTTGCCGAACCAAGAGCGCCGCGCCTGCGTCAGGCCAGCATGCCAAGCCCTGTCAGAGCGGGCACCGCCATCATCCGTCGGTTCATCAACGGCTGAACCGCCCGCCGGGCCGGGCAAAGGCTGCAGCCATGCACCGCCGCCCAGCTGAACAAATGCTCAGATGATCTTCGACGCGTGCCCTGCCCAGTACCGGTCCTTCAACAGCCGCTTGTAGAGCTTGCCGGTGGGGTGCCTCGGCAATTCGGCCTCGAAGTCGACCGACCTCGGGCACTTGATCGGCGACAGGTGCTCGCGGCAGTAGGCGATCAGCGCGGCTTCCAGTTCGGGGCCGGCGTCGCGCATGTCGCGTGGCTGCACCACCGCCTTCACTTCTTCGCCAAACTCTTCATTGGGCACGCCCAGCACCGCCACGTCAGCCACCTGGGGGTGGTTGATCAGCACGTTCTCGGCTTCCTGCGGATAGATGTTCACCCCGCCGCTGATGATCATGTAGGCCTTGCGGTCGGTCAGGTACAGGTAGCCTTCGGCGTCGGCATAGCCCACGTCGCCCAACGTCGTCCAGCCCTTGGGGTGGGTGCTGCTCGCGGTCTTGGCCGCGTCGTTGTGGTACGCGAACGGCCGGCCGTTGGCGAAGTAGATGGTGCCGCTCTGGCCGGGCGGCAGTTCGGCGCCGGTCTCGTCGTCGCAGATCTTCAGCTCACCCACCACCGCCTTGCCCACGGTGCCCGGATGGGTCAGCCACTGCTGGCTGTTGACCATGGTGACGCCGTTGCCCTCGGTGCCGGCGTAGTACTCCCAGATCACCGGGCCCCACCAGGCGATCATCTGCTGCTTGACCGCCACCGGGCAGGGCGCGGCAGCGTGGATGGCCACCCGCAGCGAGCGCAGGTCGTACTGTTTGCGTGTGGCCTCGGGCAGCTTGAGCATGCGCACGAACATCGTCGGCACCAGCTGGGTGTGGGTGATCTGGTGCTGCTGCACCAGCTGCAGGTAGCGCTCGGGGTCGAAGTGCTCCATCACCACCACCGTGCCGCCCAGGCGCTGCACGCCCAGGGTGTAGCGCAGCGGCGCGGCGTGGTACAGCGGCGCTGGCGACAGGTAGATCGTGTCGGCCGACACGCCGTAGATGTTGACCATGATGTCCGTCATGGGGCTGGCCGCGTCGATGGCGGTGGCCTGCGGCGGCACGAACACACCCTTGGGCCGCCCGGTGGTGCCGCTGGAATACAGCATGTCGCAGCCGGCCAGTTCATCGCCGATGCGCTCGGCCGGCTGGGCGGCAACAGCAGCTTCATAGGCTGTCCAGCCGGCGATGGTGCCGTCCAGCATCAGCCAGTGGCGCACGCCGGGGCAACTGGCCGGCAGCGGGGTCACGGCCTTGGCCATGGCCAGCGAGGCCACCACCGCCTTGGCGCCGCAGTCGTTGACGATGTAGCCGACCTCGGCCTCGGTGAGCCGGGTGCTCATCGCGGTGTAGATCAGCCCGGCGCGGTGCGCGCCCCAGCAGATCTCGAAGTAGCGCGGATGGTTCTCCAGCATCAGCGCGATGTGGTCGCCCGACTGCAGGCCCAGCGCGCGGAACAGCTGCGCCACCCGGTTGGCGCCGTCTTCCAGCTGGCGGTAGGTGACCACCACGCCGGTGTCGGCCATCACCAGGGCGGGCTTGTCGGGGGTGGTGCGGGCATGGTGGAACGGGTGCATCACGGGCAGTCCTCGCAGCGGATGGTGGATCGCCCCACTCTAGGCTGCCGGGCCGGGCTGGGGCTGCACTGCAGGTGACAGGCACGGCCGGTTGTGGCCGGGCGAAATGGATCAGCCTGCTGATCAGCCCGCAGATCAACCCGCCAATCAACCCGCCACGTCGCGCGCCCGCAGTTGCGTGGACCGGCGCAGCCGCTGCGACAGGTGCAGCGCGATATTGCGGTGCACCTGCGCGGCCAGCACCGGCTGCTCGGCGCGCAGGCCCTCCAGCGCCGCCAGGCTGAGCTGGTGCAGCTCGACCACGCCGTCGGCGATGGCGGTGCCGCTGCGCCCGGCGCCGTCGAGCATGGCCGTCTCGCCCAGCATCATGCCCGCCGACAGGCTGGCAAAGCGCTGGTGGTCCTGCCCCGGCGTGTGGCCGGCCACCACGGTGATGGCGCCGCGCGTCAGCACCACCAGGCCGTCGGCCGCATCGCCCTGGCGGAACAGCACCTCGCCCGGCGCCAGCACCCGCTGCGGCATGTGCGCGGCCAGCACGGCGGCTTGCGTGGCGGTCAGGCCCTGGAACAGCAGGCTCTGCGCCAGCGGCAGGCGCGGGTCGGCGTCGGCCAGGCCGGCGGCTGCCAGCAGGCGCTGCTCGGCGGCTTCCACCGCGCGGTCGACATCGGCAAACCAGTCATCGCGCGGGTGCGTGCGAAAACACCCCACTGCGCGCAGCCGGCGGCCGTGGGCATTGGTGGGCGTGACGCCGGCCAGCAGCAGCTGCACGCCGCCATCGGCCAGCGCCAGCGACAGGCGCTGCAGCATCATGGCGCCGGTGGCGTCGATCATGCCCACGCCGCGCAGGTCCAGCACCAGCCAGCGCGCGCCCGGCGGCGGCGGGTCGGCCGCCTGGGCCACGCCTTCGGCGCTGCCGAAGAACAGCGCGCCTTCGAGCTGCAGCACCTGGATCTGGCGGCGGGCGGTGTGCAGAAACAACTCTTGCGCCGGCGGCCACATGCGGCGTGACGGGCTGGCCTCTGCGGTGTAGCGGGCCTGCACCAGCGACCGGGTCATGTTGCGCACAAACACGGCCAGCGCCACCACGCAACCCGCAGCCACGCCCAGCGTGAAGCCCTGCCACACGGTGATGGCGCACACCAGGGCCATGATGGCCAGGCTCTGCCACAGGTCGGCACTGCGCTCGCCGCTGCGCCACTGGCCGATCAGCTGCTGGGTCCAGCGGTCCGACAGCGACACCGCCACCGTCAGCATGATGCCGGCCAGCACCACCAGCGGCAGCCGCGCCACCACCGGGCCCAGGAACAGCGCCACCGCCAGAAACGTCAGCGCCCCGGCCAGGGCGGCCCGCTGGCCCCGGCCCCCGGCCTGCAGCGTGGCGATGGCGCGGGCGCGCAGCAGCACGCTGGGCATGCCACCGCACAGCCCCACCACCAGGTTGGACACGCCCAGCCCCAGCAGCACGGCGTCGGGGCGGGCGCGTTCGCCCAGCGCGCGCTCCAGGGCCAGGGCGCCGAGCACCGACTCCAGCGACCCGATCAGCGCCAGCACCACGGCGGTGGTGAGCACCGCGCCGGCATGGCGCGCCAGGAAACCGGCCCCATCAGGCGCCAGCAACTGCCAGGGCAGATCGGGCAGCGACAGACCCTGTGACACCGGCCCCACCAGCGGCCCCAGCACCAGGCCCGGCCACAGGCTGTGCAGCAGCGCAAACAGCCCCACCCCCAGGCCCAGGCAGATCAGCTGGGCCGGCGCGCGGGGCCAGCGCCGGCCCAGGGCCCAGATGCCGGCCGCCGTGGCCAGACCCAGCGCCAGCGTGGCCGGCTGGAAACTGCCGCTGCCCAGACCGGTCAGCACCGGCAGCTGCGCCAGCAGGATCAGCAGCGACACGCCGTTCATGAAGCCGGCCAGCACCGGCTGCGGCACGTACTGCGCCAGCCGCCCCAGCCGCAACAGTGCCATGCCGATCTGCAACAGGCCCGACAGCGCCACAGCCAGGCCGGTGGCCGCCAGCAGCGGGCCCAGCATGGTGGCGGGGCTGGCCCGCCATTGCGGGTCGGCCGCCAGCTGCACCACCAGGCCGGCAAAGATCAGCGTGGTGGCCGAGCTGGGCCCGCTGAGTTGCATTTGGTGCCGGCCCAACAGCGCAAACACCAGGCCGCCCACGGCGGCGGTGGTCAGTGCGGCGGTGACGCCCTGCGGCGCCACCGCCAGGCCCAGTGGCGCATAGGCCAGCAAGCCGAGCGTGACGACCACGGCCAGCATCACCAGGGCGCCGGTGGCGCCGCCCAGCAGCTCGGATGTCCAGGTGGCAGTGCTGCGGTGTGCGGCCGGAATGGGTGGGGACTGCAAGTCGTCAGGTCTCGATCAGGGCCGGGTCCAGCATGCGCACCCGGTGGTCGACGTAGTAACCACCGGCCTCGGTGTACTGCAGGAAGCCACGGCGGCACGCCGGGCAGCACCAGACCGTGCAGCGGTTGTAGGGGAAGTGCAACAGCGCCACCGGCGCCCGCGCATGCCAGAAGCTGGTGCCCGGGTGGTGGCGTTCCAGATAGGTGGGCTCGTCGATGGCGGGGTCACGCAGCGTGCCCAGCGGCACCAGCAGCGGCGGGCCCAGCGGCGCGGCCTGCGATTCCCAGCCGGCGCACTGCAGGCCGGCGCAGTGGGCGCAACCAGCGGTCGGGCCCAGAGCGGCGCGCAGTGCCGTTGCATCCAGCAAGGGGAGATCGTTGTCCATGGGCCGGCAGTCTGCCTGCAGTGTCTCCTGGCGCGCCGGTCAGTCGGGCGTGATGCCGTTGTCGCGCACCACCTTGCCCCAGGTGTCGAGCTGGCGGTCGACAAAGGCCTGGGCCTGGGCCGGCGTGCCCAGCTGCACGCTGATGCCCTGCTGCGCCAGCTTGGCCGCCACATCGGGCGTCTGCAGCGCCTTGTTCAGCTCGGCATTCATGCGGGCCACCAGCTCAGGCGCCATCTTGGCCGGGGCGATCACCGCCCACCAGGCCGGCGCGTCGAAGTTGCGGAAGCCCAGCTCGGCCAGCGTGGGCACATCGGGCAGCGACGGATGGCGCTGCGCGGTGGTGACGGCCAGCGGCCGCAGCCGCTTGCTGTCGATGTGCGGCTTGGCCACGAACACCGAGCCGATGGACACCGGCACATGGCCGGCGATGGCGTCCTGCATCAGTGGGCCACCGCCCTTGTAGGGCACGTGCACCAGATCCAGCCCGGCGCCCTTGGCCAGCAGCGTCATCGCCAGGTGGCCCAGGCTGCCGTTGCCGATGGTGCCGTAGGCCACGCCCTTGCCACCGGCCTTGGCCGCGCTGGCCACATCGGTGAAGGTCTTGTAGGGCTGGTCGGTGTGGGTGCTGATCACCATCGGGCTGGTGCCCAGCACCGCCACGGTGGCCAGGTCGCGCCGGGTGTCGAAGGCCAGCTTGGGCTGCAGCGCCGGGTTGACGCCGTGGGTGTCGAACACCACGCCGAACACGCTGCCATCGGCCGCGCTGCGCGCCACCTCACCGGTGCCGATGGCGCCCGAGGCACCGCCCTTGTTGTCGACGATCACCGCCACGCCCAGCTGCTGCTGCAGCGCCGGAGCCAGGATGCGGGCCACCTGGTCGACCGAGCCGCCAGGCGGGAACACCGCCACCAGGCGGATCGGGCCGGGCGTGGGCCAGGCCTGGGTTTGGGTTTGGGCTGGGGCCTGGATGGGCAGTGCCAGTGCGCCAAGGCTGGCCAGCAGCACGGCGGCATGGCCCAGCCATTGGCGGCGGCCGGCGGCGGGGCGGGGGAAGCGGGTCATCGCGGTCTCCGGGCGAAACAAGGTGCCGCAGTGTGCGGGCCGCCAAGGCCGTTTGCCTTGCGGAAACCCCGAACAGGGCAATCCCGGATGGGCCTGCAGGCGTCGTCGGGCGTCTCGTGGCCTTGCGCATGCCGGCCATGTCGAGGATGGAGGCAGGTCAGAACGTCCAGCCTGGCAGCGCTTCAGGCCCCCAGGGGCGCAAAGAGACTTGCGGCGGGCCGGCGTTTTCTTTTGCGCAAGCCGGCTGCGGCGCCCACGGCCGTCACCGCTTGCGCAAGGCGTCCCATTGATCAGGGCCCCACTGCAGCAGGTCTTCGGCGCCCGAGGTGCGCAGATGCATGCCGCCGTCGATGGTGATCATCTCGCCATTGATGTAGCCGGCTTGCGGCGAGATCAGATAGCTTGCGAGATTGGCCAGCTCGATGTGCTCGCCGGGTCGACCCAGCGGATTGCGCCGCGAG
>JARXAJ010000233.1 GCA_029865965.1 Aquabacterium sp.
GCAGCGGCCAGCGCAGCGCGGCAGCGGCTGGCAGGGCCGGGCAGGGGGTGGTCGGGCGGGCACTTGATCACGCCGCGATGTTGCGCGCAGGCAGGCCGGCGCACTGGCTGGAACAGCCCGGTGATGTGCCCGCTGTTCCAGCACATGTCGGCGGGGTGGCTGCCGACAATCGGTTCGCATTGACATCCCTGGCCGATGCGCCAGCCGTCACAAGGGGACCCGTGCATGCAGAACCGACTGACCCAGGCGCTCGACTTCCAGTCCCAGGCCCTGGTGCTGCGGGCCGAGCGCCAGCGGCTGATTGCCAGCAACATCGCCAATGCCGACACGCCGGGCTACCAGGCCCGCGAGATGGACTTTGCCAACGCATTGCGGCAGGCGACCGACAACACCGCGCCGGGCACGGCGCCGCTGGCGCTGACCACCACCAACCCCGGCCACGACGCCGCCCGGGTGAACCTGCGCCAGGGCCCGGGCCTGTTGTACGCCCGGCACAGCCAGGACGCCCTCGACCGCAACACCGTCGACATGGACCGCGAGCGGGCCAGCTTCACCGACAACACGGTGAAGTACGAGGCCACGCTGCGCTTCCTCAGCGGCAGCGTGCGTTCCATGCTTGACGCCATGAAGAGCCATAACCAATGACCCCTCCCGAAGCGCCTTCGGCGCATTCCACGTCCAGCCAGAGGCTGGACGGTTTGCCAGGCGACCAGGCCTGTCCAGTGTCTTGTGGTTGTGCGGGTAGCCGGACACCAGGAGAACGTCAGTGAGCATGTTCAAGATCTTCGATGTGTCGGGCAGCGCAGCCAGTGCGCAGACCCAACGCCTGAACGTGGTGGCCAGCAATCTGGCCAATGCCGACACCGTGGCCGGGCCCGATGGCCAGGCCTACAAGGCCCGGCATGTGGTGTTCCAGTCGCTGCTGATGGGCGACGCCACGTCCACCGGCGTGCAGGTCAGCCAGGTCATCGAAAGCCAGAACGAGGGGCGGCGGGTGCACGACCCCAAGCACCCGGCCGCCGACACCCAGGGTTATGTCACCTTCAGCAATGTCAACCCGATCGAGGAGATGGTCGACATGATCTCGGCGTCCCGGTCCTACCAGAACAATGTGGAGGTGATGAACACCACCAAAGGCCTGTTGTTGAAGACCTTGCAGATGGGCCAGTCGTGATGCACTACCCCCAGTCCAGGAGCCCGGCATGAGCACCATCAGTTCCACCGGCAGCAATGCCTTCATCGACAGCCTGGGCGGCAGCAGCACCGCCGCCAAGGCCGTGGGCGACAGTGCAGCCACCGCCAAGGAGGCCAGCGAGCGCTTCCTGAAGCTGCTGGTCACCCAGTTGCAGAACCAGGATCCGATGAACCCGGTGGACAACGCGCAGATGACGTCGCAGATGGCGCAGATCAGCACCGTCAGCGGCATCGAGAAGCTCAACACCACGGTGGAGAAGCTCAACGGCCAGTTCGTGCAGATGCAGGCGGTGCAGGGCGCTGGCCTGATCGGCAAGGACGTGCTGATCCAGGGCGACCGCATGTCGGTGGTCGGCGGCCTGCCGCAGGCCACCTTCGAGATCGCCAGCCCCGCCAGCCGGGTGAAGGTGGAGGTGCTCAGCCCTGCCGGCCGCCTGGTCGACACCATCAACCTGGCCACCACCGCCGCAGGCCGCCATGACGTGCCCTGGGCTGCCGGCAAAGACCTGCCCGACGTGGCCGGCTACCGCTTCCGCATCACCGCCGCCACCGGCGCAACGCCGATCGAGGCCATCTCGCTGACACGCGACAAGGTCGATGCGGTCAATACCGGCGGCACCGCGCTGACGGTGGAACTGGAACGCGCAGGCCGCGTGCCCTACAACCAGATCACCGCGCTGGACTGACCCCCGCCGAACCCAGGCGCCAGCGTTTTCCATCCCGGGCGGCTGCCACGGCCAGCCCGGCTCCGCTTCCCCAGGAGAGTTCTCATGAGTTTCCAGCAAGGTGTTTCCGGCCTCACCGCATCGGCACGCAATCTCGAGGTGATCGGCAACAACGTGGCCAATGCCAGCACCATCGGCGCCAAGATGGCGCGGGCGGAGTTTGCCGATGTCTATGCCCGCGCCATCTCCGGCGGCGCTGCCGCCATCGGTCTGGGGGTCAGCCAGACGGCAGTGACGCAGCAGTTCTCGCAGGGCAGCTTCAAGTCCACCGACGGCCCGCTGGACATGGCCATCAACGGCAGCGGTTTTTTCCAGCTCAAGGACCTGAGCGGCAACAACCAGTACACCCGCAACGGCCAGTTCAAGGTCGACCGCGATGGCTTCATCACCAACACCCAGGGCGCTCGCCTGCTGGGTTACCCCGCCAACGACCAGGGTGTGCTGGTGCCCGGCCAGTCGCAGCCGCTGGTGCTGCCCACGGCGGGCATCAAGCCCAGCGTGACCAAGGCCGTGGCGCTGGAGCTGAACCTGGATGCCCGCGCCACCGTCACCTACGACGCCGCTGTCACGCCGCGGATCGATTTCAACAATGCCAAGACCTACAACAACGCCACCTCGGTCAACGTCTACGACAGCAAGGGCCAGGAGGTCTCACTGACCTATTACTTCCAGAAGTCAGCAGCCGACACCTGGAATGTCTATGCCGCAGCCAACGGCGCTGCAGTCAACCCGGACGGCGAAGGCCTGCCGCGGGCGATCTCCGTCCTCAGTTTCCCGACCAACGGCACATCGCCGATCAACCCCGACGACGACACCCTGCCGCTGGAACTGATCCCGTTCGACGTGCCGGCCACCAGCAACTTCCAGGGGGCGGTGACCGAGCCCATTCCAGGGGTTGAGCTGAACCTGTCCACACTGACCCAGTACGGCGCCATCTTCGGCGTCACCAACGTCACGCAGGACGGCTTCCCGCCCGGGCAGTTGAATGCCATCAAGATCCAGCCCAACGGCATCGTGCTGGCCACCTATTCCAGCGGGCAAAGCACACCGGTGGGCCAGGTGGAGCTGGCGACCTTCCGCAATGTGCAGGGCCTGCAGCCGCTGGGCGGCAATGTGTGGGGTGCCACCTTCGAGTCGGGTGACGCGGTGCCCGGCACACCGGGCAGCGGCAACCTGGGGGTGCTGCAGTCGGGCGTGGTGGAAGAGAGCAACGTCGACCTGACGCAGGAACTGGTGGCGATGATGGTGGCCCAGCGCATCTACCAGGCCAATGCCCAGACGATCAAGACGCAGGACTCCGTGCTGCAGACCCTGGTCAACCTGCGTTGACCTTGAGCAGCTGAGCCACCATGGACCGCGTGATTTACCTGGCCATGGCTGGTGCCAAGGCCAACATGCTGCGCCAGGATGTGCTGGCGCACAACCTGGCCAATGCCTCGACCACCGGCTTCCGCGCCGAGCTGACCGCCTTCCGTGCCGTGCCGGTCCTGGGCGATGGCGCCAGCACCCGCGTCTATGCCATCGAGACCACGCCCGGCTACAACCCCGACCCTGGCCCGGTGGCCGCCACCGGCCGCAACCTGGACGTGGCCCTGCGCGGCAATGCCTGGCTGTCGGTGCAGGCGGCCGACGGCACCGAGGCCTACACCCGCGCCGGCGCGCTGGATGTCAACACCGAGGGCGTGCTGGTCACCCGCAACGGCCTGCAGGTGGTGGGCGATGGCGGCCCGATCACCATCCCGCCCAATGCCCAGGTGCTGATCGGTGGTGACGGCATGGTCACAGCCACCGTCGGCCAGGGCGCGCCGCAGGGCGTGGGCCGCATCAAGCTGGTGACGCCCGAGTCACCGATGCAACGCGGCACCGACGGCCTGTTCCGCAGCGCCGAGGGCGACGACCTGCCGGCCGATGCCACCGCCGGGCTGCAGACCGAGGCGCTGGAGGGCAGCAATGTGAGCCCGGTCGAATCGATGGTGGCGATGATCTCGGCCGCGCGCCAGTTCGAGCAGCAGATGAAGATGCTGCAGACCGCGCAGGAGCGCGAGCAATCGGCCACCCGCCTGCTGTCGAACAGCTGACGTCGCCTCACCCCGGAGAAGCACCGCCCGCGCGGTGCTTTTTGCCTGTTGGGCAGGCTCAAGTTGCCGCGATCATCGATCACGAGACTTGGCAACCGAAGGTGCAGCATGATCCGATCACTCTGGATATCCAAGACCGGGATGGAGGCGCAGCAGATGTCGCTGGACGCCATCGCCAACAACCTGGCCAACACCGCCACCACCGGCTACAAACGCAGCCACGCGGTGTTCGAGGACCTGATGTACCAGAACCTGCGCCAGGTGGGCGCCAACAATGCCGAGCAGGCACAGTTGCCCACCGGTCTGCAACTGGGCCTGGGCGTGAAGGCGGTGGGCACGGCGCGCAACTTTGCCCAGGGCAGCCTGCAGCAGACCGGCGGCGCCTACGACATGGCGGTGCTGGGCCACGGCTTCTTCCAGGTGACGATGCCCGACGGCACCACCGGCTACACCCGCGATGGCAGCTTCAAGACCAATGCCCAGGGCCAGCTGGTGACCAACGGCGGCTACCTGCTGCAGCCGGGCATCACCATCCCGGTCAACGCGCTGTCGATCAATGTCACCAAGGACGGCATCGTCGAAGTGACCACTGCCGCCAACCAGGCCGCGCCCACCCAGCTGGGGCAGATCCAGCTGGCTGGCTTCGTCAATCCCGGCGGGCTGGAGCCGCGCGGCGAGAACCTGTTTGCCGAGAGCGCTGCATCGGGCGCCCCGCAGGCCGGTGCGCCCGATGCCGGCGGGCTGGGCGCGTTGTCCTACGGCAGCCTGGAGACCAGCAATGTCAACGTGGTCGAAGAGCTGGTCAGCATGATCCAGACCCAGCGCGCCTATGAGATGAATTCCAAGGCAGTGCAGACATCCGACCAGATGCTGCAGAAGCTGGCACAGCTGTGACCATGCACGCAGACACCACCATGCGAAGCCTTCGTCACGCCATCGCAGCCGGCCTGGCGGCCATGGCCTTCACCGGCTGCGCCAGCCTGGGCGAGCGCCTGCAGCAAGTGCCGCCGGTCGATCTGGTGCAACCCAGCGCGGCGATGCCCCTGGGCGACCTGGCCTTGCCCGCCATGAGCGAGCCGCCGGTGCTCACCGGCGCCATCTTCCAGCCCGACCGCTACCGGCCGCTGTTCGAGAACCACCGCGCCCGCATGGTGGGCGACACGCTGAACATCACCATCACCGAAAAGGTCAGCGCGGTGCAGAAGAGCACCAGCAGCGTCAACCGCAAGAGCGCGGTGGAGGCGGGCGTGACCGCGCTGCCCTTCCTGAAGAGCAGCGCACTGAACCGTGCCAGTGCCTCGGGCAGCGGCAACAGCGAGTTCTCGGGCAATGGCACCACCGAGAACAGCAACGACTTCTCGGGCGTCATCACCGCCACCGTGGTGCAGGTGCTGCCCAACGGCCACCTGATCGTGTCGGCTGAAAAGCAGATCGGCGTCAATGCCAATGTGGATGTGTTGCGTTTCTCGGGCCAGGTCGACCCGCGCGCCATCGCGCCGGGCAACACCGTTTCCAGCACCTTGGTGGCCAATGTGCGGGTGATGCAGCGCGGCCGCGGCCAGGCTGCCGAAGCCCAGTCAATCGGCTGGCTGGGCCGCTTCTTCCTCAACGTGTTGCCGATATGACCCACCCCCGAAGCCCCTTCGGCGCCGCCGCCTCAAAGAGGCGCTTCCAGTGGCCTGGCAAAGCCGGCTCCAGGGCGGCCGCTTGGCTCGGCCGTGTCTGGCCAGGAAAGTTGAGCGCCGACCGCCTGCTGCGCCTGGTGGTGCTGCTCAGCCTGTTCGCCGCCAGCGCAGCCGTGTGGTGGCCGGTGCACGCCGCCCGCATCAAGGAGGTGGCCAAGGTGCAGGGCGTGCGGCCCAACCAGCTCACCGGATTCGGCCTGGTCTTCGGGCTGGATGGCACCGGCGACCAATCGACCCAGGCGCCGTTCACGCCGCAGGCACTGGCCGCCTTCCTGCAGCAGAACGGCATCACCCTGCCGCCGGGCGTGACGATGCAGCCGCGCAACCTGGCGTCGGTGGTGGTCACCGCCGAGCTGCCGCCGTTCGCCCAGCCCGGCCAGCGCATCGATGTGAATGTGTCGTCGGCCGGCAATGCCAAGAGCCTGCGTGGCGGCTTGCTGCTGCAGACCGCGCTGCGCGGCACCGATGGCCAGATCTACGCCATCGCCCAGGGCAACCTGATCGTTGGCGGTGCGGGCGCGTCGGCTGGTGGCGCCCGGGTGCAGATCAACCACCTGGCCGCCGGCCGCGTGCCCGAGGGCGCCACGGTGGAGCGGTCGGTGCCCGCGGCGCTGAGCAACCGCGGCATCGCCCAGCTGGACCTCAGCGCCAACGATTTCGCCACCGCCCGCGCGGTGGCCGACGCCATCAACAACGCCAAGGGCAAGGGCGTGGCCCAGGCGGTGGACGGCCGGGTGGTGAAGGTGAAGCTGCCCACCGACGCCGACCAGCAC
>JARXAJ010000250.1 GCA_029865965.1 Aquabacterium sp.
GCGTTGAACGGCGACCTGGGCGGCTGCGTTGCTGGGCGCGGGGTCGGGCACACCGCCGGCGCTGCCTGCCGGTGCAGGGTCGGCCAGGCGCACCGTGGCTGCCTCGGCGGCCGCAGCGGCCCTTGCCGGGCTGGGGATCGACGGACGGGCCGGTGGGGTCTGGCGGCGCCCGCGCATCAGCAGGGACACCACCACCACGCCCACACCCACGGCCAGGCCCAGGGCAAGCAGCAGTTGTGTGTTCATCGGGTACAGCCTCGGGCCAGTTGCCGGCCAGCAAGCAACCGGCGCCACCAAGCGCCAGCGGTCAGCAGCTTAGCTTGCCGCGCCACCGGCCAGCACCCGGAATTGCCGGCCTTCGCCCCCCGCAGTCCCGGGTCGTGGCATCGGTCACACACTGCTCTGGCATGATGCAAACGTTCTCATCTGCGCTCCGTTTCCACGCCTCCGCCCGCTCCGCATGCCGCGCCCCCTGCCGCCACCGCCCGCCGCCCCGGCGCCAGCCCGACCCTCCCGTCCGTCCAAGGTGCAGATGGCCGACATTGCCCGGCTCGCCGGCGTTTCGGTATCCACCGTTTCGCGCGCCCTGGCGGGCAGCGCCCTGGTCAATGCCGAGACCCGCGGGCGCATCGCCGAGCTGGCCCGGTCGCTGAACTACAGCATCAACATCGGCGCGCAGAACCTGCGCCTGGGCCACAACAACACCGTGGCGGTGATCGTGCCCTACGACCCCAACACCCGCCAACACCTGTCCGACCCGTTCTTCCTCAGCCTGATCGGCAGCCTGGCCGACGCGCTGACCGAGCGCGGCCACGACATGCTGCTGACCCGGGTCGATGCCGACCGGCTCGACCAGGCCGCGCAGGTGTTCCACACCGGCCGGGCGATGGGCATCGTGCTGGTCGGCCAGTGGCGCCACCACGACCAGCTCAACAGCATGGCGGTGCAGGGCGTGCCCTTCGTGGTGTGGGGCGCGCAGCTGCCGCAGCAGCTGTATGCCACCGTGGGCGGCAACAACCTGGCTGGCGGCCGCCTGGCCACCGCCCACCTGCTGGCCGGTGGCGCCAGGCGCGTGCTGTTCATGGGCGACGCCGACCTGCCCGAGATCGGCCAGCGCCGCGCCGGCTGGCTGGCCGCCCATGCCGACGCCGGCCTGGTGGCCGACGCCTCACTCAGCCGCAGCGTGCCCTTCGTCACCGAGCGCATCCAGCAGGAACTGGCGCTGCTGCAGCAGCACGGCGTGGCCTTCGACGCGCTGTTTGCCGCCAGCGACCTGATGGCCATGACCGCGATCAGCGCCTTGCGCCAGCGCGGCGTGCGCGTGCCCGAGGACGTGCGTGTCGTGGGTTATGACGACATCGCCCTGGCCGAGCACTTCCACCCGCCCCTGTCCACCGTGCGCCAGCCGATTGCCGACGCCGGCCAGGCGCTGGTGCAGTCGCTGCTGTCGCAGCTGGCCGGCGAGCGCCGCCACAGCACCCAGCTGGCCACCGCCCTGGTGGTGCGCGACAGCAGCGGCGCGGCGCGCGCCGCCTGATGGGCGCCCCCCGGCTGCGCCGCATGATCGGCACCGTGGCACTGCTGCTCCTGCTGCTGCTGGCCCTGGGCGCCTGGTGGGCCTGGACGCCCGACATCCCGCGGGCCACGCTGGAGGCCCGCTATGCCAACGGGCCGGCCGACTTCATCACCGTCGACGGCATGCGCCTGCACGTGCGCGACAGCGGGCCACGCGGCGCGCCAGCCGTCATCCTGCTGCACGGCTTCGGCGGCAGCGTGCATGCCTGGGACGACTGGGCCCGGGGCCTGGAGCGGCCATACCGCGTCATCCGCTACGACCAGCCGGGCGCCGGCCTCAGCGTGCCCGACCGGCTCGACCAGTACACCGATGAGCGCGGCATGCAGGTGCTGCTGGCGCTGATGGACCAGCTGGGCCTGCAGCGTGCCAGCCTCATCGGCCACTCGATGGGCGGGCGCCTGGCCTGGCGGTTTGCCGCCGACCACCCGCAGCGGGTGCACAAGCTGGTGCTGGTGGCGCCCGACGGCTTTGCCAGCCCGGGCTTCGACTACGGCAAGGCACCCGATGTGGGCTGGGTCACCAGCCTGCTGCGCTACACCCTGCCCAGGCCGGTGCTGCGCGCCAGCCTGAAGCCGGCTTACGCCGACCCCGCCGCCTTCAACGATGCCCGTGTCGAGCGCTACCACGCGCTGATGCTGGCGCCCGGCAACCGCGATGCGCTGCTGTCGCGCATGCGCCAGCTGGTGCTGCAGCCACCCGGGCCGGTGCTCGCGCGCATCACCGCGCCCACCCTGTTGCTGTGGGGCCAGGCCGACGCGATGATCCCGGTGGCCAATGCGGCCGACTACCAGCGCGCCATGCCGCAGGCCCGGCTGGTGGTCTTGCCCGGCGTGGGCCATCTGCCGCAGGAAGAGGCGCCTGCGCCGTCGCTGGCGGCGGTGGCCGCGTTCCTGCAGGATTAGCAGCGCGGCATCCGCTGGCCTGCCGATGCCGCAGGGGTTGCGGGGTGGACAGGCGCGGCCTGATCTGACACCGTCGCTGGTTTCCGCACCAGGGCCGCCGCCATGCCGACCACCAGTACCCCGTCCGCCGCAACGCCCGCTGGCCCACCCGTCGACAGGTTCTGCGACCTGGTGATGAAGGGCGGCATCACCAGCGGCGTGGTCTACCCCCGCGCCATCGACCTGCTGTCGCACCATTACCGGTTCAAGAGCATCGGTGGCACCTCGGCCGGCGCCATCGCCGCAGCCGTCACTGCAGCGGCCGAGTACCAGCGCCGCTGCAGCGGCAGCCGCGCCGGCTTCGACCTGCTGAAGGCCCTGCCCGGCGAGCTGAAGGCCGAAGTGCGCCCCGGCCAGCGCAAGCTGCTCAGCCTGTTCCAGCCCCAGCCTGCCACGCGGCGGCTGTTCAGCGTGCTGGTGTATGCGCTCAACTCCGGCAGCACCCAGCAGCGCATCCTGGCGATGGTGATGGGCGCGGTGAGGGCCTACTGGCCGGGCGTGGCCGGCGCTGCGCTGCTGGCACTGCTGGCCTGGGGGCTGGGCGGCCTGCTGGCCGCGCTGCTGACGCTGGCCCTGGCCGGCACCGGCCTGATCGCCTGGATGACCTTCAAGGACATCACCGGCGCAGTGGTCGACAACGGTTTCGGCTTGTGCACCGGCCTGACCGAAGACCCGCAGCATGAAGCGCTGACGCCCTGGCTGCACAGCCTGATCCAGCGCGCCGCCGGCCGCCAGCCAGGCGCCGCGCCGCTGACCTTCGGTGACCTGTGGGACGCACCCGGCAACCCGCCCGAGCGGGTGCCGCTGCCGGCCGGCAGCATCCGCAAGTCCATCGATCTGCAGATGTTCTCCACCAACCTGGGCCATGGCCGGCCCTACATCTTTCCGTTGGCCGAGCCCAGCGAGCAAGGCAGCGGCTTGCGCAGCCGCGACCGGCTGTTCTTCAGCCAGGCCGAGCTGGCCCGTTACCTGCCGCCCACCGTGCTGGACTGGATGGTGGCGCATGGCCGCACCTACCTGCCCGAGCCCGGCCGTGAAGACCGCGACCCCAGCGCCGCCGATGCCACCGCGCTGGGCCTGCGCGAGCTGCCGCTGCCGCAGGACTTCCCGGTGATCCTGGCCGCCCGCATGAGCCTGAGCTTTCCGCTGCTGTTTGCCGCGCTGCCCTTGTGGGCCATCGACCATGACCAGGTCGGCCGCGCACCGTTGCGGCGCTGCTGGTTCAGTGACGGCGGCATCAGCAGCAACTTCCCGATGCACCTGTTCGACGGCCTGGTGCCCAGCTGGCCCACCTTCGGCATCAACCTGGAAGACGAGATCCCCGGCCGGCCCGACACCTACCTGCCCGACCGCTACGACACCGGCTATGGCGAGCGCTGGAACCGCTTCGACCATGAAGGCGCCGATGGCGCGGCGCGCTTCGGTGGCTTCTTCTCGGCCATCCTGGGGGCGATGCAGAACTGGAACGACAACGCCCTGTCGCGCATGCCCGGCGTGCGCGACCGCATCGCCCGGGTGCGCCTGAAGCCCAACGAAGGCGGCCTGAACCTGAACATGGAACGCGACGTGATCCAGGCCGTGGCCGAGCGCGGCGAGCGCGCGGCGCTGTCGCTGGTGGCGCGCTTCGTGGCCGACAACCCAGGCGGTGCGCCCGCACCCGGCTGGGACGAGCAGCGCTGGGTGCGCCTGGGCGTGCTGCTGAAGATGATCCAGGAGCGCGCACCGGGCGTGCTGACCGCGCTCGACCCCGGCCTGCCCCATGCCACGCCGCTGCAGGCACTGATCGCCCGGGCTGGCGACAGCACGGCGCCAGCGCCGGCCGGCTACGAGGCACCGCTGACAGCCGGCCAGCAGCAGGCGCTGCTGGCGGTGGTCGAGGCCCTGCACACCCTGGTGGGCACGCTGGCGCAGCCGGCCTGCCGCACCGACTTCCAGCCCGTGCCGCGGCCCGAGCTGCGGGTGCGGCCGCCGCTGTAGCCGCACCGCATCGAGTCGTTTGCGCGCGGCCCTGTCGCCCGGGTGACCACTACGAGGGAAAGCCCCCGCGATGCAGCGCAGGGGACGCCGCTACGCTGTCCGCCTCACCTTGAGGAGATAACGATGAACAAGACATTCGCATTGCGCCCGGTTACCGTGGCCACGCTGGCCCTGATGCTGGCTGCCTGCGGCGGCGGCGATGACACCGGCACCACGCCGGCCGTGGTGCCCGAGCCCGCCCGGCCGCATGACAGCCGCACCTTCAGTGCCGGCGCTGCCGCCACCGCCACCACGTTTGCGGCCTTGCCGACCGCCCCCGGCGATAAGGTCAACATGGCCACCACCAACCGTTACGCCGGGATGCTGGATGGCGCTGCTTATCAGATTGAGGTGCCGGCCACCTGGAACGGCAAGCTGGTGATGTATGCCCATGGCTTCCGCGGCAACGATGTGCCCCTCACGGTCAATGGCCCTACCATCCGTCGCCACCTGATCGAGCAAGGCTATGCCTGGGCAGCATCCAGCTACACCAAGAACTACTACGACGTGCGCGCCGGGGTGGAAGACACCAACAAGCTGGCGTTGAACTTCAACACCATCACCACCGCAGGCGGGCGCACGTTGGCGGCGCCCAGCCGCACCTACATCACCGGCCATTCGATGGGCGGCCACATCACCGGCGCGGCCATCGAGGCCGAAGCCGCTTCCACGGCGGTCAACAAGGTGGCTTACCACGGTGCCGTGCCGATGTGCGGCGTGATGGGCGATGCCGAGCTGTTCAACCAGTTTGCCGCGGTGCAGGTCACTGCACAGGCGCTGGCCGGCCTGCCCAAGTACCCCACTGCCAACTGGGCCGACATCCGGGCGCAGGTCACCAGCACCCTGTTCACCACCTTCCCCAGCGTGCCCACCGCCACCGGGGCCAAGTTCGTCTCGGTGCTGCAGAACATCACTGGTGGCCCGCGTCCGATCTTCGCCCAGGGCCTGGCCTTTGGCGGCAGCTTCCCGTCGATGTGGGGCGCCCTGGGCGGTGACGGCACCATCACCGGCATCCTCAACGACAACATCCTCGACACCATGGCCTACACGTACACCATCGATAGTGACACGGCGGGCAGCACCGCATTGAATACGTCGGTGCTGAAGCTGAAGGCCACGGCCGATGCCAACCGCCTGCGCCGCGACGGCCTGCGCTGGATCCCGCAGATCAACGGCGAGATCAAGATCCCGGTGGTGTCGATCCACACGCTGGGTGACCTGTTCGTGCCGTTCAGCATGCAGCAGGTCTATCAGAAGCGGGTGGCGGCCAAAGGCAACAGCCAGTGGCTGGTGCAGCGCGCCATCCGTGGGGCCAGCCATTGTGACTTCACCGTGGCCGAGCAGGTCGACGCCTTCGAAGCGATGGTCAAGTGGGAGCAGGGCGGCGTCAAACCCAGCGGCGATGATGTGGTGACGGCCGCCACGGTGGCCGCGACCACCTACGGCTGCACCTTCACCAAAAACACCCTGGGCCCCGACGACGATCTGAGCTTCGTCGGTGCGCTGCGCGCCGGCATCGCCGGCACCACGCCCGCCTGCCCGGCGCCCTGACGCCACCGGCCATCACGCGGCGGCGATACTGCGCCGCGTGATGCCGCGCCCCATCCTCGCCGCCCGTTCGGCCATCCGCAAGATGGCTGGCCGGGCGGTTCTGTTTGTGGTGGTGCTGGCCGGCCCTGCCGCCGCCCAACCCCTGCCCGACGCCGTGCTGCAGGCCCTGCTGCAGGCCCAGGTGCCGGCCGAAGCGCTGGGCGCGGTGGTGCTGCCGGCAGGCCCGGGCCTGGCTGGCCGCAGCAGCGCCCGCTGGGCCCACCAGGCCGACCGGCCGATGCAGCCGGCGTCCACCCTGAAGCTGCTGACCAGCGCGGTGGCGCTGGACCAGATCGGCCCCAATGTGCGCGGCTTCACCGAACTGCTGACCCCTGCGCTGCAGCAGGGCGATGTGCTGGCCGGCGACCTGGTGCTGCGCGGCGGCGCCAACCCCGAGTTCGACCTGCCGCAGCTGTGGGCCATGCTGCTGGATCTGCGCCAGGTGCATGGCATCCGCGAGATTGCCGGCGACATCGTCATCGACCGCACGCTGTTCCGCCCGTCGCGGCCCGAGCGCGATGCCACGCCCTTCGACGAGCGGCCCGAGTTCGCCTACAACCTGGTGCCCGACGCCCTGCAGCTCAACAGCCATCTGCTGCAGATCGAGATCAGCAGCGAGGGCGGCCCGCTGCGCGCCCGGGCGCTGCCGCCGTTGCCGGGGCTGCAACTCGACACCAGCGCCCTGACGCTGAACGACCGGCCCTGCCATGACTGGGTCAAGGACTGGGCGAGCCCGCCCCCGGCCGATGCGCCCGAGCCCGGCTTGCTGCGCGTGCGCCTGCAGGGCAGTTTTCCGAAGGCCTGCACCCAGAGGCCCAGCCTGTCCCTGATTGACCCGCTGGCCCTGGCCGAGCGCCAGCTGCGCTGGCTGTGGGCCAGCCTGGGTGGCAGCTGGTCCGGCCGGGTGCGTGAGGCGGAGGTGCCCACGGTGCCGCTGCTCACCGCAGCCCAGCAGGCGGCCCAGCAACCGCCGGTGCGCCCTGGCGCTGCGGTGGTTGCGCCGGGTGTGCAGCGCGGTGGGTCGGAACCGGGCGCCGCGCGCCCAGGTGCGGTGCCCGGCCTGCGCCTGCTGGCCAGCCACCAGTCG
>JARXAJ010000035.1 GCA_029865965.1 Aquabacterium sp.
CCAGCACTTTGGCCTTGATCTCGGCGTCATGTCGCCGACGGGGTACGGTTTTGGGATGCATAGGTGTCCACCAGTTGTTAGGTGGAAACCATCCTCAGGCTACGCAGGTTGCTGCGCAATGTGGGGTGGCTGGACGCTCACAGACCTGCAGCCGGCAGTACAAGCGCCAGCATGATCAACGCCTCGGTCCGGTCCACCAGGTTGGCGGTGTGGTGGCACTCGGGCAAATCGGGGGAGCGCCCGCGCGGCGCGGTCGTGCGCGCGGCAAAGAGGTGGCGCAGCACCTCCCGGTGCGGCACCCCCGTCAGGCAGGTGATGGTGCACACGCGCGCGCCCAGGTCGACGCAGGCCTGGGCCAGAGTCAGGAGGCGCAGCCGCCGGTCGAAGCGGCTGGCCGTGCAGGCCGCAGCGGTGGCGTCGTCGGTCGGCGCGCAAGGCTCAGCGGCTGTCTTCCAGGCCTGGGCCCTGCATTTGCCACCGACGCGCCCCGCAAAACCGGGTCGACTTCGACGCAAACTGCCCGGCACGGCGTGGTCCAGAAGGGCCCGGCAGGCAAGGCAGGGGCATGACGGCCCCTGCCTTGCCTGCTCCTGGCTTGCTCAGGCCGCCTGTGCCAGCCCTTGCCACTCTTCAGGCGCCAGCTCAAGTAGCCGGCCGCCCAGTGCCTCGAACTCGGTCGCCCGGTCGTCGTCCTCGACCTCCTGGCTACGGTGCATCACCGCATTGACCAGTCCGTAGCCCGACAGCGCCCCGCCGGTGATCAGGTGGCGCAGCATGCCGCTGCGCTCCTGCTCGTTGAGGGTGTAGCGCTGGGCCAGCACCTCCACGGGGGTGCAAGGGGTCGCGAGTTCGAATCCCGCCCTATCGACCACCAACACCGATGGGCCGGCTCTCACAAGGAACTGGCCCTTTTTTTTGTGGTGCGCGCTGCGTTCAGGCGGCAGGCCCGGGCTGGCCTGCGCCAGCGGTCAAGGCGCCGGCGCACCTGCCTGCAACTGCGGCGCAGCCCGGGCGAAGGCTTCCAGCGCTTCACAGCGCGCCATGATGCGTTCGACTGTCGGGATGCCCTCGACCTGGATCTTGAACACCCGCATCACCACCAGGATGCTGGCCAGGCAGATGTCGGCGGTGGTGGGTGCGTCGCCATGGCAGAACGCACCGGTGCCAGGCTCTTGCGCCAGGCGCTGCTCCAGCGCCTGCAGGCCGGTGGAGAACCAGTGGTTCTGCCAGGCGCGCCAGGCGGCGTCGTCGAAGCCGGCCTGGCCTGTGAGGTACTTGCGCACCCGTGGCGTGATCAGCGGGTGGGTGTCGGCCGCCAGCAGCGCAGCCAGGCTGCGCACCCGCGCACGGCCATGTGTGTCGGCGGGCAGCAGCGGTGGCTGCGGGTAGGTTTCGTCCAGGAACTCCAGGATCGCCAGCGACTGCGTCAGCGGGATGGTGGAACCTGCTGCGCCCGCGTCAGCGCCGTGGTCCACCAGCGTGGGCAGGCCACCCATCGGGTTGAGCGCCAGGAAGGCCGGGCTGCGGTGCTCGGCCGCATCCACATTGACAAAGCGCTCTTGCGGCACCACGCCCTTCAGGTTGAAGGCCACGCGCACGCGGTAGGTGGCCGAAGTGCGCCAGAAGGCATACAACTCAAAGCGGTTGGCATCTGTCATGGGGTCTCCTGGGGGGTGGGCGCATTCTCGCTGCCCTGCCGCAGCGGCCACCGGCCCCCGGCCTGCAGCGCCTGCGCAAACAGGCCCAGTGGCGGCTGGTAGATGCCACGGCCCAACAGCCCTTGCAGGCCGTCTTGCGCCAGCATGGCCAGCACCACCAGCGGCGGCCGGGCCTGCGCCAGCACCTGGGCCGCATCGATGCCCACGGGCCAGGTCTGCGGCAGGCCCGGGTGCGGCCGGGCCAACAGGGCTAGCACGGCCTCGGCCGCCCCGGCCGGCAGCAAGGGGCCAAACACCGACAAGGGCTCCGGCGCCCTGGCCATGCGCTGCCCGCCCAGGCCCAGCATGTCGATCACCGCACTGTCGCCGATGGCCCCGGCGCGCACCACATCGGCAGGCTTGCCGGCAATGTCATCGGCCAGTTGCGCATCGCCCGGCGCGCGCAGCGCCTGCACCAGCGCGGCGTTGGCGCCGGTGGTGCGGCTGTGCAGGTCGTCGCCCGCGGCCAGCCCGGCGCAGCCCAGGGCCCACAGGTCGATGGGGCCGTGTCGGGCGAGATGCTGCTGCAGGTCCGGCACCAGGTCATCATCACGCTGCTGCAGCCGTGTCAGCAAGCCGGCGTCGCGCATGCCCATGCGGGTGTCCGGCCCGCGCACCGTCGACACAGGTGCGTACAGGCTGAGGCCGCTCGGCTGCGCGTTGGCTGCACCATCGACTACCTGCGCCAGCGGCGTGCCCGGCGCCACCATGGCTGCCAGGGGCGTGACGCAGCCCAGCGGCTGTGCCGGCTGCAGCTGCAGAACGCCGTCGCGCAGCAGCGCCTCGGCGTCGGCCTCGGTGCTTGCCCGGCCTTCATGCAGACAGGTCATCACGATGGACGAGCGCAGCACGGCTGGGGGCTGGCGCGCATCGCGCAATGGCGGGCCGGCCTGCAGCAGCTGGTGCTTCTGCAGGCCCAGTGCCTGGCCTGCGGTCTGGATGGACATCCACTTCGGCCGCACGGCGGTGATCGCCGCCAAGGCATCGGCGCGTGCGGGGATGTCTGATGGCGGCATCGCACGCCCATGTAGGCCGAGCGCACCCGCGGGTCGTCGGCCAGCTGGCTGCTCGGGCCGGCTAAGGCCACCCGGCCGATCTCGATGACCACGCCGGTCTGGGCCAGCTCGAAGGCGGTGAACACGTCCTGCTCGACCAGCAGGATGCTCAGACCCTGGCGGTTGATCTCCAGCAACGCTTGCGACAGCTTCTCGACCGCGCGCGGTGCCAGGTCCAGCGACAGCCCGTCGATCATCAGCAGCGTGGGCCGTGACATCAGACCCCGGCCGATGGCACACATCTGCTGCTCACCGCCCGACAAGGTACTGGCGTCCTGCTTGTGGCGGTCTTTCAGGATCGGGAACAGGCTGAACACCCGTTCCAGATCGTGCTGCACCTCGGACTTCAGGTCGGTGCGCAGGTAGGCGCCGATCAACAGGTTGTCGCGCACCGACATGCCGCGAAACAGCCGCCGGCCTTCGGGCACATGGGCGATGCCGGCACGCAGAATGGCCTCGCAACTGGCCCCGGCCAGGGCCTGCCCGGCAAACCGCATCTGCCCGGCACGCGGCTTGACCATGCCCGACAGAGTGCGCAGCAACGTGGTCTTGCCCGCGCCGTTGCTGCCCACCACGCAGGCGATCTGGCCGGCAGGCACCTGCAGGTCTACGCCCTACAGCACCCGTACGTGGCCGTAGCCGGCCTTGTAGGGGTCGTCCACGCTGGCCTGGGCGATCCAGACGGCCAGCGCGGCATCGGCCTGCAGCCTGGCCAGGTTCTCTGCGCCCTGCAGCAGGCGGGCATGGGCCACCGGTGAACGCACGAAGGCGACATCGAGCATGCCGGGCAGGCGGATGTCGGCCACGAACTGGCCACGGCCGGCCAGCAGGCGTGCGTCTTCCTTGCGGCGCAGCGACGCCCCCACGCCATGCGCCGGGGCGCTGGCCACGGCCGGGGCTGCCAAGTCGCCAGGCGTGCCCGGGACTGTCGGGCCTTCGGCCCGGGTGATGTGGAGCGGGTCGTCGCGGTTCATGCGGCTTGCACCACCGGCAGGATGGCGGCGTCGGCCTCGTAGCGCACGCCCTCGCGCAGGCAGAAGGCCGGGCGCAGCAGGCGATCGGCCACCAGCTGCGTGCCTTCGTTGTCTTGCAGCGCAAAGCGGCCGCGCTCGTCGTGCATCACGCTGATGTCGGCCGGGTGGCCCACGGCCAGCGTGCCCAGTTCGGCCGGCAGGCCGAACACATCCACCACATTGCAGGTGACCATGCGCACCACCTGCGCCAGCGGCAGGCCCAGGGCCAGCATCGCCGTCATGGCCGACACCAGCGAGAAGCGCTGCTGGCCGAAGAACATGTGCTCGGTGTCGGAATGCTGGTCGGGCGTGCCCGCCGGCGCCGGCACGGCCGTGTTGTAGCCGTGCATGTCGGCGCCCAGGGTGTGCGGCACGATGCCGGCATCCAGCGCGATGCGGGCCATCTTGTAGCTGAAATGCGAGCCGTGGCCCACATCCACCTTCAGGCCCCGGTCGAGGGCTTCGCGCACGATGCCGTGCACCTGGCCCTGGCGATTGACGAACCCGCCCGGATGCCGGGTGAAGGGGTGGGCCAGGATGTCGCCGGCCTTCAGCAAGGGCACCACTTGCGCCAGGATGGTGTCGGCATCCACGCCGTTGGCCCCTTCGGCCGGCGTGGGCCACAGCTGGCCGAAGTGGATGTACAGCGGCATCTTGGCCGTGGCCGCGATCTCGGCCGACTGGCGCATGACCTCGATGCCCCAGCGCGCAAAGCCGCCCAGCTCGGCATGGGCCTTGAAGCCCTTGACGATGTCGGTGTTGGCCAGAGCCGCCTTCACGGTGGCGGCCACGTCCAGGCAGTCGGGCTTGTACAGCGCCGGGTAGTAATGCCCTTCCATGCCGCCCACCAGGTATGCCGACAGGTAGGCGAACACGCGCGTTTTCTTGGCCTTGACCACGTATTCGCGGAAGGCCGGCAGCGTCATGCACGATGGGCCGCCCTGGTCGATCAACGTGGTGACGCCCGAGTGCACGCCGCACATGTCGGCCTCCAGCCCGAAGCGCCCGGTGACATGCTGGAACACATGGCCGTGGGTGTCGATCATGCCGGGGATGACCAGTTGCCCGCGCACGTCCATGTGGTGGGGGGCTGCCAGCGGTGTGCCGGCCGGCACCACGGCGGCGACGCGCCCGCCATCGATGGCGATGTCGAACAGGCCGTCATGGCTCTGGGCCGGGTCGATCAGGTGGCCGCCGGTCAGCAGCAGGTCATGGGTGTGCATGGGGTGCTCCAGGCATTGGTGTGGCAGCGGGTCAGGCCGCGGGGGCGGCGCGCAGGGCCTCGGCGCCGCGCTGCGCTGCCAGGGACAGGCGGTGCAGGGTGATGTGGCGGATCTCGGCGCGCGACGCGGTGATGTGGGCCTTGATCAACATCTCGGCGGCGGCGGCCTTGCGCTGCTGCAGCGCGCCCAGGATCTTGTCGTGCTCGTCAAAGGCAGCGCGGATGCGTGCGGGCTCGATGAAGTCCAGCCGGCGGATGATGCGGATGCGTTCGGTCAGGTCGCTGTGGGTGCGCAGCATCTCGCGGTTGCCGGCCAGGGCCACCAGGGTGCTGTGCAGCTTTTCATCCTCCTGCGCCACGGTCTGGCCGTCGAGCACCCGCGCCTGTTTGGGCACGCGCCAGAAGGCACACAGCGCGCCCAGGTCGGGTGGCGGGTCCATCGCGCACAGGCGCCGAACTGCGATCAGCTCGATCTGGATGCGGAAGTCGTACAGGTCTTCGTAGTACGCCAGGTCGAAGGGCTTGACCAGCCAGCCGGCATGGCCACCCACCCGGTCCAAATAGCCTTCACGCGCCAGCACATGCAGGGCAAAGCGCAGCGGCGTGCGCGACACGCCCAGGCGGTTGGCCAGCTCCTGCTCTGCATAGCGCTGGCCCGGCGCCATGCGGAACTCGAAGATGTCGTCCTTGATGCGGTCGTACACCGCCTGGCCCAGCGTGCCCTTTTCGCTGTCGGCCGCATCGGTGATGGCATGCACCATGGGCTCGTTTGCACCGGTTTCCTGCGCTGCGTCCATGTCTGGGGGTGTGGGTTTGGGGGCCATTCAATGCGCTCCTTGCACTTCAATTGGGATCCCAATTGAAAAACAGATCAGGCAGACGAACGTCAGCAAGGCCCGTACCAGGCTCGCGGCGGAACCATCGGCAAGGATTCAGCCGCCGGCCAGGCCATGCGCGGCGCGCAGCAGTTCGGCCGTGCGCTCGGCGATCACCACGGTGGGCGCCATGGTGTTGCAGCGGGCAAGGGTGGGCATCACCGATGCGTCAGCCGCACGCAGGCCGGCCAGGCCATGCACCCGCAGTGCGCCAGCCACCACCGCGTCGGCATCGCGGCCCATGCGGGCGGTGCCGCTCTGGTGGAAACAGGTGCCCGCTGCATCGTGGATGAAGGCCCGCAGCGTCGCGTGCTTCAGAGACCCGGGAAACAGCGGCTGCGCGCGGAAGGGGTGAGCGTCCGGCGCTACCACCTTAACGGTGCCGGCGCGCATGGCCAGCATGCTGGCCGGCGAATGGTGCGGCCACCGCGTGTGATCGGGTGAGGTGGGCGCGGGCAGCCCACGAGGCCAGGTCAGGTCGGCCGCCAGCG
>JARXAJ010000071.1 GCA_029865965.1 Aquabacterium sp.
CCGGGTGGGCGAGACTTCGCGGCTCGCCGCCAGGCCGATATTGGCACGGCAAGCTTCGCTTCACGACCAGCCAGCCACCCACCTGCCCATGCACAACCCCGACCCCCGCGCCGCCAGCACCGACTGGCTGGCCGCACAACAGGCCGCCAGCGCGCGCGCCCATGAAGAAGCCTTCGCGATACCGCTGGACCAGATCGACCTGACCAAGCCGCGGCTGTTCCAGGACGACAGCATCGGCCACTACTTTGCACGCCTGCGCCGCGACGACCCGGTGCACTGGCATGAGAACGCCTTCTACGGCGGCTTCTGGTCGGTCACCCGCTACAACGACATCATGGCGGTCGACACCAACCATGCGGTGTTCTCGTCGGACTGGACCCACGGCGGCATCAGCCTGTTCGACGGCCCGATGGACGCGCGGCTGCAGATGTTCATCGCGATGGACCCGCCCAAGCATGACGAACAGCGCAAGACGGTCAGCCCGATCGTGGCCCCGGCCAACCTGGCCGCATTGGCCGGCACCATCCGCCAGCGCACCCGGGCGGTGCTCGACAGCCTGCCACGCAACGAGCCCTTCGACTGGGTGGACCGGGTGTCGATCGAGCTGACCACGCAGATGCTGGCCACGCTGTTCGACTTTCCGTTCGAGGAGCGCCGCCTGCTCACCCGCTGGTCGGACGTGGCCACCTCGGTGCCCGGCACCGACAAGGTCACCGCCAGCCCGGAAGCACGGCTTGCTGAGCTGGGACAGTGCGCCGCCTACTTTGGCAAGCTGTGGAACCAGCGGCTCAATGCCGACCCGGGGCCCGACCTGATCTCGATGCTGGCCCATGCGCCGGCCACCCGCCACATGAGCCCGCAAGAGTTCCTGGGCAACATCCTGCTGCTGATCGTGGGCGGCAACGACACCACCCGCAACAGCATGAGCGGCGGCGTGCTGGCACTGCACCAGCACCCGGGCGAATGGGCCAAGCTGCGCGCCAACCCGGCGCTGGTGGACAGCCTGGTGCCCGAGATCATCCGCTGGCAGACACCGCTGCCGCACATGCGCCGCACCGCGCTGGCCGACGCCGAGATCGGCGGCAAGCAGATCCGCAAGGGCGACAAGGTGGTGATGTGGTACCTGTCAGGCAACCGCGACGAGACCATGATCGACCGCCCGTACGACCTGGTGGTCGACCGCCCACGCCCGCGCCAGCACCTGAGCTTCGGCTTCGGCATCCACCGCTGCGTGGGCAACCGCCTGGCCGAGCTGCAACTGAAGATCCTGTGGGAGGAAATCCTGCAGCGCTTCCCGCGCATCGAGGTGGTGGGCCCGCCGCAGCGCACGCTGTCGAACTTCGTGCGCGGCTTCACCCACCTGCCGGTGGTGATCCCTGGGTGAGCAGGTCAAGGCGCGGCGCGTTTGGGCTCCGAGCGGTCGGTCGTTTTGAGCGATCGCGCCGGCTCGGGTGGGCCACCACCGTGGCCTTCGCCGCATGCGGGGACGGTGGCTGGACGAGGGCGCCGGGTGCCTGGCCGACGGAGGTCAAGAAGGGAGGACCGCAGGCCCGGAATGACACGGGGTCGGCTAGGCACCCGGCGGCCTCGGCCTTGTGCCGAAGATGGCGAGTCGGCAACTTCCGCTATGAGCCCCCAGCCACCACTAGCCCCGCCCGAACCGCACCGCAATCGCGTCCAACACGGCCATCAGATCGGCCTGCAAGCGCACAAAGCCGGCATGTTTCTGCAGGGTGGACTGGTCCATGTAAAGCCGCTTGTTCACTTCCAGTTGCAGGCTGTGGAAGCCAGCTGCCGGGTTGGCAAAGGCCCGCACCAGTTCCACACCCTTGAACGGGTCGTTGACCTTCACGGCATAGCCCCTGGCCGACAGCTGGTCGCGCACAAACGCGGTGAATGCCGGCGCGCAGGTGGTGCCGTCACGGTCCCCCAGCACCATGTCGGCGCGTGGCTGGCCGGCGCCGCCCTCGCCCATGGCACCGCTCACTGCATTCATCGAATGGCAGTTGATGTGGAACACCTGCCCATGCTGGCCATGGGCGGCATGCAACAGCCCGCGCAGGGCCTCGTGGTATGGCGTGTGGCAGCGCGCGATGCGCTGGCGCAGTTCCTGCACTGTCAGCTTGCGGTTGTAGATGGGCCGGCCATCGTCCAGCGTGCGCCACACCAGTGACTTGCCGATGCGCGCCTTGCCACTGGGCACCAGGGCGTCGGGCCAGGGCGCGTCCAGCAAGTCGGTGTCGATGTCGCCGGCGTGGCGGTTGGGGTCGAGGTAGGTGCGTGGAAATTGCGCTGCCAGCAAGGGGATGCCCCGCTCGGTGGCCGGAAGGTACAGCTCGTCGATGAAACAGTCTTCTCCATCACGCAGGTCGGCTTCGGGCAATGCGGCCCCGAAATCAGCCGGCATGCGGGTTCCCGAGTGGGGGGAATCCAGCACCAGCGGCAGCAACGCCAGCCTGGGCCCGTGGATGCGCAGCACGTCATCTGAAGTCATGGCCTGCAGTATCTGCCCAGGCATCACCCAGGCTTGCACCCGTTCGGGGCGACCCGGATAGCTTGCCCCCTTTCAGCCGATAGCATGTCGCACCCGGCGGGCCGCTGTCCCGCCCCTCAGACTTTTGCATCCGACCTTTGGAGCTCCGCATGGACCAGCATGAATCCAACATCCGCCACCTGATCAACGACGTGCGTGACGGCAAGCTGCCGCGCCGCAACTTCATCTCGCAGATGGTGGGCCTGGGCCTCACCGCGCCCATGGCCGGCATGCTGCTGATGCACGCCGGCGTGGCCAATGCGCAAGCCACCATCCCGTACAAGGGCACCAAGCGCGGCGGTGGCGGCGTGCTCAAGCTGATCTACTGGCAGGCTGCAGTGCACCTGAACCCGCACTTCGCGGGCGGCACGAAAGACCAGGACGCCAGCCGCATCTTCTACGAGCCGCTGGCGGGCTGGGATTCCGAAGGCAACCTGGTGGCCGCACTGGCCGCCGAGATCCCGTCGAAGGAGAACGGCGGCGTGGCCGCCGACGGCAAGAGCGTCACCTGGAAGCTGAAGAAGGGCGTCACCTGGCACGACGGCAAGCCGTTCACCGCCGACGACGTGGTGTTCACCGCCGCCTACGCGGGTGATCCGGCCACCAGCACCGTGACCGTGGCCACCTACAAGGACCTGAAGGTCGAGAAGGTCGACGCGCACACCGTCAAGGTCATCTACCCCAAGGCCACGCCGTTCTGGGCCGAAGCCCTGACCGGCATCGTCGGCTGCATCCTGCCCAAGCATGTGTTCGAGGCCTTCACGGGCGCCAAGTCGCGCGAGGCAGCCGCCAACACCAAGCCGGTGGGCACCGGGCCGTACAAGATCGTCGACTTCAAACCGGGTGACAGCCTGCTGGCCGAGGCCTACATGGCCTACCACGTGCCCAACCAGCCGTTCTTCGACCGGTTGGAGATCAAGGGCGGTGGCGACGCGCTGAGCGCTGCCCGCGCCGTGCTGCAGACCGCCGAGTACGACCTGGCCTGGAACCTGGCCGTGGAAGACGAGCTGCTCAAGCGCCTGGAAGCCGCCGGCAAGGGCCGCATGGAGTTCTACGCCGGCAGCGACATCGAGTTCGTCAGCCTGAACGTCACCGACCCCTGGAAGGAAGTGGACGGCGAGCGCGCCAGCGCCAAGAGCAAGCACCCCGCCTTCACCGACAAGGCGGTGCGCGAGGCGATGTCGATGCTGATCGACCGCAAGAACATCGGCGAGCAGATCTATGGCCGCGGTGCGGTGGTCACCAGCAACTTCCTGAACAACCCGCCGCGCTTCCGCAGCCCGAACACCAAGTACGAGTTCAACACCGAGAAGGCCAGCCAGGTGCTGGAGGCCGCGGGCTGGAAGAAGGGCGCTGACGGCATCCGCGCCAAAGGCGACGTGAAGCTGAAGTTCGTGTTCCAGACCTCGGTGAGCGGCCCGCGCCAGAAGTGCCAGGCCATCATCAAGGACGCCTGCACCAAGGCCGGCATCGACCTGGAACTCAAGAGCGTGGTGGCCGCGGTGTTCTTCGGCAGCGACGCCGCGAACCCCGACACCTACCAGAAGTTCTGGTCCGACATCCAGATGTTCACCACCACCATGGGCAGCCCCGACCCGCAGGTGTTCATGGAGCAGTTCGTGACCGAGCAGCTGTCGCAGAAGGCCAACAAGTGGAGCAGCCGCAACCTGGCCCGCTGGACCAACGCCGAGTACGACGCCGCGCACAAGGCCTCGCAGGTCGAGTTCGACCCGGTCAAGCGTGCCGCCTTGTTCGTCAAGATGAACGACCTGGTGGTCAACGACAAGCACATCATCCCGCTGTTCGCCCGTCCGCGGCCGTTTGGCATCCTGAACAAGATGCGCCCGGTGCTGTCGGCTTGGGACAACACCACCTGGTCCATCGGCTACTGGACCCGGGATTCCTGACCCACCCCCGTAGCGCCTGCGGCGCTCCCCCTCAAGGGGGCCGAGCCCGGACAAGCAAGGTCCAGTGGACCTTGCTTGCCTGGCGAGGAGCCGGGCCGCGAGGCCCGGCGCGGCCTGCAAGGCCCGCCAGTGGCCCACTTCGCGCACCTGAATCGCATTCCCCTTGCTCAACTACATCATCCGCCGCCTGCTGATCGCGCTGCCCAGCCTGCTGGGCATCAGCCTGGTGCTGTTCACCGTGCTGGCGCTGGCACCCGGCGACCCGTTCGAGGACCTGGCCAACAACCCCAACGTGCCGCCCGAGGTGCGCATGGCGCTGCGGGCGCAGTTCGGCCTGGACGACCCGATCTGGGAGCGATACCTGCGCTGGCTGGGCAGCATGCTGCGGGGCGACTGGGGCTTCTCGTTCGTCAGCCGCATCAATGTGGACACGCTGATCAACCAGCGCATCGGCGTCACCATCGCGGTGATCGGCATGTCGCAGCTGGTGGCGCTGCTGGTGGCGCTGCCGGTGGGCGTGCTGGCCGCCGTCAAGCCCTACAGCTGGTTCGACCGCATCGCCAGCACGCTGGCCTTTGTCGGCTTCTCGCTGCCCACCTTCTTCACCGGCGTGCTGTTCATCCTGCTGTTTTCGGTACAGCTGGGCTGGCTGCCGTTCGTCTACCGCAGTGATCTGTCGTCCACCGGCTGGCAGTGGTGGGTCGACCAGTTCAAGCAGTCGATCATGCCGATCATGGTGCTGGGGCTGTTCCAGGCCGCCAGCTGGATGCGCTATGTGCGCTCGGCGGTGCTGGATGTGATCCGGCTCGACTACGTCACCACCGCGCGCAGCAAGGGCCTGGGCGAGCGGGCGGTGATCAACAAGCATGTGGTGCGCAATGCGCTGATCCCGGTGGTCACGCTGGTGGCGCTGCAGATGCCGGCGGTGTTTGGCGGCGCCATCGTCACCGAGCAGATCTTCCGCATCCCCGGCATCGGCAGCCTGCTGATCGATGCCATCCTGCGCAACGACACGCCGGTGATCATGGCCGTCACCTTCGTCTTCAGTTGTCTCGTGATCTTCTTCAACCTGGTTGCCGACGTGCTCTATGGCTGGCTTGACCCCCGCATCAGCTACCGCTAGCCCGGTGGCGCCACGGCCGGCGCAGGGCGCATCGCTGTGGTCTGAAGCGTGGAAGCGCTTCAAGCGCCACCGGCTGGCCTACTGGAGCCTGTGGCTGCTGGGCGCGCTGGTGGCCTCCGTGCTGATCGGCCCGCTGTTCTACAAGGTAGGCATCAACGAAGTCGACTTCAGCTCGAAGCTGGCGACGCCGTCATGGCAGCACCCGATGGGCACCGACGACCTGGGCCGCGACATCCTGGCCCGCGTGCTGTACGGCGGGCGCATCTCGCTGGCCGTGGGTCTGGCGGCCATGCTGATGGCGGTGACCGTGGGCGTGTTCATCGGCGCGGTGGCGGGCATGGCGCGCGGCTGGGTCGATGCGGCGCTGATGTGGGTGACCGACCTGTTCCTCAGCCTGCCGCAACTGCCGCTGCTGCTGCTGCTGATCTTCCTGTTCCGCGAGCCGCTGAAGGCCGCCTTCGGGCTGGAAGTGGGCATCTTCATCCTGATCGTGGTGGTGATCGGCGGCTTCCGCTGGATGCCGGTGGCGCGGCTGGTGCGGGCCCAGTTCTTCAGCCTGCGCGAGAAAGAATTCGTCGAGGCCGCGCGTGCGCTGGGCGCCAGCACGTCGCGGCAAGTGGTGCGCCACATCCTGCCCAACAGCCTGGGCCCGGTGATCGTGGCGGGCACCATCGACATCGCCGCAGCCATCATCGCCGAGAGCACGCTCAGCTTCCTGGGCCTGGGCTTTCCGCCCGACGTGCCGACCTGGGGCCGCATCCTGTACGACGGGCGCGACTACATGGATCTGGCCATGCACTGGGCCCTGTTCCCCGGCATCGCCATCTTCCTGACCGTGCTGACCATCAATTTCATCGGCGACGGCTTGCGTGATGCGCTCGACCCAAGGCGGGTGCTCTGACATGCCATTGCTGGATATCCGGGGCCTGAAAACCCACTTCAAGACCGACGACGGCTGGCTGCATGCGGTGGACGGCGTCGACATCGCCATCGACGCCGGCCAGACGGTGTGCGTGGTCGGTGAATCCGGCTGCGGCAAGAGCGTCACCGCCAAGACGGTGATGAAGCTCATCGACATGCCGCCGGGCAAGATCGTGGCCGGCCAGGTGCTGTGGCAGGGGCGCGACCTGGTGCCGCTGGGCCCCGAGGAGATGCAGAAGATCCGCGCCAAGGAGATCGCCATCATCTTTCAGGAGCCGATGACCAGCCTGAACCCGGTGTACACCGTGGGCGCGCAGATCGCCGAATCCATCCGCCTGCATGAGGGCCTGAGCAAACGCGAAGCGCACAACCGCGCCATCGAGATGCTCAAGCTGGTCAACATCCCCACCGCCGAGCGCCGGGTCAACGACTACCCGCACCAGTTCTCGGGTGGCATGCGCCAGCGGGTGATGATCGCCATCGCCCTGGCCTGCAGCCCCAAGCTGCTGATCGCCGACGAGCCCACCACCGCGCTCGATGTCACCATCCAGGCCCAGATCCTCGACCTGATGGCCGAGCTGAAAGACCGCCTGGGCATGGCCATCATGCTGATCACCCATGCCATGGGCGTGGTGGCCGAAACCGCCCAGCGCGTGGTGGTGATGTATGCCGGCAAGGTGGTCGAAGAAGCCAGCGTGGAAGACCTGTTCGCCCGGCCGCGCCACCCGTATACCCAGGGCCTGATCCGCAGCATCCCGCGCATCGACACCGCCGCCACCCACAAGGTGCGGCTCGAAGCCATTGCCGGCACCGTGCCCAAGCTGATCAACCCGGCCGAAGGCTGCCGCTTTGCCGACCGCTGCAAGCACGCCATGCCGGCCTGCCGCACCGCCACGCCGCCGCTGCTGGAAGTCAAGCCCGGCCACAAGGTGGCCTGCATCCTGGAGGCGGCGGCAGCATGAGCGAACCTTCGAGCGAGCGCCGTGCCGGGCCGCCCCAAGCAAGCGAGCATCCCCTCGGGGGATCGTCCGGTGTACCCGCCGGACGAGGGGCGGACAAGACTCCCCTGCTGAAGGTCGAAGGGCTGGTCAAGCACTTCCCGGTCAAGGGCGGCATCCTGGGCCGCACCGTCGACAAGGTGCATGCGGTCGACGGCGTCAGCTTCGAGCTGCAGGCCGGCGAGACGCTGGGCGTGGTGGGTGAATCGGGCTGCGGCAAGAGCACCACCGGCCGCTGCATCCTGCGCCTGATCGAGCCCACCGCCGGCACGGTGTGGTTTGAAGGCAAGAACGTCACCACCATGGGCAAGACCGCGCTGCGGACCATGGCGCGTGACATGCAGATCATCTTCCAGGACCCGTACGCCAGCCTGAACCCGCGCATGACGGTTCAGGCCATCATCGGCGAGGCGCTGACCATCCACAAGCTGGCGCCCGACGCGGCAGCCTACGAGGCGCGCATCGTCGACCTGCTGCAGACGGTGGGCCTGTCGGCCGACCACCTGCGGCGTTATCCGCATGAGTTCTCGGGCGGCCAGCGCCAGCGCATCGGCATCGCCCGCGCCCTGGCGGTCAACCCCAAGCTGATCGTCTGCGACGAGGCGGTGAGCGCACTCGACGTGTCGATCCAGGCCCAGGTGATCAACCTGCTGGAAGACCTGCAGAGCCAGTTCAACCTGACCTACCTATTCATCGCGCACGACTTGAGCGTGGTGGAGCACATCAGCGACCGGGTGGCGGTGATGTACCTGGGCCGCATTGTCGAGATCGCGTCGTCGCGCGACCTGTACACCCGCCCCCAGCACCCCTACACCGAGGCCCTGCTGTCGGCCGTGCCCATCCCCGACCCGCAGATCAAGCGCAAGCGCATCCCGCTGCAGGGCGACGTGCCCAACCCGATCAACCCGCCCAAAGGCTGCCACTTCCACACCCGCTGCAGCATCGCGCAAAAGGGGCTGTGCGACGTGCAGTCACCGGTGCTCAAGCCCGCCGGCGCCGACGGCCACATGGTGGCCTGCCACCTGCGCGGCTGAGGCCCGGTCTGGCGCCAGCATGGCCAGCAGCGTGTCCAGCGCTGCGGCCAGGTCGCCACCGTCGCGCGCGGCCACCCGCAGCACCAGGCCCATGCCATGCGGCAGGCTGGATGTGCCGACCGACAGGCCGCTGCCACCGGCCTGCACCGCCTGGGCCGCAGCGCGCCAGCACGCGCCAGCGCCGTCTGGCAGGCTGCCCACCCACCACAGCGCACCAAAGGCCCGGGCGCTGCCGGTGACGCCGGGCACGGCCGCGTCCAGCATCGCATCGTCCAGGCAGAAGCGGTCGACCACACGCGGCCGGCCGGCCGCATCGGTGATGACCAGGCGGGTGTCGAAGCTGCGGCCCGGCGGCGCAGCCAGGGTCGCTGGCAGCGGGCCCGGGGTGTGCAGCATCACGCCCTCACACCACAGCAGCTGCGCCCCGGCTGCCACGCTGGCCTGCAGCGTCTGCACCAGGCGGGCGCCCGGCAGCAGGATCAGCGGGCGCTGCAGGTAGCGCAGGGCCGCGCCTTCGCCCAGCTGCAGCACCACGCCCTGCTGCACCGCTGCCTGTGCCCGGGCGGCATGCACCACGGTGGCCGACGGGAAGCGCAGCGTCACCCGGGCGCCGGCATCCAGCACCACCTGCTGCTGCAACTGCTCGCCGCCATACAGCCCGCCCGATGCCGACTGCACCACCAGCAACGCGTCGTCATGGCCGGCAAGCGGCGCGGTGACGTGGTGCGGATAGCGCACCTGGCGCTGCGCCAGCACGGTGCGGCCGCCCGGGGTGCAGGCGAACCGCAGCGCGAGCTGCGCCGCACCAGGCGCGGCGGCGCCTGCCGTCACCGGCGCAGCACCGCCGCGCACAGGGCATCGGCGACCCGGTCCACGCCTTCGTCGGCGCGGCAATTGGTGCACAGCAGCGCCCGGCCGCCCCGCACCGCCGAGGCCTCGGCCACCATGCGCGGCAGGTCCACGCCCACATAGGGGTGCAGGTCGGTCTTGTTGATCACCAGCAGGTCGGCCTGCACCACGCCCGGGCCGCGCTTGCGCGGGATATCGTCACCACCGGCCACGTCGATGACGAAGATCCACCAGTCCACCAGGTCGAGCGAAAAAGTGGACGCCAGGTTGTCGCCGCCGCTTTCGATCAGGATCATCTCCAGCCCGGGAAAGGCGCGGTCCAGGCTGTCGGCGGCCTCGATGTTGAGCGACGGGTCTTCGCGGATCACGGTGTGCGGGCAGGCGCCGGCTTCCACGCCCAGGATGCGCGCGGCCGGCAGCAGGCTAGTGCGGCGCAGCCGCTCGGCGTCTTCCTGGGTGACCAGGTCGTTGGTGATCACCGCCAGGTCGACACCACGCGCATGCAGGTGCGGGATCAGGCGTTCCAGCAGAGCCGTCTTGCCACTGCCCACCGGGCCGCCGATGCCGATGCGCGCGGCGCCATGCGGGCGTTGCTGGGCAGGCTGTGGGCTGGCTGGTTGGTCAGGCATGGTCATCGCAGCATGTACTTGCGGTTGAGGGGCACCACGGCAGCGGGCGCGCAGGTCAGCAACCTGCCGTCGGCCCGCACATCGAAGGTGGTGGGGTCGACCTCGATGTGCGGCAGGGCGTTGTTGCGCAGCATGTCGCGCTTGCCCAGCCCGCGCACCGACCGGATCGGCACGCAGGCCTTGCCCAAGCCCAGCCGCCGGCCCACGCCGTTGGCAATGGCCAGCTGCGACATGAAGTTCACCCCCAGGTGCTGCGGCGACAGGCCGAAGCTGCCGAACATCGGCCGCTGGATCTGCGGCTCGCTGCCGATCTGGCTGGCATTGCCGTCGCCCATGGCCGCCCAGGCGATGAAGCCCGACTTCATCACCATCCACGGCTTGATGCCGAACGAGGCCCGTGGCCAGAACACCAGGTCGGCCAGGCGGCCGGGCTGCAGCGAGCCCACGTCGGCGTCGATGCCGGCGGCGATGGCCGGGTTGACGGTGGTCTTGGCCAGGTAGCGCAGGATGCGCTGGTTGTCGGCGCGCGCGGTGGTCTCTTCGGGCAGCCGGCCCAGGCGCTGCTTCATCACGCTGGCCAGCTGGAAGGCCTTGGCCTGGTTCTCGGCGAGCCGGCCCATGCCCTGCGAATCAGTGGCGAAGATCGAGATCGCGCCCATGTCGTGCAGCAGGTCCTCGGCGGCCATGGTCTGCGGCCGCACCCGGCTTTCGGCAAAGGCCAGGTCTTCGGCCAGGCGCCAGTTCATCACATGCGCCAGCATGGTCATCGGCACGCCTTCGTCCAGCGCATACGACGTGAACGGGTTGGTCGGGTTGGTCGACGACGGCAGCACATGGGCCATGCCGTTGACGGTGAGCAGGTCGGGCGCATGGCCGCCGCCCGCGCCCTCGGCGTGGAACATGTGGATGGTGCGCCCGGCGATGGCGCGCAGGCTGTCCTCGCAGAAGCCGAACTCGTTGATGGTGTCGGTGTGCAGGCAGACCGAAAAATCATGCCGGTCGGCAGCCACCAGCGACCCGTGGATCACCGCGCCCGAGGCGCCGAAGTCCTCATGGATCTTGACCCCGAGCGCACCGCCGGCCACCGACTCTTCCACCGCGCCGGGGTCGGAGCAGCCGCGCCCCAGGAAGCCGAAGTTCAGCAGGCTGTGGTCCATCGACTGGATCAGCTGCCCCAGCACGTTCGGCCCCGAGCAGCTGACGTCGAAGTGCGGCCCGGGCGACATGCCGATCATCGTGGTGGTGCCACCGGCCAGCGCATGTTCACACTGCTGCGGCGACAGGAAGTGCGCATGCGCCTCCACCGCGCCGGCAGTGATCAGGTAGGGCTCACCGTGGTAGACGGTGGTGTTGGGGCCGCAGCGCAGCCGCGGGTCCACGCCCTGCATGGTGTCGGGGTTGCCGGCCTTGCCGATGGCCACGATGCGGCCGTCGCGGATGCCGATGTCGCCCTTGACGATGCCCAGCACCGCGTCCAGGATGGTGGCGTTCTGGATCACCGAGTCCAGCGCGCCCGAGGCTTGCGTGCCGGTGGTCTGGAAGCCTTCACCGTCGCGCATGGCCTTGCCGGCGCCGGTGGTCAGCTCATCGCCGTGGTGGGCAAAGTCGTGCTCGATCTCGGCCAGCAAGTCGGTGTCGCCCAGGCGCACCAGGTCGCCTTTGGTGGGACCGTAGGCGGCGGCGTAGTCGCGGCGGCTCATCGTGGCCATATTCAGGCTCCTTTGTAGCCGGCGTTGCGGGCTGCGCCTAGCGCCGCTTGTGCGCGGCCAGGATCGTCCAGCCGGCCCTGGGCCAGGCCGGCCTGGCCGCAGACGATGCGGTCGCCGCCGATCGGCACCAGGGTGACGCGCCGGCGCAGCCCGGGCTCGAAGCGCACGCCGCCGCCCGAGCCCACGTCCAGCCGCATGCCCCAGGCCAGTGCGCGGTCGAAGTCGAGCGCGCGGTTGGTCTCGAAGAAGTGGGTGTGGCTGCGCACCTGGATGTCGCGGTCGCCGGTGTTGGTGACGTCCAGCGCGATGGGCGGGCGGCCGGCGTTCAGCGTGATGTCGCCGTCGGGCGTGATCACCTCGCCGGGCTGCGGGGCGGTCTCGGCCACCTTGCCCGGCAGGATGGGCCGGAAGACGATCACCATCTTCGTGCCCTGCTCGAAGTTGGCCTCGACCGACACGAACTCGATCATCGACGCCACGCCGGGCTCGACATCGTCGCTGCTGAGCAGGCGGGTGGCCTGGTCGACGATGTCGCTGTAGCCCACGCCCTTGCGCGCGGCCAGCAGCATCTCGTCGGCGATCAGGGCCACGGCCTCGGGGTGCGACAGGCGCACGCCGTGGCTGCGCAGGCGGCGCGCATGCTCGGCGGCGCTGAAGATGACGAGCCGGTCGACTTCGGTCGGGGTGAGGTTCATGGCGGATCCCTTTGCAACATGGGGCCGGGCGGCTCTCAGTTCGAGAACAGCCGCCGGGGCAGATCGGCATGGCGCATCATGGCCAGGTCGGCCTCGGGCACCAGGGTGCAGATGGCACCGAGCGGCGGCACCGGCGCGTCGGCCAGCGCGGCCAGCAGCGGGCGCACCTGCTGCAGCGCCCGTTGTGCGTCCAGATGGCCGATCAGCCCCAGGCGGATGCCGGCTGTGGCCATGGCACTGGCGGCGGTGTAGCCGCTGACCGCCAGCGCGGCCGCAGCAGCCAGCCCGGTTCCGGCCAGCACCAGGCCCTGCACCACCGGCAGATGGCCGTGCAGCTGCTGGGCATCGGCCAATGCGCGCAGGGCCGCAGCGCCGGGCGTGCCCAGCCGCACATGGGTGCCCAGCAAGGCCAGGCCGGCGCGGCGCGAGCCGGTGCGTGCGGCCTCCACCGTGGCCAGCGCCTCGGCCAGATCGTCCAGCGCCTGGCAGGCGGCCAGGTCACCAGCGGCGGCATGGGCATGGGCCACCAGCACCCGGTCGCAGCGGCCCCAACGCTGCGCCAGCTGGCCGGCCAGGTAGCCTGCGAAGCCGGCCCGTGCCAGCCGGCCTTCGGCCGCCATCACCTCCAGCCCCCAGGAAAAGGCGAAGCCGCCGCCGGGAAACTGGCCGTCACCGTACTGCAGGGCCGTCAGCAGCGCGGCGGCGCCCACCGATGCGGTTGGGGGCGTCGGCAACGGCGCCTGCGGCGCAGCCTCAGCCATGCACCTGCACCCGGCCGCTGTCGACCAGGCCGCGCACCCGGGCCAGGTAGTTGTCGTCGGGCGCATCGGCGGCCACCAGCAGAGCCGTGCCGTCGAAGCGGATGCGCCAGTGCAGATTGCCGGCCTGGTAACCCAGCTCCAGCGCGGCCGCCGCGTCCACCGGCTGCAGCCGCAGCCAGCGCTGCGCGCCCACCCGCAGCACCACGGCGCGGGTACCGTCGAGGTGCAGCACGGCACCGTCGTAGAGCGGTGTGTCACGCGCCAGGGACACGAAGCAGGCCGTGCCGTGGTCGGTGACGGCGCGGAAGCGCCGCCGCGGCAGGTCGTGCGGCGTGATCTGCAGGGTCTCGACCACGCCGTGGTGCGCCAGCTGGTGCAGGCGCTCGGCCAGGCCGGGCGCTGTGCGCAGGCCATGGATGCCGTCGATCACCAGTTCCGTCTGCATCGGGCCATCCTCGGTCGGGTTGCTTTCCAAGTCAAGCAAACTCGGTGCCCGGCCCGGCGCGCCTGCAGGCGGTGAGAATGGCGCCATGGCCAAAGACTTCGACACCATGGAAGACAGCAACCGCAGCGGCAACCTGCCGCTGCAGGCTGTCAGTGACCCGTGCCGCCGGGTGTGGCTGCAGGGCGGGCTGGGCGCGGCATTGGCGGCAGCCTTCGGGCCGATGGCAGCGGGCCTGTCGGGCTGCGCCACCGCCGGCGGCGATGCGGGTGGCGGCGGGCCCAAGCTGGGCTTTGCGCCGGTGCCCACATCACGCGCCGACACCGTGGTGGTGCCCGACGGCTACACCGCCCAGGCCATCGCCCCCTGGGGCGAGCCGGTGGGCGTGCCGGGCGCGATGCCGGCCTGGCGGCCCGACGCCGGCAACTCGGCCGCCGACCAGGCGCTGCAGCTGGGCATGCACCATGACGGCCTGCACTTCTACCCCCTGGCCGATGGCGCCGACGGCAGCCGCCGCGGCCTGCTGGCGATGAACCACGAGTACACCGACGACGGCCTGCTGCACAGCAACGGCCTGGCCGACTGGTCGGCCGAAAAGGTGCGCAAGGCCCAGGCGGCGCATGGCGTGTCGGTGGTCGAGGTGGCGCTGGGCGCAGATGGCAGCACCGGCTGGCAACTGGTGCGGCCGTCGCGCCATGCCCGCCGCTTCACCGCCAGCACGCCGTTTGCGGTGGGCGGCCCGGCGGCCGGCCATGCGCTGATGCGCACCGCCGCCGACCCCGCCGGCCGCACCGTGCTGGGCACGCTGAACAACTGCGCATCGGGCATGACACCCTGGGGCACCTACCTGTCAGGCGAGGAAAACTGGGCCTTTTATTTCAACGGCCCCGACAAGCCCGACGCGCACCAGGCCCGCTGGGGCATCCGCAAGACCGACTACTACCGCTGGCACCTGCACGACGAACGCTTCGACGCCGGCAAGCACCCGAACGAGCCCAACCGCTTTGGCTGGGTGGTCGAAATCGATCCCCTCGACCCGACCAGCATGCCGGTCAAACGCACCGCGCTGGGCCGTGCCGCGCATGAGGGCGCCTGGGTGGCCACCACGCGCGACAACCGTGCGGTGGTGTATTCGGGCGAGGACGCCCGGTTCGAATACATCTACAAGTTCGTCAGCCGCGACCGCATCGCCCCTGGCGGCGGCACCCTGACGAAAGCCCAGGCCAATGCCACGCTGCTGGACCACGGCACGCTGTACGTGGCCCGCTTCGACGCCGATGGCAGCGGCCGCTGGCTGCCGCTGGTGCATGGCCAGGGCCCGCTGACAGCGGCCAACGGCTTTGCCGACCAGGGCGACGTGGTGATCAAGGCGCGCCAGGCCAGCGACCTGCTGGGCGCCACCAAGATGGACCGGCCCGAGTGGCTGGCCATCGACCCCAAGACCCGCGAGGTGTTCTGCACGCTCACCAACAACAGCAGCCGCGGCGCGCCGGGCCAACCCGGGCCCGACGCCGCCAACCCGCGCGCCAACAACGTGATGGGCCAGATCATCCGCTGGGTCGATGACGGTGACTTCGACGGCACCAGCCTGCGCTGGACCCACCTGGTGCTGGCCGGTGACCCGGCCAACGCCCGGCCCGAGGCCCAGGGCACGGTGCGGGGCGACCTGTTCGCCTGCCCCGACGGCCTGGCTTTTGATGGGCGCGGCGTGTTGTGGATCCAGACCGACATGTCGACCTCGGCCATGCACCAGGGCGAACTGGCCCGCGTGGGCAACAACCAGATGCTGGCATGCGACACCGCCACTGGCGAGATCCGGCGCTTCCTCACCGGCCCGGTGGGTTGCGAGATCACTGGCTGCGCCTTCACGCCCGACGGCCGCACCATGTTCATCAACGTGCAGCACCCGGGCGAATCGCCCAGCGAGCGCAGCGATGCCGCGCAGCCCACGCGCTTTTCCACCTGGCCCGACGGGCCGGGCGCGGCGCGCCCACGGTCGGCCACGGTGGTGATCCGCAAGCGCGATGGCGGCTTGATCGGCACCTGATCAGCACCTGAACGGCACCTGAGTGACACCCCACGCGATGCGCATTGTCGACATCCAGCAGCGCCTGCAGGCGCTAGGCGCCAAGCCGGTGCACCAGCAGCGCGTGCTGCGCCATTGGGTGCATGCCCTGCCCCACACGCAAAACAAGCGCCAGCCCGAACACTGGCTGCCCAGGGCGGTGCGTGACGACCTGCCCGCACTCGACGCCGATCTGGCCGCCCTGGCGCGCCTGCACAGCCGCCACCCGGCTGGCGATGGCTCGGAGCGCCTGCTGCTGGCCCTGGCCGACGGCCAGACGGTGGAGGCGGTGTTGCTGCAGCCGGGCAAGGTGGCAGGCCTGTGCGTCAGCAGCCAGGTGGGCTGCGCGGTGGGCTGCCAGTTCTGCATGACCGGCGTGGGCGGCCTGCTGCGCCAGCTGGGCAGCGCCGAGATCGTGGCCCAGGTGGCGCTGGCGCGGGGGTTGCGGCCGGTGCACAAGGTGGTGTTCATGGGCATGGGCGAGCCGGCCCACAACCTCGACAACGTGATGGAGGCCATCACCTTGCTGGGCACGGTGGGCCAGATCGGCCACAAGAACCTGGTGTTCTCCACCGTCGGTGACCCGCGCGCCTTTGCGCACCTGCAGGCACTGGGCAAGGGCGATGTGCGCCCTGCGCTGGCGCTGTCGCTGCACACCAGCGATGCGGCGCTGCGCGAGCGCCTGCTGCCGCGCGCGCCACGGCTCAGCCCGGCCGCGCTGGTTGACCAGGCCGATGCCTATGCCCGCGCCAGCGGCTACCCGGTGCAGTACCAGTGGACGCTGCTGGCCGGGGTGAACGACGGCGACGACGAACTGGCCGGCATCGAGCGCCTGCTGGCCGGCCGCTTCGGCGTGCTCAACCTGATCCCGTGGAACACGGTGGACGGCATGCCGTTCCAGCGCCCCAGCTGGGAGCGTGCCGCCGCGATGGCCCGCCACCTGCACCGGCGCGGCATCCTCACCAAGCTGCGGCACTCGGCCGGGCAGGATGTGGAGGGCGGCTGCGGGCAGTTGCGGGCGCGGGCTGCCACCGGTGTGGTCGCCGATGGCGTGGTGGTGGCGGCGCCCACGTCGTTGCGCATCAAGCCGGCTGCAGAAACCCCAGCAGCAGCCGGTTGACGGCCTCGGGCTGCTCCTGCTGCACCCAGTGGCCCGCGCCGGGCAACAGGTGGCAGCCACGCAGGTCGGCACAGGCGCCGGCCTGCATCGCCGCGAAAGCGCCGGGCCGCTGGTGGATGCCCCAGTCGGCAGCGCCGGCGATGAACTGCGCCGGCACCTGGATGGCGCGACCGGCCATCAGCTGCAGCTCGGCCAGGCCGGCGGGATCGGTGCTGTTGCGGTACCAGTTCAGCCCGCCCTGGAAGCCGGTGCGGGTGTACTCGGCCACGTACACGGCCAGCACGGCATCGGGCAACCAGTGGCAGGCGGCGATCTGCACGGCCGTGGGCAGGTGCGGCGCCACGGTGGCGGGCATGGTCGCGGCAGCGTCCATCACGTAGTAGGTGGGCAGCCGGGCCAGGGCCTCGGCCGTCCAGCCTGGCAGCGCATGCGGCTGGTTGGCCGGCCAGTCGGCGCTCTTGTGGTGGTAGTAGGCCCGCAGGAAGGCCAGCAGGCCTTGCGGCGGATGGTCCATCTCGGCGGCAGTGCTGGGCCGGCTGTAGTACCACTGGTAGTGCAGGCGCGGGCGCGGCAGCGCGGCCAGCGCGGCATGCACGTCGGACGCGGGGCGTGGCGGGTGGCTGGCGGTGTCGAAGGGCAGCGGCGGCGGGCCGCCGAAAGGCGCGCTCATCAGCACCACACGTGCGAACACATCGGGCCGCAGCAGCGCGCACCAGGCCGCCAGCGGCGAGCCGAAGTCATGCCCCACCACCGCATGCACCTGGCGGTGGCCCAGCGCCAGCACCAGGGCCAGCATGTCGCGCACCAGGCTGAACCAACGGTAGGGCGCGACGGGCGCGTCCACCCCAGCGGCCCAGCCGGTGGTGCGGCCATAGCCGCGCAGGTCGGGCGCAATGGCGTGGAAGCCGGCGGCTGCCAGCGCCGGCAGCTGGTGGCGCCAGCTGTAGGCCAGCTCGGGGAAGCCATGCAGCAGCAGCACCACCGGGCGGCCCGGCACGTCATGCCCGGCTTCGAGCAGATGCATGCGCAGGCCGTTGATGCCGGGCACAAAGCGGCTGCGCACGCCAGGGGGCAGCAGGTCGGCGGGCAAGGGTGCGGGCAAGGCGTCGGTCATCGGGCGGTCTCCTGGGTGGCAGATTGTCCGGGGCGCCCCCCGTAGCATCCGTCACCCACCCGACGCGAGCCCACCATGCCACTCACCGACGCCGAAGCCCAGCTGGTCAACCAGGCCGCCACGCTGGCGCGCACCCGCATCACCCCGCTGGCACCCACCTGGGAGCGCGAGCGCCGCATCGGCCGCGAGGTGCTGGCCGAGGCGGTGGCGCTGGGCCTCACCCGGCTGCAGCTGCCCACCAGCCACGGCGGGCTGGACTTCAGCTTTGCCTGCAAGGCCCGCGTGGCCGAGGTGCTGGCCGCCGGCGACTTCGGCTTCTGCATGTCGTGGATCAACACCCAGAACGTGGCCGCCCTGCTGGCGCGCAAGGCCCATCCGGCGGTGGCCGCGCGCTATGTGGACGACCTGGTGGCCGGCCGCCGCCTGGGCTGCACCGCGCTGACCGAGCCTGGCGCGGGGTCAGACTTTGCCGCCATCACCACCACCGCCACCCGGCAACCGGGCGGTGGCTGGCGCATCAGCGGCGCCAAGGCCTGGATCTCCAACGCGGCCGAGGCCGACGTGGTGGTGCTGTACGCGCAGACCGAGCCCGGCAGCGGCGGGCGCGGCATTGCCGGCTTCGTGGTGGACGGGCAGCGTGCCGGCTTCATCCGCCAGCCTGGCTATGCGCTGGGTGGCCAGCACACGATCGGCACCGGCGGCTTCACGCTCGACGGCTACCAGGCCACGGACGAGGACCTGCTGCACCCGCCGGGCCAGGCCTTCAAGGCCGCGCTGGGCTCGATCAATGGCGCGCGCACCTACATCGCGGCCATGTGCTGCGGCATGGTGGGCGAGGCGCTGCAAGTGGCGCAAGCCTATGGCGCGCAGCGCCACAGCTTCGGTGTGCCGCTGCAGCAGCACCAGGGCTGGCGCTGGCGCCTGGCCGAGGCCGCCAGCGAGCTGGCCGCCTGCCGCGCCATGGTGGCACAGGCGGCAGATGCCATCGACGCCGGCGCCGATGCCCAGCTGCTGGCCGCCCAGGCCAAGCTGCTGGCCACCCGCATGGCCGACCGGCAGCTGGCGGCGCTGGCCCAGGCCATGGGCGCGGAAGGCCTGCGCGAACAACACCCGTTCTCGCGCCACCTGGTGGGCGCGCGGGTGGCCAACTTCGTCGACGGCTCGACCGAGATGCTGCTCGAGCGCATTGCCGCCGTGCTGGCGCGCAACCCTGCTGACGGGGGTTGACCGGCACGGGCTGCGGCGGCGCCGGTGGCGCCGCACGGGTTGCGCCCCGCACCATCCAGGAGATCAGACAAGGCGGCCCAGCGTGGCACGGGCCCAGGGTCTACCCGGATTTGCAATCGATTGCATCACCGCGATCATTGACGTCCAGGCTGCCTGTGCGGCGCAAATCCCTCCCCCATGAATTACGCCGAACAGCAGCGCCAAGTCCGCAAGCAACCCATCGGTCTGATCGTGGTGGTTGCCGGCCATGTTGTCCTGGGTTATGCCCTGGTCAACGGCCTGGGTCACAAGATCGTCGAGGTGATCAAGGCGCCGATCGAGACCAAGATCATCGAGGAGGTGAAGCCGCCGCCCCCGCCGC
>JARXAJ010000133.1 GCA_029865965.1 Aquabacterium sp.
TGACAGTGCGGCGCCCCGCTTCCATTCCAGGCCCAGGCCCAGCCCTGGGCAGATTGCGCGCTCAAAGACCCCCGCCATGTCCACCGTTCCCCCCGCACCGCCCGACCTGCAAGCCGACCTGGCCACCAACCCCAGCCCGCAAGCCCAGCCTGCGGCGCGCCGACACCCGGCTGCCGCCTGGCTGCGCGAGCCGCTGCTGCACTTCACGCTGCTGGGCGCCGCGCTGTTCGCCATCGACGCTGCCGTGGTCAGCCGCACCGAAGACCCGCGCGTGATCACCATCGACGCGGCGGTGGACGCCGAAGCCGTGCGCGTGTTCCGCGACGCACGCGGCCGGGCGCCCGACCAGGACGAGCTGTATGCCCTGCGCCGGGTGTGGCTGGACAACGAAGTGCTCTACCGCGAAGGCCTGGCGCTGCAGATGGACAAGGGCGACAAGGCCATCCGCGACCGGGTGATCTTCAAGGCCCTGAGCACCATCAACGCCGGTCTGAAGCTGCCACCGGTGGATGAGGCAACGCTGCGGGCCTGGTTCGAGAAGAACCGCATCAAGTACGACGAGCCGCCACGGCTGGACTTCTCAGAGGCCATCGTGCCCGAGGCCAGCCCCACCGAGGCCATGGCGCGCGCATTGGCGGCCACCCTCAATGCCAGCAGCGGTGGCGAGGCCAATGCCGGCCTGCGGGTGTTCAAGGGCCGGCCGCAGGCCAACATCGTGCAAAGCTATGGCGCCGACTTCAGCCAGGCGCTGGAGAAGGCGAATGCGGGTGAGTGGCAGGCGCTGCGTCAGGGCGAAAGCTGGCGTGTGGTGCGCCTGGACGGCGCCAGCGCACCCAAGCTGGCCAGCTTCGAGAACCTGCGCGGCGTGGTGCTGCAGGACTGGACCGACGCGGTCATGGCCGACCAGCGCGGTGCCGCGGTCAAGGCCATGGCGCTGAAGTACCGCATCCAGACCGAGGCGGCCCAGCCATGAGCGCGGGCCAACGCTGGCGGCGCCTGTGCCTGGCTTTCTGGCTGGCGTTGCTGGGCGGCGCACCGGCCGGCGCACATGAGATGAGCATGGCCGAGATGACCATGCACGAGACCGCGCGTGGTGAATTCATCTGGCAATGGACGGCCGGCATGCGCGCCGGCAGCGGCGACCTGCGCCCGGCCTGGCCCACCGGATGCGACGCCGATGCCAACATCCTGCGTTGCGGCAGTGGCGGGCTGGCCGGCACGCTGGCAATGGACGGTGTCGGCAAGGACTTCTCGGCCGTGCTGGTCAAGCTGCACTGGCTCGACGGCGGCATGCGCGTCTACACCATCACCGCCGGCCAGCCCCGGGTGCAGCTGTACGGCTCGGCCGACGACAAGCGCGGCATGGGCGAGATCGCCAGCGCCTATGCCCTGCTCGGCATGGAGCACATCCTGGGTGGCTTCGACCACCTGCTGTTCGTCATCAGCCTGCTGTTCCTGGTGGGCTTCCGGCGGCAGCTGGTGTGGACCATCTCGGCCTTCACGCTGGCGCACAGCATCACGCTGGCGCTCAGCGCCCTGGGCTGGCTGGTGCTGCGGCCGCCGCCGGTGGAAGCGACCATCGCGCTGTCGATCATGCTGGTGGCCGGCGAGGCGCTGCACCAGCGCGACACCCTGGCGCGGCGCTGGCCGGCCCTGGTGGCCTTCCTGTTCGGCCTGGTGCACGGCCTGGGCTTTGCGGGCGCGCTTAAGGAGATCGGCCTGCCCGACAACCACCTGCTGGTGGCGCTGCTGACCTTCAACCTGGGCGTCGAAGCCGGCCAGCTGCTGACCGTGGCGGCCGCCGGCCTGGTCTACCTGGTGCTGCGCCGGCTGCCGGTGTTGCCGCCGGCGCCCGCGCGGGTGGCCGCGCTGTACGGCATCGGCGCGCTGGCAGCGTACTGGTCGATCGAGCGCATCGCTGCGATCCTGGCTTGAGCAGCGCTCAGATCGACACGCGGTCGCGCACCTTGTCGGCTTCCATGTCGGCACCGCGGCCGCGGGCGATCACCTCGCCGCGCTCCATCACCAGGTACTGGTCGGCCAGCTCGGCGGCAAAGTCGTAGTACTGCTCGACCAGGATGACGGCCAAACGCTGGCCGTTCAGGCCCTCATCGGCCAGGCGGCGGATGACGCGGCCGATGTCCTTGATGATGCTGGGCTGGATGCCTTCGGTGGGCTCGTCCAGGATCAGCAGGCGCGGGCCCGCAGCCAGGGCTCGGGCAATGGCCAGTTGCTGCTGCTGGCCGCCCGACAAATCGCCGCCGCGGCGGTTGAGGAACTGCTGGAGGATGGGGAACAGCTCGAACAACTGCGCCGGCAGCGGTGTGCCGCCGGGCTTGACCGCCAGGCCCATCTTCAGGTTGTCTTCCACCGTCAGGCGGCTGAAGATCTCGCGGCCTTGGGGCACGTAGCCGATGCCTTTGCGCACCCGCTCGTACGGCGTGGCCTTGGTGATGTCGACACCGTCCAGGGCCACGCTGCCGGTCTTGACCGGCACCACGCCCATCAGGCTTTTCAGCAGCGTGGTCTTGCCCACGCCGTTGCGGCCCAGCACCACCGTCACCTCGCCCTGCTTCGCCTCCAGCGACAGGTTGCGAAGAATGTGGCTGCCGCCGTAGTACTGGTTGATTCCACTGACGCTCAGCATCGGAAAGCGACCTCGTGATTCACGCTGGAGCCCCCTCCCGGAGGGAGCTGGGGGGGAGCTGAACTGTCCACCGAAGGTGTCTCCGGGGCTACCGCCCCAGATACACCTCGACGACCTTCTCGTTGTTCTGCACCTCGCTCAGCAGCCCTTCGGCCAGCACGCTGCCTTCATGCAGTACCGTCACCTTCTTGCGGCCCTGGGTCAGCTGGTCGACGAACTTCATGTCGTGTTCCACCACCACCAGGCTGTGCTGGCCCTCCAACGACAGGAACAGCTCGGCTGTGCGCTCGGTCTCCTCGTCGGTCATGCCGGCCACCGGCTCGTCAAGCAGCAACAGCTTCGGGTCTTGCATCAGCAGCATGCCGATCTCCAGCCACTGCTTCTGGCCATGGCTCAGCAAGCCGGCAGTGCGCTGCGCATCGTCCTTCAGGTGGATGGTGTGCAGGGTCTGGCCGATGCGGTCGAGCTGCTCGCCGGTCAGGCGCGAGAACAGGCTGGCGCGCACCCGGCGGTCATCGGCCAGGGCGAGCTCGAGGTTCTCGAACACGCTCAGTTCTTCATACACCGTGGGCTTCTGGAACTTGCGGCCGATGCCCACCTGGGCGATCTCGGGCTCGGTCAGGCGCAGCAGGTCGATGGTGCTGCCGAAGCTGGCAGTGCCGCTGTCGGGCCGGGTCTTGCCGGTGATGCAGTCCATCATCGTGGTCTTGCCCGCGCCGTTGGGGCCGATGATGCAGCGCAGCTCACCCACGTTGACGGTCAGGCTCAGCTTGTTCAGCGCCCGGAAGCCGTCGAAGCTGACGGTGATGTCTTCCAGGTACATGGCCACGCCCTGGGTGAAATCGGGCACGCCGATGCGGGCAATGCGGCCGTAGCCGGCATCGCGCCCGCCACTTTCGGTGCTGCGGTTGGGCTTCTGCTTTGCTTCATAGGCCGCGCGGCGTTGCGCGCCCTGCTCCATCAGGTCAGGCGTCATGACTTCTTCTCTGCAGCCTTGCGGAACAGGCCGACGATGCCGTGCGGCAGGAACAGGGTGACGGCGATGAACAACGCGCCCAGAAAATACAGCCAGAACTCGGGGAAGGCCACGGTGAACCAGCTCTTGGCGCCGTTGACGAAGAAGGCGCCGACGATCGGCCCGATCAGCGTGGCACGGCCGCCCACCGCCGCCCAGATGGCGATCTCGATGCTGGCTGCCGGGCTCATCTCGCTGGGGTTGATGATGCCCACCTGCGGCACATACAAGGCACCGGCGATGGCGCACATCACCGCGCTCAGCACCCAGATGCTCAGCTTGTAGGCCAACGGGTTGTAGCCGGTGAACATCACCCGCGTCTCGGCATCACGGATCGCCTGCAGCACCCGGCCGTACTTGCTGTTGACGATGGCCCGTGCCAGCAGGAAGAAGCCCACCAGGGTGCAACCGGTGATGACGAACAGCGTGATGCGCATGCCCGGCGTGGCAATGGGCAGGTCGAGGATGCGCTTGAAGTCGGTGAAGCCGTTGTTGCCGCCAAAACCCGTCTCGTTGCGGAAGAACAGCAGCATCGCGGCAAAGGTCATGGCCTGGGTGATGATGCTGAAGTACACGCCCTTGATGCGCGAGCGGAAGGCGAACCAGCCGAACACGAAGGCCAGCAGCCCGGGCACCAGCACCACCAGCAGCATCTGGGCGATGAAGCTGTCGGAAAGCGCCCAGGTCCAGGGCAGTTCCTTCCAGTTCAGAAACACCATGAAGTCGGGCAGCGGGCTCTTGTAGTTGCCGTCCAGCCCGATCTGGCGCATCAGGTACATGCCCATGCCGTAGCCGCCCAGCGCAAAGAACAGGCCGTGGCCCAGGCTCAGGATGCCGGTGTAGCCCCAGATCAGGTCCATCGCCAGCGCGCAGATGGCATAGCAGAGGATCTTGCCGGTGAGCTGCACCGCGTAGTCGCTGACATGGAAGATGCTGCCCTCGGGCACCATCAGGTTGAGCACCGGGAACACCACGCAGATCACGGCCAGTGATGCGATCACGCCGGCCCAGCCCTTGGTGCCCAACAACAGGCCGCGCTTTTGAACCAGACCAAGCGGCAGCCGCGGAACCGGCTCTGCCGGGCCGCTGGGTGCGCCCCCCTGGGGGGGAGCGCCGGAGGCGTTACGGGGGGTCATGCTTCGGCGCTCCGGCCTTTGATCGCAAAGAGCCCTTGCGGTCGCTTCTGGATGAAGATGACGATGAACACCAGCACCATGATCTTGGCCAGCACCGCGCCGGCCCAGCCCTCCAGCAACTTGTTCAGGATGCCCAGGCCGAGTGCGGCGTACACCGTGCCGGCCAGTTGGCCCACGCCGCCCAGCACCACCACCATGAAACTGTCGACGATGTAGCCCTGGCCCAGGTCAGGCCCCACGTTGCCCACCTGGCTGAGCGCGCAGCCGGCCAGGCCGGCGATGCCCGCGCCCAGGCTGAAGGCCAGCATGTCGATGCGGGCGGTGTTCACGCCCACGCAACTGGCCATGCGGCGGTTCTGCGTGACGCCGCGCACGAACAGGCCCAGCCGGGTGCGGCCAATCAGCACGGCCACGCCGGCCAGCACCAGCACCGCGAACACCAGGATCGCCAGGCGGTTGTAGGGCAGCACCAGGTTGGGCAGCACCTGCACGCCGCCGCTCATCCACGACGGGTTTTCCACGCCCACGTTTTGCGCGCCGAACAGGCTGCGCACCGCCTGCATCAGCACCAGGCTGATGCCCCAGGTGGCCAGCAGGGTCTCCAGTGGCCGGCCGTAGAGCCAGCGGATGACCGTGCGCTCAAGCACCGCACCCACCAGCGCGCTGGTCAGGAAGGCTGCCGGGATGGCCACCAGGATGTACCAGTCGAACAGCCCCGGCAGATGCTGGCGGAAGATGTTCTGCACCACATAGGTGGCATAGGCGCCGATCATCATCAGCTCGCCGTGGGCCATGTTGATCACGCCCATCAGGCCGTAGGTGATGGCCAGGCCCAGGGCAACCAGCAGCAGGATCGAGCCCAGGCTGGCGCCGGTGAACAGCACGCCCAATCGCTCGCCCCAGGCCAGCTGGCTCTGCACGCTGTCGATGGCAGCCTGGATGGCGGCCTTGACCTTCGGGTCTTGCTCACTGGCCAGCTTTTCGAGCAACAGCGACCGTGTGGCCGGCGAGCTGCTGCCCGACAACGCCGCCGCTGCGGCAGCCCGCCTGGCCGGGTCGGCCGACGAGATCAGCACTGCGGCGCGCAGCAGTTCCAGCCGGCCCTTCAGATCGGCGTCGGTCTCGGCGCCGATGGCCTTCTCGATCAACACCAGCTTGCCCTCGTCGACATCGTCTTTCAGCTCGGCGATGGCAGCGCGGCGCACCGCCACGTCGGGCGACACCAGTTTCAGCACGGCCAGCGCGGCTTCCAGCTCGCGCCGCATGCGGTTGTTGTTGACAACATCCTCGGCATCGGGCGGCAGCGTGGCGGCTGCGCCGGTGGCGGCTTCCACCACCTTGTCGCCCTGCACGATGTAAGCCTTGCCACCGGCAGCCTTCACCGTGTCGTCGAGCATGGCCTGGATGAACGGCGCCAGCGCCACATCGGCAGCCGACACCACGTCGTTCAGCACCTTCACCCGGTCATCACTGTCACCGGCGGCAATGGCGCCGGCCTGCTCGGGGGTCAGCGCCCAGGCTTGACCGAAGCCGAGCAATGCAATCAGGAGAATCAGACGACGCAGCACAGGCGAACCCGGTCAGAAACGGAGGCCGGCTGTGGCAACGCCACAGCCGCCGAACCAAGCGCACGCCGCGGAACCGGCTCTGCCGGGCCGCTGGCGTGGCCCCCCAGCGGGGGGAGCGGCGACGCCGCTTCGGGGGGAGTTACCTTTACTTCTTCTCGGGAACGTTCTTCTTGCCCTTGTTCTCGGGGATGAAGTCGCTCCAGGGGTCAGCCACGACCGGGCCCTTGGTCTTCCACACCACATTGAACTGGCCGTCGGCCTTGATCTCGCCGATGAACACCGGCTTGTGCAGGTGGTGGTTTTCCTTGTCCATGGTGGACGTGAAGCCACCCGGCGCCTGGAAGGTCTGGCCGGCCATGGCGGCGATGACCTTGTCGGTGTCGGTGCTCTTGGCCTTCTCGACCGCCTGCTTCCACATCATGATGCCGATGTAGGTGGCCTCCATCGGGTCGTTGGTGATCGGCTTGTCCTTGTGGCCGGGCAGGTTCTTGGCCTTGGCGTAGTCGCTCCACTTCTTGATGAATTCGGTGTTGGCCGGGCTCTTGACCGACATGAAGTAGTTCCAGGCGGCCAGGTGGCCCACCAGCGGCTTGGTGTCGACGCCGCGCAGCTCTTCCTCACCCACGCTGAAGGCCACCACCGGCACGTCGGTCGCCTTCAGGCCCTGGTTGCCCAGTTCCTTGTAGAAGGGCACGTTGCTGTCACCGTTGATGGTGGAGACCACGGCGGTCTTCTTGCCTTCGGAGGCGAACTTCTTGATCTTGGCGATGATGCCCTGGTAGTCGCTGTGGCCGAAGGGGGTGTAGTCCTCCATGATGTCGGCATCGGCCACGCCCTTGCTCTTCAGGAAGGCGCGCAGGATCTTGTTGGTGGTGCGGGGGTACACATAGTCGGTGCCCAGCAGCACGAAGCGCTTGGCGCTGCCGCCGTCCTTGCTCATCAGGTATTCCACCGCCGGGATGGCCTGCTGGTTGGGCGCGGCGCCGGTGTAGAACACGTTCTTGCTGAGCTCTTCGCCTTCATACTGCACCGGGTAGAACAACAGGCTGTTGAGCTCTTCATAGACCGGCAGCACGCTCTTGCGGCTCACGCTGGTCCAGCAGCCGAAGGTGACAGCCACCTTGTCCTTGCTGATCAGCTGGCGCGCCTTCTCGGCAAACAGCGGCCAGTTCGATGCCGGGTCGACCACCACCGGCTCCAGCTTCTTGCCCAGCACGCCGCCCTTGGCATTGATCTCGTCAATGGCCATCAGCACGGTGTCCTTGAGCACCGTCTCTGAAATCGCCATGGTGCCCGACAGCGAGTGCAGCACGCCCACCTTGATGGTGTCTTGCGCAAACACGGGCACGGCATAGAGGCTGGCGCCGACGGCAACGGCCGACAGTGCTGCGGTGAAGGTGCGGCGGGTGGATGTCATGTTGGATCGGCTCCTGTTGGGCACATGGCCCCGTTGATTGGACAAGCGCAGTCTCGGGGCCCGCCGGTGTTCCGGCCATACGACACATGTCGTACACCGGACACCCCATCGGCATTCGCCAGCGGTTCTGAAGGCCGCCGCAGGAATTAACGATAAATAGTTCCGCTTGCACTGTGGCACCGCAACCATCCTGGGAGACAAGCACGGCGGGGCTGTCTAGCATCCCTGAGCCGACTTGTAGGGAAATCTCTATTCCTGATGCAGTCGGTGCGGGACACCCCGCCTTCCAACCAACACATGCCACCCAGGAGAGACCCCCCATGCAGCCCCTTCGCCATGCCACCCTCATCGCCTTGAGCCTCGTCGCCGCCGGCGCACACGCCCAGGCCACCGTCAAAAACGACGGCCAGTTCCGCGCTGCATTGGGCCTGGGCGCCAGCCTGGCCTCAGGCAACACCAAGGCCACGAACCTGTCATTGAACGCCGACGCGGTGCGTGCCACCGACCAGAACAAGCTGTCGCTGTACGGCAACCTGCAGTACGCCCGCAGCGGCGGCACCACCACTGCCGACCAGTTGCGCCTGGGCGCGCGCTATGACCACAACCTGAGCGCTCAGCTGTTCGCCTTCGGCGGCCTGGACCTGGAACGCAACAAGTTCGCCAACCTCAACCTGCGCTCGCAACTCAGCGCCGGCCTGGGCTGGCATGTCATCAAGTCGCCCAACACCACCTTCGACCTGTTCGGCGGCCTGGGCTACGTCAGCGACAAGTACAAGTCGGCCATGCTCATCGACGGCCGCAACCGCGACAGCTATGGCTACATGTCGCTGCTGCTGGGTGAAGAGTCCACACACAAGCTGAGCGACAGCACCAGCTTCAAGCAGCGCCTGACCTTGGTGCCCAACCTGAAGAACCGGGGTGAGTTCCGCGCCAACTGGGATGCCGGGCTGGCGGTGGCCATGAGCAAGGCCATGAACCTCAATGTCGGCCTCGGCTTTGCCCACAACAGCGAGCCCGGCCCTGGCCGCAAGGCCACCGACACCCTGCTGACCACCGGCGTGTCGGTCAAGTTCGACTGACCGCACAACCCTAATCCACCCAACCACCCAACCACACCCCAGGAGCAACACCATGAGCATGGCATCGGAATTCAAGGAATTCGCCCTCAAAGGCAATGTGATGGACCTCGCCGTCGGCGTGATCATCGGCGCGGCGTTTGGCAAGATCGTCGACTCGATGGTCAAGGACCTGATCATGCCGATCGTCAACCTGATCACAGGCGGGCAGATCGACTTCTCCAACAAGTACCTGGTGCTGTCGGGCAACGTGCCTGCCGGCGCGGCACTGGCCGAGGCGCAGAAGGTGGGCAATGTCTTTGCCTACGGCAGCTTCCTGACGATCGCCTTCAACTTCATCATCCTGGCCTTCGTGATCTTCATCATGATCAAGCAGATGAACCGCCTCAAGCGCGCTGAGCCCGCACCCGCGCCGGCCGCACCCCCGCCCACGCCGGAAGACGTGGTGCTGCTGCGCGAGATCCGCGACGCGCTGAAGAAGTAGGCGCCACCCGCGCCAGGCGATGAACTGGGCCCCTGCGGCCCGGTTCCTCTGCCCACAGCCAGGCGGGTGCGCGGTCAACACTGGGCCATCAAGGAGATTGCCCCATGTGGACCCGATGGCGCGCCGGCATGGCCGCTGCACTGGCCAGTGCCTGCCTGGCATGCGCCGCCACCGAAGCAGGCAGCGACATGCTCAGCGCCACCGAGTTGGCGTGGCTGCGGGCCGCCGCGCCGGTGCTGGCCTTTGCCCGCGCCGAAGCCCTGCCACTGCGTGTGGTGCTGCAGCCGCAGGACACGCTCGGCCAGACGCCGATGGGCATGGCCTTCATCGAAGGGCGCTGCGTGCTGGTGCTGTCGATGCGCGGCAACCCCGAGGCCCAGGCCACGCTGGACCGCATGCCGCCCGGCCTGCGGGGCCCGGTGGTCGAGGCCATCACCGCGCATGAGCTGGGCCACTGCTGGCGCCACCTGGGCCAGACCTGGGGCACCCTGCCCACCGGCATGGCCGAGCTGTCGGGCTTCAGTCAGGTGACGGCCGAACAGGCGGCGCTGCTGCAGGACATGTGGCGCACCCGCCGCGAGGAAGGCTTTGCCGACCTGGTGGGCCTGGCCTGGACGCTGCAGCACCACCCGCAGCACTATGCCGCCGTGCACGCCTGGCTGGCGCAGGAACGTGCGGAACAGCCGGTGGACACCGGCCCGCACGACACCCGGGTGTGGATCCGCCTGGCGCGCGACACCACCGCCTTCGGCCACGCCGGGTCGGTGTTCGATCGGGTCGCCGCCCTCTGGCAGGCCGGGCTGGTGGCCGGGTTCTGACGGCAGACAGGCGGCGCGCGCATCCAGCCACCGCTGGTCCGTCATCGCCAGCCGACAACCGGTGCGCCACCGCCGGCGGCAGCCGCGCCACAATGGCCGGGCCAGACGATGCCACGCCCTGTGCACGCTGGCGCCCACACATGCAACCGCAGCCACGACCGGGCCGGGCCCGGCGGCCTTGAGACACGCCCATGACCCCACCCCCGATGCTCGAAACCCTGACGCAGTCCAAGATCCACCTCATCGGTGGCGAGAAAGGCGGCGTCGGCAAGTCCATGATGGCGCGCCTGCTGGCGCAGTACTTCATCGACCATGCCATGCCCTTTGTCGGTTATGACACCGACCGCTCGCATGGTGCGCTGCTGCGCTACTACACCGGCTACGCGTCGCCGGTGCTGGCCGACCGCTACGAGGCGCTGGACGCCATCGTCGAAAGCGCGGCCGAGGAGCCCGGCCGCCGGGTGCTGGTCGACCTGGCCGCACAGACCCATGCGCCGCTGGTGAAGTGGATGGACGAATCCGGCGTGCTCGACCTGGCCGAGCTCAATGGCATGGCCATCCACTACTGGCATGTGATGGACGCAGGCCGCGACTCGGTCGACCTGCTGGCGCGGCTGCTCGACCAGTTCGGCGCCCGCCTGCGCTATGTGCTGGTGCGGAACCAGCTGCGCGGTGACGACTTCAGCCTGTTGGAGAAAAGCGGCGAGCAGGCCCGCGCGGTGGCCTTCGGCGCCCAGGTCATCACGCTCAAGCACCTGCATGATCCGGTGGCGCAGAAGATCGACGCGGCCAACGCCAGCTTCTGGGCGGCCAGGAACGTCACCGAGAAAGGCGGGCCGGGGTTGGGGCTGATGGAGCGGCAGCGGCTGAAGATGTGGCTGGCGCATGCGATGGCGCAGATCGACACTGTGCCGGTTTGAACGCTGCGTGCCCGCTTTGCTGAAGCGGCATCTTCAGCCGCGCGAGGCGCTGAACCCCGGCACCCGCGCCAGCACCAACGCCGCCGCTGCGGTGCGCGTCTCCACCCCCAGCTTGGGCAGGATGTGCTCCATGTGCTTGGTGACGGTGCGCGGTGACGCGCCCAGGATGTCACCCACATCGCGGTTGGTCTTGCCCTTGGCCACCCAGTACAGCACCTCGGCTTCGCGCGCCGTGAGCCTGAACTGGCCCATCAGCGATTCCAGCACGGCGGCATCGTCGCTCTCGCTGGCGACGATCAGCCACTCGGCCTCGTCGGGGTCGGTGTCGGTGTCGTCGTCGCCCAAGCTGCGCTCGGCCAGCTCGCCGGTCATCGCGTGCAGGGCCAGCGTGAGGCGCCGCCCGCCGCGGGCACTGACCAGCTGCTGCGGCGGCTCGCCACGCGCCACGCCGGCGGCCTGGCTGCGCAGCCAGTCGATCAGCGGCACTGGCGCGGCACTGCCCTCGCTGCCGAAGTAGTCGCGCAGCAGGTTGCGCGCCAGCGCGGTCTGCCACAGCAGACGGCCATCACCGGCGCGCACCACCAGCGTGGCATGGCCGAAGGCGTCCAGCGCATTGCGGGCCTGGCGCTGCAGCCGCGCGGCCTGGGTGTGCACGGCGATGCGGGCCAGCACCTCGCGGGGCTGCAGCGGCTTGGTGACGTAATCGACCCCGCCGGCGCTGAAAGCGGCCACCACATGCTCGGTCTCGGTCAGCGCGGTCATGAAGACGATGGGGATGCCGGCGGTGCCCGGCTCGGCCTTGAGCCGGCGCGCCACCTCGAAGCCGTCCATCCCGGGCATCAGCGCGTCCAGCAGCACGATGGCCGGGCGGGCCTGGCGGGCGCGGGCGATGGCGCTGGGGCCGTCAGTGGCCACCAGCACGGTGTAGCCGGCTTCGTCCAGCGCGTCGTGCAGCAGGCTCAGGTTGTCGGGCAGGTCGTCGACGATCAGCACCACCTCGCCGGCCGCATGGGCCAGTGGGGCAGGCGATGACGACAGCGGTGGGTATGACAGTTCAGGCGGCATCGGGCAGGGCCGGGTTGGCTGCGCCAGGCGGAGGCGGGGGCGTAGGGGGCGTGGGGGGCAGGAGGGGATGCACGGGGGCATCGGCCTCGGCCAGCGCGGATTGGAGCAGATGCGCCAGGGTGTCGAGCTGGAAACCGCGGGCCAGACCGCGCAGGCGGTCGATGTAGGCGGCGCTGGCCGGGTGCGCGGTGGCCAGCGCGTCCAGCTTCTTCTGGATGCCGCGCAGGTAGCCCAGGCGCACCAGCTCGTCCAGGGCGCGCAGCGCATCGGCCGGCGGCGGCACCAGGGTTGGCGCGCCGGGGCCGTCGGCCACCGCCGGCGGCGTGGCCGGCTCGTCCACCCACTGCAGGGCCAGGCGGCGCTGCAGCCAGCCCAGCAGCTCGGCCATGCGCACCGGCTTGACCAGGAAGTCGGCCGGCGTGATGCCCAGGTCGTTCTCCAGCCCCTTGTCGAAGGCATTGGCCGAGACGATGGCCGCCGGCGCGGCGCTCAAGCCCAGGTCACGCAGGCGGCGCAGCGTGGTCCAGCCGTCGATGCCGGGCATGGCCAGGTCCAGGAAGATGGCATGCACCGGCGCACCGGCCGGCTGGACGGCCAGCAGGGCCAGCGCAGCCTCGCCGGATTCGGCCTGCAACAGGTCGAAACCCAGCGGCACCAAGCGGTCGGCCAGCAGGCGGCGGTCAGCCTCTTCGTTGTCGACCACCAGCAGGCGCTGGCGCGGCCCGGTGTAGCCGGTGTGGCGCAGCAGGGCCGGACGTTCACGCTGGCTGGCGCGGGCCTGCAACTCGGGCAGGTACAGCCGCACGGTGAAGCAGCTGCCCTGCCCTGGCGCGCTGCGCACGGTGAGCTCGCCACCCATCAGGTCGGTCAGCATGCGGGCAATGGTCAGGCCCAGGCCGGTGCCGGTGCTGGCATTGCCGCCGGCTGCGGTGCCGCGCACAAAGGGCTCGAACACCCGGGCCAGTTCGGCGTCCGACATGCCCGGGCCGGTGTCTTCCACCTCGAAGCGGGCCATCTCGCGGCCATAGTCGGCGCGGAAGCTGACCTGCCCGCTGCGGGTGAACTTGACAGCGTTGCCCAGCAAGTTGATCAGGATCTGGCGCAGCCGCTTTTCATCGGCGCGCACCAGCTCGGGCAGGGTGCCGGTGCGGCTGTGCACGAAGTGCAGGCCACGCTCGGCAGCCTGGGGCTCGAACAGACGCACCAGCTCGTCGACCGCGTCGGCCAAGTGCATCGGCCCCAGCTCCAGCGCCAGGCGGCCGCTTTCGATGCGGGCGATGTCGAGCGTGCCTTCGATCAGGCTGAGCAGGTGGTCGCCGCCGCGGCGGATGACCTGCACCGCGCCGCGCCGGTGGGCGGGAATGGCGGGGTCGTCTTCCAGCAGCTGCGCATAGCCCAGGATGCCGTTGAGCGGCGTGCGCAGCTCATGGCTGATGGCGGTGATGTAGCGGCTCTTGGCCTGGTTGGCAGCGTCGGCCTGGGCCTTGGCCTGCTGCAGCTGCACATCGGTGCGCTGGTGCGATTCAATCTCGTCGCGCAGCGCGGCGGCCTGCTGCACCAGCACCAGGGCCTGTTCACGCAGGGCCACGGCCTGGTCGTTCATCGCCTGGGTCTGGCGGCGGGCCTCGGCCTGCGCCAGCGCCCGGCCGCGCTGGGCCAGCACCGCCCACCAGGCCACCATGCCGGCGATCAGCAGCAGCACCGCGAACGCCTGGCCGAAGCCGGCGCGCAGCAGCGGCGCCACGGCGGCGGCACTGATCGCGTCCAGGCTGTCCAGCGAGCGCAGGCCCAGCAGGTACAGGGCCGCAAACAGCAGGGCCAGACCGGGCACCACCGCCACCATCAGCAGCAAGTAGTTCGACAAGCCGCCCTGCAGCTGCGGCGCCATGCGTGCAGGCAGCAGGCGCTGCAGCAGCCGCAGCCACTGCTCGGACAGGCGCGCCTGCGGCTTGCACAGGTCGTCGCAGCGGGCGTCCAGTGTGCAGCACAAGCTGCAGATCAGCCCGCCATAAGCCGGGCAGGCGGCCATGTCCTCGGGCTCGTAGTCGCGCTCGCAAATGCTGCAGCGGCGCAGGGCCTGGCGGCCGAGGTAGCTGCCGTGGCCGGCGCCGTCGGCGGCCTCCAGCTGCAGCGCGGCGGGGGTGCGCCTGGCCAGGTAGTAGCGCCCGCTGGTGGCCCAGGCGATCAGCGGCGACGCGACCAGGGCCACCACCAGCGCGATCATGGCCGACCAGGCCTGGGCCATCGGCCCGAAGGCGCCCAGATGGGCAGCGATGCTGAGCACCGAGGCGATGCCCATCGCGCCCACGCCCACCGGATTGACGTCATAGAGGTGGGCGCGGCGGAACTCGATGCCCTTGGGGCTGAGCCCCAGCGGCTTGTTGATCACCAGGTCGGCCACCACCGCCATGATCCAGGCGATGGCGATGTTGCTGTAGAGCCCCAGCACATGGCCCAGCGCCTGGAACACGTTCAGCTCCATCAGCACCAGCGCGATCAGGGTGTTGAACACCACCCACACCACCCGGCCGGGGTGGCTGTGGGTCAGGCGCGAGAAGAAATTGCTCCAGGCCAGACTGCCGGCATAGGCATTGGTGACGTTGATCTTGAGCTGGCTCACCACCACGAACAGCGCCGTGGCCGCCACCGCCCAGCCGTAGTGCGGAAACACGTATTCCCAGGCCGCCAGGTACATCTGGTTGGGGTCGACCGCCCGCTCGGGCGGCACCATGTGGGCCAGCACCAGGTAGGCCAGCATCACGCCGGCCAGCATCTTCAGCACGCCCATCACCACCCAGCCCGGCCCGCCCAGCAACGTGCCCAGCCACCAGCGGCCGGCCTGGCCGGGCTTTTTTTCAGGCATGAAGCGCAGGTAGTCGGCCTGCTCGCCCATCTGGGTGATCAGCGCAATGCCCACAGTGAGTGCCGCGCCAAAGCCCATCAGGCTGAAGCCGGCATGGTCGCCGTCGCTGCCGGCATAGCTGGTCAGGCCGGCCAGCTCGGGCGGGCTCTTGATCAGCACCCAGGCCAGCGGCAGCACCAGCATCACCAGCCACAGCGGCTGGGTCCAGACCTGCAGCCGGCTGATGACGGTGACGCCGTGGGTGACCAGCGGGATGACCACCAGCGAGCAGATCACATAACCCCAGACCGGCGGGATGTCGAAGGCCAGCTCAAGCGCATAGGCCATCACCGCCGCCTCGAGCGCGAAGAAGATGAAGGTGAAGCTGGCGTAGATCAGGCTGGTGATGGTGCTGCCCAGGTAGCCGAAGCCGGCGCCGCGGGTCAGCAGGTCCATGTCCAGGCCATGGCGGGCGGCGTAGATGCTGATCGGCAGGCCGGCCAGGAAGATGATCAGCCCGGTGGCCAGGATGGCCAGCGCCGCATTGGCAAAGCCGTACTGCACCAGCAGGGTGGCGCCCACCGCCTCCAGGATCAGGAACGAGGCGGCGCCGAACGCGGTGTTGGCCACCCGCCATTCGCTCCATTTGCGGAAGGTGCGCGGCGTGAAGCGCAGCGCGTAGTCTTCCATCGTCTCGCGTGCCACCCAGCTGTTGTAGTCACGCCGGAAGGTCACCACCTGCTGGGGTGGTGTGGACAGGGTGGCGGGCGGGCGGGGCTCGTTCACGGCGGCTGGGGCTGTTGGAAACACGCCGAGTCTGCCCCAGCGCGGGCTGTGCCTGCAGGCCGCCGCGCAAGCACTCGGCCTGCGCGGTGGCCTCGTCAGCGCCTGTGCCTGTTGAAGTGGCTGCCCGGCACCCGATGGTGCTGGGCGAACTGGCCTGCGGCACGCCACCAGCGCGCAGCCGCACCCTGGCCGACCCGGCCCGCTTGCGGCCCTGCCTGCATGCCAGCCCGCGCGCGGTGCTGGCCTTTCTGGAACGCGAACAACTGTTCGGCCTGGGCTGCGGCTGGGTGGTCATGAACTTGCCGGCTTCCATCCTGATCACCCCTGACGCCGCCCTCTGGGCCCTGGACCGACGACTTGCCGATCTGGCTGCGCGCCTGGGTGCGGTGCACCGCGCGCCGGCCTGAGGCACCAGCGCAGCCTTGCCCACAGTGCCCGGGGGTGGAGGCTGGACGGGCCTGAAATGGCGGACAGATCGATGGAGGCCGGGCACAGCACCGAGGTGCTGAATGAGGCGCTGCAGTGGCTGGCCGCGCACGGGCAGCGTGCGCTGTGAGCAACGCCATGAACAACACCCTGGTGCAGCCGATGCGGGCTGGCCGCAGCCCAAGTCGCATGCCCCGCAGTTAGGATGCTGACACCCCTCGTGCTAACGCTGCCGCCATGGACCTGACACCCAGAGAGAAAGACAAGCTGCTGATCTTCACCGCTGCGCTGCTGGCCGAGCGCCGCAGGGCCCGCGGGCTGAAGCTCAATGTGCCCGAGGCAGTGGCGCTGATCACCGCCGCCATCATGGAAGGCGCCCGCGACGGCAAGACCGTGGCCGCACTGATGAGCGACGGCAAGACCGTGCTGACCCGCGCCGATGTGATGGACGGCGTCGCCGAGATGGTGACCGAGATCCAGGTGGAGGCCACCTTCCCCGATGGCACTAAATTGGTGACAGTGCACCAACCCATTGCATAACCGCTGGAACACACCATGATGAAGAAACTTTCCGCCCTGGCGCTGCTGGCGGGTACCAACTTGGCGCAAGCCCACACTGGCCACGGCCTGCCTGGCGTGTCGCACTGGCATGCCACCGATGTGGCCCTGGTGCTGGCCGCCCTGGCCGTGCTGGGCCTGTGGCTGGCCCGCCGCAAATGAGGTGGCACGCATGATCCCCGGCGAACTGCTCACCGACGACGGCGAACACATCCTGAACCCCGGCCGGCGCACCCACACCCTGGTGGTGCAAAACACCGGCGACCGGCCGATCCAGGTGGGTTCGCACTACCACTTTGCCGAAACCAATGCGGCGCTCAGCTTCGACCGCGCCGCCGCCCACGGCATGCGGCTGAACATCGCCAGCGGCACGGCGGTGCGCTTCGAGCCGGGCCAACAGCGCACGGTGGAACTGTTGGATTACGCGGGCGCCCGGCAGGTTTGGGGCTTCCGGGGCCAGATCCAGGGAGCACTCTGACATGGCAACCATCGGACGGCGTGCCTACGCCGAGATGTATGGCCCCACCGTGGGCGACCGGCTGCGGTTGGCCGACACCGCACTGGTGATCCAGGTCGAAGACGACTTCACGCTGCGCGCTGGCGGCTACGGCGAAGAAGTGAAGTTCGGCGGCGGCAAGACCATCCGCGACGGCATGGGCCAGAGCCAGGCGCCCAACGGCCCGCATGCGCACGAGGCGGCTGATCTGGTCATCACCAATGCGCTGATCATCGACCACTGGGGCATCGTCAAGGCCGACATCGGCATCAAGCGCCACCGCATCGCCGCCATCGGCAAGGCCGGCAACCCCGACGTGCAGCCGGGCGTGGACATCGTCATCGGCCCCGGCACCGAGATCCTGGCCGGTGAAGGCATGATCGTCACCGCCGGCGGCATCGACAGCCACATCCACTTCATCTGCCCGCAGCAGATCGACGAGGCGCTGTATTCCGGCGTCACCACCATGCTGGGCGGTGGCACCGGGCCGGCCACCGGCACGCTGGCCACCACGTCCACCCCCGGTCCCGAGAACATGCGGCTGATGCTGCAGGCGGCCGAGGCCTTCCCGATGAACCTGGGCTTCCTGGGCAAAGGCAACGCCAGCCGGCCCGAAGCGCTGCACCAGCAGGTGGAAGCCGGCGCCATCGGCATGAAGCTGCATGAGGACTGGGGCACCACGCCGAGCGCCATCGACCAGTGCCTGGCCGTGGCGGATGTGCACGACGTGCAGGTATCGCTGCACAGCGACACGCTCAACGAGAGCGGTTTCGTCGAGGACACCATCGCCGCCACCAAGGGCCGCACGCTGTGCGCCTTCCACACCGAAGGCGCGGGTGGCGGCCATGCGCCCGACATCCTGCGGGTGGTGGGCGAGGCCAACTTCCTGCCCAGCAGCACCAACCCCACCATGCCCTACACCGCCAACACGGTGGACGAGCACCTGGACATGCTGATGGTGTGCCACCACCTCGACGCATCCATCGCCGAGGACCTGGCCTTTGCCGAGAGCCGCATCCGCCGCGAGACCATTGCCGCCGAAGACGTGCTGCACGACCTGGGCGCCATCAGCATGATGAGCAGCGACAGCCAGGCCATGGGCCGGGTGGGCGAGGTCATCATCCGCACCTGGCAGACCGCGCACAAGATGAAGCAGCAGCGCGGCAGCATGGCGGGCGACAGCGAGCGCCACGACAACACCCGTGTGAAGCGCTATGTGGCCAAGTACACCATCAACCCGGCACTGGCCAATGGCATCGGCCATGAGGTGGGCAGCATCGAAGTGGGCAAATGGGCCGACCTGGTGCTGTGGAAGCCGGCCTTCTTCGGCGTGAAGCCCAGCGTGGTGCTCAAGGGCGGCTTCATCGCCGCCGCGGCGATGGGCGACCCCAACGCCAGCATCCCCACGCCACAGCCGGTGCACTACCGGCCGATGTTCGGCAGCTATGGCAAGGCCATCGGCCCCACCTCGATCAGCTTCGTCAGCCAGGCCAGCCTGGCCAGCGGCACGGCCGAAAGCTATGGCCTGGCCAAGCGCCTGGTGGCGGTGAAGGGCAACCGCACAGTGACCAAGCGCGACATGGTGCACAACGCCTACCTGCCGCAGATGCAGATCGACGCGCAAACCTACCAGGTGCGGGCCGATGGCGTGCTGCTGACCTGCGAACCGGCCACGGTGCTGCCGATGGCGCAGAAGTACTTCCTGTTCTGACCCACCGGCACCCCGGCCGGCTGGGGCCATCTGGGTGAAAATCCCGCGATGGATACACCTGGCAACCTCTTCGTGGTGGCGGCGCCCAGCGGCGCCGGCAAGTCCAGCCTGGTCAAGGCGCTGCTGGAGCTGGATTCGCACCTGGCGGTGTCGGTTTCGCACACCACCCGTGCGCCGCGCGGCCAGGAGCAGCACGGCCGCGAGTACTGGTTCATTGGCAGCGATGAATTCCGCCAGATGGCCGCCCAGGGTGATTTCTTCGAATGGGCCGAGGTGCATGGCAACCTGTACGGCACCTCGCGCCGCGCCATCGAGGACCGCCTGGCGCGCGGCGAAGACGTGGTGCTGGAAATCGACTGGCAGGGCGCGCTGCAGATCAAGCAGATCTTCGCCCACGCCATCCTCATCTTCATCTTGCCGCCCAGTTGGGCCGAGCTGCAGCAGCGCTTGACCCGGCGCGGCGAGGACGGCCCCGCCGTGATCGCCAAGCGCATGGAGAATGCCCGCATCGAGGTGGCGCAGGCCCGCCATTTCGACTTTGTTATCATCAACGGTTTATTCGAGACGGCGCTGTTCGATTTAAAGACCGTCGTGCACTCGCAGCGCTTGCGCTATGCCGCACAGCAACGCAACAAATCGCAGGTGTTCTCGGCGTTGGATCTGATCTGACGCCGGATGTCCCTGTCAGCCTCCCTGTCAGCCCGCTGTACCGAACCGAAGGCACGCCCATGGCCCGCATCACTGTCGAAGACTGCCTCACCAAGATCCCGAACCGCTTCCAGCTGGTGCTGGCAGCCACCTACCGGGCCCGCATGCTGAGCCAGGGCCATGCGCCCAAGATCGAGAGCAAGAACAAGCCCGGCGTGACCGCACTGCGCGAGATCGCCGCTGGCGAGATCGGCATCGAGATGCTGCGCCGCGTGCCGCTTTAAGCGCAACCTGCGCCGCACAGAAATGGGCACCTTCGGGTGCCCATTTGCCTTGCCGGGGGGCTGGCCGGGCAAAGCAGGCTAAATTCGGGCGCATGGGCATCCGTTCCTTCGCTGCTGAACTGCTGTTGCCGGCCATGCTGCAGGCCAGGCACCGCAATGCCACGCCCACGCCGGCCACCAAGGACGCCGTCGCCACCTTCGCCGCCTTGCAGGACAAGCTGGGCTACCTCAGCAAATCCGAAGTCAAGCTGATCCGCGAGGCTTACAAGTTCGCCGATGGCGCACACCTGGGCCAGTTCCGCGCCAGCGGCGAGCCCTACATCACCCACCCGCTGGCGGTGGCCGGCCTGGTGGCCGATTGGCGGCTCGATGCCCAGGCGCTGATGGCCGCGCTGATGCATGACGCGATGGAAGATTGCGGCATCACCAAGGTCGAGCTGATCGAAAAGTTCGGCGCGCCCACCGCCGAGCTGGTGGACGGCCTGACCAAGCTCGACAAGCTGCAATTCAGCACCCGGGAAGAAGGCCAGGCCGAGAGCTTCCGCAAGATGCTGCTGGCCATGGCGCGCGACGTGCGCGTCATCCTGGTCAAGCTGGCCGACCGGCTGCACAACATGCGCACCATGACGGCCATGCCCGCCAACAAGCGCAGCCGCATCGCCCGCGAGACGCTGGAGATCTACGCGCCCATCGCCCACCGGCTGGGCTTGAACATGATCTACCGCGAGTTGCAGGAGCTGAGCTTCGAGCACCTCTACCCCTGGCGCCATGCGGCGCTGGCCAAGGCGGTGCAGCGCGCCCGGGGCTACCGGCGCGACATCGTCGAACGGGTGCGCACCGAGGTGGAGAAGGGCTTTGCGACCAGCAAGATCAAGGTGCAGGTCTCGGGCCGCGAGAAGACGGTCTACAGCATCTACCGCAAGATGCGCGAGAAGCACGACGGCTTTGCCCAGGTCAACGACATCTTCGGCTTCCGCATCGTGGTGCCGGCGCTGATGGACTGCTACCTGGCGCTGGGCACGCTGCACCAGCTGTACAAGCCGGTGCCCGGGCGCTTCAAGGACTACATCGCCATCCCCAAGGCCAACGGCTACCAGAGCCTGCACACCACCCTGGTCAGCCCGCTGGGCACGGCGGTGGAGTTCCAGATCCGCACGGAGCCGATGCATGCCGTGGCCGAGACCGGCATCGCCGCGCACTGGATCTACAAGCACGACGCCAAGGGCGCCAGCAAAAGCCGCAATGGCGCGGGCGAGGCACAGCGCCTGGGCGCGATGTGGCTCAAGAGCCTGCTCGACATCCAGGACGAAACCCGCGACGCGGCTGAATTCCTGGAGCACGTGAAGATCGACCTGGTGCCCGAGGCGGTGTATGTGTTCACGCCGATGAGCAAGATCCTGGCCCTGCCACGCGGCGCCACGCCGGTCGACTTTGCCTATGCCATCCACAGTGACGTGGGCGACCATTGTGTGGCCGCCAAGCTCAACGGTGAACCGGTGGCGCTGCGCACCGAGTTGAAGAGCGGCGACGTGGTCGAGATCGTCACCGCGCCTGGTGCACGGCCCAACCCGAGCTGGCTGAACTTCGTGCGCACCGGCCGGGCGCGCAGCAAGATCCGCCACTTCCTCAAGACCATGGAGCATGAGGAATCCAGCGAGCTGGGCGGCAAGCTGCTGGCCCAGGCCCTGCGGGCCGAAGGCCTGGCCATGCCGTCGGCCGAACTGGACGACGCGCCTGCGCAGGCGCTGTGGCAGCAGCTGATCCGCTGGAGCGGCAACCGCAGCCGGGGCGACTTGCTGGTCGACATCGGCCTGGGCCGCAAGATCGCCACCATCGTGGCCAAGCGCCTGGCCCTGCTGTTGGCTGAACGCGGCACCCGGCCCGACGCGGTGACCTTGACACTGAACCGCTTCGGCAGCACGGTCGACGGCCCCGACGACAGCGCTGCGGCAACGCCGGGCGTGGTGATCGACGGCACCGAAGGTGCATCTGTGGTGCTGGCCACCTGTTGCCGGCCGATCCCGGGTGACGAGATCCGCGGCTACCTGGGCCGCGGTGAGGGCCTGCTGGTGCACACCGCCGACTGCAGCGCCGGCCGCCGCCTGGCTGAGCGCGACCCCGAGCGCTGGATCGCGGTGGAATGGGCCGAGCAGCCCAGCCGCCATTTCGAGACCAGCGTGAAGCTGCTGGTCAAGAACGGCAAGGGCGCGCTGGCGCAGATCGCCCAGGCCATCAGCGCCGCCGAGGCCGACATCAGCCACATCGAGATGGACAACGAGCAGCAGGACGATGCCACCGAGCTGACCCTGCTGCTGGCCGTGCGCGACCGCCTGCACCTGGCCGATGTGCTGCGCACCGTCAAGCGCAGCCCGCCGGTGCTGCGGGCCAGCCGCATCAAACCCTGATCAACGCCCGGGCCCGGCCCGATCGCAAGCATGCGCTCAGGCCCTCGCCAGGCGTTGAACCGTCCGCAGGGACGGTTCAATGTCCGGGCTCGGGATAGCGCACCGCAATCACCTCCAGCACCTCCACGCCGCCGGGCGTCTGCAGCTTGACCTCATCGCCCTCGCGCGCCTTCAGCAGGGCGCGGGCGATGGGGGCGATCCAGCTCACCTCACCGGCCAGGTTGTCGGCCTCGTCGATGCCCTTGATGGTGATGGTGCGCTGCTCGCCCCGGCTGTTGGCATAGGTGACGGTCGCGCCGAAGAAGATCTGGTCGTTGCCATGGTGCAGCCGGGGGTCGGCCACCTCGGCGATGTCGAGCCGGCGGGTGAGGAAGCGGATGCGGCGGTCGATCTCGCGCAGGCGCTTCTTGCCGTAGAGGTAGTCGCCGTTCTCGCTGCGGTCGCCGTTCTTCGCGGCCCAGGACACGGTCTCCACCATCTTCGGCCGCTCGGCATCGATCAGCGCCATCAGCTCGCCGCGCAGGCGCTGGTAGCCGGCCGGGGTGATGTAGTTCTTGCCGCCGGGGGGCAGCGGCGGCAGTGCCGGGCCGCCGTCGTCGTCGTCGGCATCGCCCTCGGACTCTTTGGTGAAGGCCTTGTTCATGGTGGGCCCAGTCTATCCAGCGGCAGCAGCAGCCTGCTGCGCGCTGCGCCAGGCGCCCGGCGCGCTGCCGGTCCACTTGCGGAAGGCGCGGTAGAAGGTGCTGGCGTCTTCGAAGCCCAGGCGGGTGGCGATGTCGGCCACGCTGAGCCGGCCTTCGGCCAGCAGTTGCAGGGCCAGGTCGCGGCGCACGTCGTCTTTCAACGTGCCCCAGGCAGCGCCCTCGGCATCCAACCGGCGGCGCAGCGTGGCGCCCGACAGGTCCAGCGCACGGGCCAGCGCCGCCAGCGTGGGCGCGGGTTCGCCCCGGTCCAGCGCGCTGCGGCACAGCCGGCGGGCGCGGTCGCCCAGGTTGGTCGACACCACCTGCTTGAGAAACACCGACTGCGGCGCATCCCGCAAAAACGCCTTCAGGCTGGCCGGGGTGACGGTGGTGGCCGCGCCCAGCACACGGGCGTCGAACACGGCGGCGGTGTACAGCGCATCAAAGCGCTGCAGCGGGCCGAACATGCGCCGGTACTCGTCGGCATGGGCAGGTGCGGCATGGGCCCAGTCCACCCGGGCCAGCGGCACGCGCCGGCCGGCCAGCCAGCACAGCAGGCCGTGCAGCATCACCAGCAGAGTCTCGTCGGCAAAGCGGCGGGCGTCTGGCGCGCCCGGCCTGATGCGGATGCGGTTGTCGATCTGCAGCACCGCCTGGCCGCCGGCCACCAGCAGCACGGCGCCGATGTCGTCGAAGAACAGGCCGAAGCCCCGCAGTGCCTGGCGCAGCGCCGCACCCACCGTGGGCTGGCCGGCCAGGGCATGGCACAGCATGGCAAATGTGCCCACCTTCATGCGCCGAGCGTCGAGGCCGAAGAACTCGTCGTCCAGCGCCCGGGCCACCGCCATCCACAGCCGGGCAAAGGCCTGGGCCGGCACGCGGGCCGCATCCTGCGCCAGCAGCGCAGGGGCAATGCCCGCCTCGGCCAGCACGGCCGCGCGGCCCGGCGTGTCCAGCGCCTGCACGGCGCTGCGCACGAAGGCGATGGACACGCTGCGCTCGGGCAGCCAGGGGTCGGCGGTCATGCTTGTATTCTGGCAAAACCGCTCAGGCCACAGCGCGTTTGCGCCATCCCGTTGCAGGCCTTGGCGTCCTAGACTCAGCCGGTCAAGCGGTTGCCGCAGCGGCCGGCCTCGGTTCGCCCGCCCAGCCCCACCACGATCAACAGGAGACACCCGATGACCGATCTGTCCGCCGAGTTCCAGGCACTGGCCAACTACCGGCCCACCCACAAGGTGCGCTTCGTCACTGCGGCCAGCCTGTTCGACGGGCACGATGCGGCCATCAACATCATGCGGCGCATCCTGCAGGGCATGGGCGCCGAGGTGATCCACCTGGGCCACAACCGCTCGGTCGACGAGGTCGTCACCGCCGCGCTGCAGGAAGACGTGCAGGGCATCGCCGTCAGCAGCTACCAGGGCGGGCACAACGAGTACTTCAGCTACATGGTCGAACTGCTGAAGGCGCGCGGCGGCGAGCACATCCAGGTGTTCGGCGGCGGTGGCGGCGTGATCGTGCCCGACGAGATCAAGACGCTGGCCAGCCACGGCGTGCGCATCTTCAGCCCCGAGGACGGCCAGCGCATGGGCCTGGCCGGCATGATCGGCGAGATGGTGATGCGCGCCGACCGCGACCTGTCGGTGCATGCGCCCACCACGCTGGCAGCCATCCAGGGCCACAGTGAAGGCGCCTGGCGCGCGCTGGCCCAGCTGATCACCGCGCTGGAGAACCGCAAGGCCGACGCTGGCCTGGTGGCCGAACTGCACGCCGCCGCCAAACTGGCCAAGGCGCCGGTGCTGGGCATCACCGGCACCGGCGGCGCCGGCAAGAGCAGCCTGACCGACGAGCTGATCCGCCGCATCCGCCTGGACCAGGGCGACGCGCTGCGCATTGCCGTCATCAGCATCGACCCCAGCCGGCGCAAGAGCGGCGGCGCCCTGCTGGGCGACCGCATTCGCATGAACGCCATCGGCGTCTGGTCTGCCCCCACGCTTGCCGCTGCGCGGACTGCGCTACCCCCCGAGGGGGCGCCCGCCGCCTTGGGGCGGCCCGGCAGCGGCGGGGGTGCGAGCGGCCAGCGGGTCTACGTGCGCAGCCTGGCCACCCGCGACACCGGCAGCGAGATCAGCGCCGCCCTGCCCGACGTGGTGGCCGCGGCCAAGGTGGCCGGCTTCGACCTGGTGATCGTCGAGACCTCGGGCATCGGCCAGGGTGACGCCGCCATCGTGCCGCTGGTGGACGTGCCGATGTATGTGATGACGCCCGAGTTCGGCGCCGCCAGCCAGTTGGAGAAGATCGACATGCTCGACTTCGCCGAGTTCGTGGCCATCAACAAGTTCGACCGCAAGGGCGCGGCCGATGCGCTGCGCGACGTGGCCAAGCAGGTGCAGCGCAACCGCGAGGCCTTCACTGTCATGCCCGATGCGATGCCGGTGTTCGGCACCATGGCCAGCCGCTTCAACGACGACGGCGTCACCGCGCTGTACCAGGCGCTGAAGCTGCGGCTGGGCGCCCTGGGCCTGCCGTTGACCGAAGGCCGGCTGCCCGTGGTCAACACCAGGCACAGCACCCACCAGACGCCGGTGGTGCCGGCTGCACGCACCCGCTACCTGGCCGAGATCACCGACACCGTGCGCGGCTACAAGGCCCGCGCCCGTGCCCAGGCCAGGCTGGCGCGTGAACTGCAGCAACTGCGCGCCACCGCCCAGATGCTGCAGGAAGACGATGCCGCGCGTGACGGCGCCAGGAACACCGTGCTGCGCCTGGCCGACCAGCGCGCCGTCAAGCAAGACCCGGCTGCCGCCAAACTGCTGGCGCAGTGGCCCGAGATGCAGAAGGCCTATGCCGGCGACGACTACGTGGTGAAGATCCGCGACAAGGAGATCCGCACCAGCCTGGTCCACACCACGCTGTCGGGCAGCAAGATCCGCAAGGTGGCCCTGCCCGGCTATGAATGCCACGGCGAGTTGCTGAAGTGGCTGATGCTCGACAACGTGCCTGGCAGCTTCCCGTACACCGCTGGCACCTTCGCCTTCAAGCGCGAGGGCGAGGACCCGACCCGCATGTTCGCCGGTGAAGGTGACGCCTTCCGCACCAACCGGCGTTTCAAGCTGGTCAGCGAAGGCATGCCGGCCAAGCGCCTGTCCACCGCCTTCGACTCCGTCACCCTGTACGGCAACGACCCCGACCGCCGGCCCGACATCTACGGCAAGGTAGGCAACTCGGGCGTGTCCATCGCCACGCTGGACGACCTGAAGGTGCTGTACGGCGGCTTCGACCTGTGCAACCCCGGCACCAGCGTCAGCATGACGATCAACGGGCCGGCGCCCAGCATCCTGGCGATGTTCATGAACACCGCCATCGACCAGCAG
>JARXAJ010000142.1 GCA_029865965.1 Aquabacterium sp.
TCGGGTGGGCCTGTTTTGCTCCGTGTCCCCCGCCAAGCGCAGGCCCGACGGGCCAACGCTTGACTCCTCCTTGACCTCCGCAAAACAGGCCCACCCGATCCGACGCTTGGCCACCACCGTGGCCTTCGCCGCATGCGGGGACGGTGGCTGGCCGAGGGCGTCGGGTGCCTGGCCGACGGAGGTCAAGAAGGGAGGGCCGCAGGCCCGGAATGACACGGAGTCGGCCAGGTACCCGGCGGCCTCGGCCTCGCGCCGAGGGTGGCGAGTCGGCAACTTCCGCTTTGAGCCCAATGCGGCGGCACAAGCCAGGCAATCAGCCAGCAGCCACCGGCAGCCACCGCCGCAAGTGCGCGGCATTGGCGCCGCGTCGGCCTTTGGCGCGCTTCAGTTCGGCGCGGGCCACACTGTGCAGGATTCACTTCATCCGACCGGCCAGGAAGCGCAGGGCAAGGCCCCAGGCCCACTAGCGGGCAAGCGGGCAAGCGGGCCCGGTGATGCACCACTGGCGGCCGTTCAACACCCCGATGGCGGCCAGCGGCGCATGGCCCAGGTTGCCCAGGCATGTGCCGGGCTGGTCACCACACAGGCCGTTGGACACCGGGTGCATGGAGTGTGGGGGCACCATGCCGCCGATTCTTCAAGCCAATGCCGGCCGCACTTGCCGCTGCCGGGACGTGCGCCCAGCGCCATTGCTGCGGGCTTGCGAGAGATCCAACCAGGCCCGGGCTGCGGCATCATCGGTGGCATGCATCCGACATCTCCCACCATCCTGGCCACCACCATCCGCGCCCTCGCCTTCGACGTCTTCGGCACCGTGGTCGACTGGCGCAGCAGTGTCATCGCCGAGGGCCAGGCCCTGGGCGCCCGCCTGGGCCTGCAGGCCGACTGGGCGGCGCTGGCCGATGCCTGGCGCAAGGGCTACTTTGCATCGATGGCGCAGGTGGCCCGCGGCGAACTGGCCTGGGACACCATCGACGCCCTGCACCGCCGGGTGCTCGACCAGTTGCTGCCGCAGCACGGCCTGCAGGCCCTGGGCGAGGCCGACCGTGCCCTGTTCAACACCGTGTGGCACCGCCTGGCACCCTGGCCCGACACCGTGGCCGGGCTCAGCCGGCTGAAGCAGGGCCACACCATCACCACCTTGTCGAATGGCAACCTGGCGCTGCTGGTGGCCATGGCCAAGCACGCCGGCCTGCCCTGGGATGCCGTGCTGACGGCCGAACTGTTCGGCTGCTTCAAGCCCGACCCGGCGGTCTATCTGGGCGCTGCCCGGCTGCTGGGGCTGGCACCAGCCCAGGTGCTGATGGTGGCGGCCCATCCGTTCGACCTGGTGGCAGCGCAGCGCGCCGGCCTGAAGACCGCCTACATCCCCCGGCCCGACGAGTACGGCCCGGGCGGCCGGATGGAGCCAGTGGGCAGCGCAGTGTTCGACATCGTCGCCACCGACTTCATCGACCTGGCCCGACAGCTCGGGTCGTGATGACCCGCCTCTGTCTGTCGGGGGTTATTGATACCCGGTTGTTGGCATGACGGCGGTCTGGCCGACGGCAGCCGGGGCTGCCAAGATGCCGGCATGGGCACAGCACTGCAGACCATCCCGATCCACGACGCCAACCCGGCGCATGGCTGCAGTGGCTGCCTGCATAGCGCGGGTGGTGGCCCGTTGCGCCGCACCGCGCCGGGCCCGGACCGCAGTGCGCCTGTGCTCACCGGCCCGGCCGATGAGCTGGCCCGTCTGCTGCAGGCCCTGACGCCAGTGCTCGGGGCACTGGGTGCCCGCGGCCTCGTGCAGTCCCTGCATGTGCTGGACGGCGAAGTCACCCTGCAGCTGGCCGTGCATGCCGATGGCGGCGGCGCCGCGCTGGCCGACCGCGCCTTCCAGACCCTGCGCAAGCTGTTGCCCGACACCGACATCTACGTGCAGCTGGCGCGCTGAGCACGCACGACCCCTACATCACCGCACCCAGTTGCCAGGGCACGAACTCGTTCTGCCCATAGCCGTGCAACTCGCTCTTGGTGGCCTGGCCCGACGCGGTGGCCAGCATCAGCTGGAAGATGCGCTCGCCGGCTTCGTCCACCGTCTCGGCGCCGTCCACGATGCCACCGCAGTTGATGTCCATGTCTTCCTGTTGCTTCTGCCACAACGCGGTGTTGGTGGCCAGCTTCAGGCTGGGCGACGGCGCACAGCCATAGGCCGAGCCCCGGCCAGTGGTGAAGCAGATCAGGTTGGCGCCACTGGCCACCTGGCCGGTGGCCGACACCGGGTCGTAGCCCGGTGAATCCATGTAGACGAAGCCGCGCGCGGTGATGCGCTCGGCGAATTCATACACGTCCTCCAGCCGGGTGGTGCCGCTCTTGGCGATGGCGCCCAGGCTCTTCTCCAGGATGGTGGTCAGCCCGCCGGCCTTGTTGCCGGCCGACGGGTTGTTGTCCATGCGCATGGCATTGCGGGCGGTGTAGGTCTCCCACCAGCGGATGCGCGCCAGCAGCTTGTCGGCCACGGCCGGGCTGGCGGCGCGGCGGGTCAGCAGGTGCTCGCCGCCGTAGATCTCGGGGGTCTCGCTCAGGATGGCCGTGCCGCCATGGCGCACCAGCCGGTCGACCGCAGCGCCCAGCGCCGGGTTGGCGCTGATGCCGGAATAGCCGTCAGACCCACCGCACTGCAGCCCGACCACCAGGTGGCTGGCCGCCACCGGCTGGCGCTGCACCCGGTTGGCCTCGGGCAGCATGGCCTGGATCAGCGCCACCCCCCGGGCCACGGTCTGCGCCGTGCCACCGGTGTCCTGAATGCTGAAGGCCTGCAGCCTGGCGCCTTCCTGCAGGCCTTCCTGGGCGATCAGGCCCTGGATCTGGTTGGTCTCGCAGCCCAGGCCCACCACCAGCGCCGCAGCAAAGTTGGCATGGCGGGCATAGCCACCCAGGGTGCGGCGCAGCACCCGCAGTTCCTCGCCCTCGCTGTCGGTGGCGCAGCCCATGCCGTGGGTCAGCGCGACCACACCGTCGACATTGGGGTAGGCCGCCAACGCGTCCGGGCGGATGTCGCGGCGGAAGTGGTCGGCAATCGCCCGCGCGGCGGTGGCTGAGCAGTTCACGCTGGTGAGCACGCCGATGTAGTTGCGGGTGGCCACGCGGCCATCGGCCCGTACGATGCCCATGAAGCTGGCGGGCTCAGGCGCGTAGACCGTGGGCAGCGCGCCGGCGCCGACCGCATGCGCCCGCTCGAAGTGGGCAAACGCCAGGTTGTGGGTGTGCACATGCTGGCCCGGCGCGATGGCCTGGGTGGCATGGCCGATCACCTGGTTGTAGCGGCGCACCGCAGCACCGGCCGCGATGGGCGCGGTGGCCAGCTTGTGGCCGGGCGGCACCAGGCCGGTGACGGCCAGGCCGCCCTCGTCAGCCAGCACCGCGCCGCCCAGCAACTGGCGGCGGGCGATGACGACGTTGTCAGCGGGGTGGATGCGGATGGAAGGCGGTGCGGCTGGGTTCATGTGGGGCTCCATGGTGCCCCCCAGCTGCACGCGCCTGGCGCGCTACAGCTTGGCGGCAGCGCGCCGCTTGGCGGCGGTGGCGTCGGTCTGGTACTGCTCCTCGGCCTGGCGGCGCATGTCGAGTGCGGCGTTGAGGGCGTCGGTGTAGCGCTCGGGGGAATAGGTGTTCTGGTTGGCGATGTACACGCTGCGGCGCAGCGGGCGGCCGCCAAAGCGCGGCAGGTTGACCGAGAAATGGCACTCGGGCACCGACCGGCCGGGCCGCTGGCGCAGGATGGGGCCGCTGATGCCCACGGGCAGGTCGTTCTGCTTGTTGGGGCTGGTGCCGCGCTGCAGGCCGGTGGGGGCCGGCAAGTCGGCAATGCGCTGGCGCAGCGCGTCGATGGCGCGCTTGAGCGCCGGGCGCGGACCATTGCCCGTGCCCTGGCCGTCGCTGAAGAACAGCGTGGGCTGGCCGTAGCGCATTTGCCAGCCGTGCGTGCTGTGCGTGTCGATGCGTTGGATGTGCTCAGGCACCCGGATGCGGGTGCCGGTGTAGATGGTGACGGTGCGAGTCTGCATGACCTGTAGGCCTTCGGTGGGGTCCCCCCCCATGAAGCCGCCGGCGTCCATCTCCAGCGACACAATCTTGTCATGGGCATCATGTCGCGTACCGAACCGGTTAAAAGATCAGTTGTCGATCAAGGCCGGGTCCCACGCATAGACGGTCTGGTTTTGCTGCCCCAGGCCACTGATGCCAAGCATCATTTTATCGCCGGGCTTCAGGTACACCGGTTGGGGCTTGTGACCCATGCCAACTCCGGGCGGAGTTCCTGTGGTGATGAGATCACCCGGATAGAGGGTCATGAAGCGGCTGATGTAGGCCACCAGCTGGGCAACCCCGAACACCATGGTCGTGGTGCTGCCGTTCTGGTAGCGGTGGCCGTTCACGTCCAGCCACATCGGCAGGTTCTGCGGGTCAGGCACCTCGTCGGCCGTCACCAGCCAGGGGCCGATGGGGCCGAAGGTGTCGCAGCCCTTGCCCTTGTCCCAGGTGCCGCCACGCTCGAGCTGGTACTCGCGCTCCGAGACATCATTGACCACGCAATAACCCGCCACATGCTCAAGCGCGTCGGCCTCGGACACATAACGCGCCTTGCTGCCGATCACCACGCCCAGCTCCACTTCCCAGTCGGTCTTGGTCGAGCCTTGCGGCAGCACCACCGGGTCGTTGCAGCCCACCACGGTGCTGGTGTGCTTGGTGAACAGCACCGGCTCGGCGGGCACCGGCATGCCCGATTCAGCCGCATGGTCGGCGTAGTTCAGGCCCACGCAGATGAACTTGCCCATGCCGCTCCAGGGCGGTGCCATGCGGCCGGGCTTGTCGACGATCGGCAGGCTGGCGGGGTCGAGCGCGCGCAGGCGCCCCAGGCTGTGTGGCGTCAGCATGTCGGCCCGCAGGTCGGCGATCACGCCCGACAGGTCACGCACCTGGCCCTGGGCGTCCAGCATGGCGGGCTTTTCTTGGCCCTTGGGGCCGTGGCGCAGCAGTTTCATGAAAGTCTCCTCGGTCGATGAATCACAACAAATCCATAGCGCTGCAGATCCAGCAGACGCCGTGGAACCGGCTTTGCCGGGCCACTGGCGGCGGCGCCCCGGGGGGCTCGCCGCAGGCGCTTCGGGGGGGAGCGCCGCAGGCGCTTCGGGGGTGGTCAGTTGCTCCAGCCACCGTCGATGACTTGCGCGGTGCCGGTGGTGAAGGCGCTCTCGTCACTGGCCAGGTACACGGCCAGCGCGGCAATCTCGGTGGTGCGGCCCAGGCGGCCCATCGGCTGGCGTGCGATGAACGCGGCCTCCACCTCGGCCGTGGTCTGGCCGCTGGCTGCCGCCTGGGCGGCGATGCGGTCGCGCAGTGACGGGGATTCGACCGTGCCCGGGCAGATCGCATTGCAGCGCACACCGCGGGTGATGAAGTCGGCCGCCACTGCCTTGGTCAGGCCGATCACCGCCGCCTTGGTGCTGCCGTAGACAAAGCGGTTGGGCGCGCCCTTCAAGCTGCCGGCCACGCTGGCCAGGTTGATGATGCTGCCGCCGTGCCCGCCGTTGTCTGCCAGCATGCCAGGCAGAAAGGCCTGGATGGTGCGGAACTGGCTGCGCACGTTGAGGTTGAAGGCGAAGTCCCAATCGGCCTCGGTGCAGTCGAGCACCGTGCCGGCATGCACATGGCCCGCGGCATTGACCAGCACGTCCACCGGCCCGGCACTGGCGGCGGCGGCGCGGATGGCGGCGGCGTCGGTGGCGTCCAGCACCTGGGCGCGGCAGCCGGTGGCTTCGACCAGGCCATGCAGCAATGCGGCGCTGATGTCGGTGGCAATCACGCTGGCGCCTTCGCGCATGAAGGCCTCGGCAATGGCACGGCCGATGCCCTGGCCGGCGGCGGTGATGAAGGCGGTCTTGCCCTGGAGTCGTTGCGACATGGCGTGGGTCTCGGTTGTTGGGAATGCAGGGGCGGTCAGGCAGCGGCCGGGTGGCCCGCCACAGGCAGCAGGCCCGCCAGCCGGTCATGCGATTGCTGCAGATGGTCATGCATGGCGGCGCGTGCGGCCTCGGGGTCGTGGTCGGCAATGGCATCGAGCACGGCCTGGTGCTCGGCGAGTGCAGCACGCCAGGTGGGCAGGGTTTCATAGTGCTGGCCCAGTTGCTCGAACAGCGGTGTGTTGCGCTCGTCGTACAGCTCGGTCACGGTGCGCAGCAGCGGGCCGTTGTCGGCCGCAGCCGCAATGCACAGGTGGAACTGCCGGTCGCCCTGCACCGGCGCACGGCCTCCGGCCACGTCGGCCCGCATCCCGGCCAGGGCCTGGCGCAGGCTGTCCACTGCAGCAGCGTCCATCGCCAGGGCAGCCATGGCCGCCAGCTCGCATTCGATGACCTGGCGGGCGCGGATGATTTCGAACGGGCCGAACGGCGCGTCCACCGGCGTGGCGCTGGCCGCCGGCTCTTGCGCCGTGACAACCACGCCCGAGCCCATGCGCACGGCCACCAGGCCTTCGACCTCCAGCGCGATCAGCGCCTCGCGCACCGACGGGCGCGACACGCCCAGCTGCACCGCCAGATCACGCTCGGGCGGCAGGCGGCTGCCGACCGGAAACTCACCCGCGCGGATCAGCGCACGCAGCTGGTTGGCGATCTGGCGGTAGAGGCGGCGGGGGGCGAGTGGTTGCAAGGGCATCGGCTGGAATTGGCCAAGTGGCCTGACCAATTTAAGCCAGTGTGGCCCAGATCCGGCCGCTTGGCCGAGCGGGTTAACCCGTTCGGCGGAGGCGGTCGGGCTCACCAGCGGCAGCCCTTGTCGCGCACCGCGTCGGCCACCAGCGGCACCACCGCCAGCACGCCCATGCCGCCGTAGACCTGGCGGCAATCGGGCTGGCCGGCGCGCTCAATGTCGCGCGCCAGCTTGGACGGCTGCTCGGGCGGGTGCGGCAGCACCGGCAGCAGGCCGCGCGCGCACTGCGCCGCCACCGGCCCGCCCGGCGGGCGCCGCAGTTGCAG
>JARXAJ010000155.1 GCA_029865965.1 Aquabacterium sp.
TGGGCACGGCCATGATCTGGCGGTCTTCCACTTCCTTCTGGAACAACCCGCCGTCGATGGCCACGGCCCGCACCCGCGGGTTGAACACCGCCATCAGGTGCATGGCCTGCACCACGTCGGGGCAGTTGTGGCAGGTCAGGCTCATCCAGGTGTCGAAGGTGAAGTCGCCGTACAGGCCCCGGATCTGGTCCAGCACCTCGGGCTCGACCTTGGGCGGGTGGCCGCCGGCCCACAGCACGGCCAGCAGAAGCGAGGTGAATTCATGCCCCATCGGCACGGCGGCAAAGTGCACGCCCATGTCATGGCCGGCGCGGGTGATCTGGAATGACGGCCTGCGTTCGAAGTTGCCGTCGAAGCGGGCGCTGATCTTGGCCGGGGCGACTGCGGCCACTTCGGTGACGAGCTCGCGGATCTGCTGCGCGCCTTCGGAATCGTCGAGGCTGGCAATCAGTTCGACCGGCTGGGTGATGCGTTCGAAATAGGCAGCGAGTTGTGCCTTGATGCTGTCGTCCAACATGGCGGTGTCCTTTGTCGGCGGAGTGGAAGGGCGGGGTCGGTCGGACCCCGTTGACAGCCTCCGGCGCCAGGGTCGCGTCGGAGGTTGTCAGCGGGGCCTGAACTGGGTGTCAGGCCGCGGGAAAAGGGCTGGCCCGTGGGCCGCCCCGTTCAACTGCATGGGCGCTTGCTTAGATCTTGCCGACCAGGTCGATCGACGGTGCCAGGGTCTTGGCGCCTTCCTTCCACTTGGCCGGGCACACCTGGCCGGGGTTGGCGGCGGTGTACTGGGCGGCCTTCAGCTTGCGCAGGGTTTCCGACACATCACGGGCGATCTCGTTGCTGTGGATCTCGGCGGTCTTGATGATGCCGTCGGGGTTGATGACGAAGGTGCCGCGCAGTGCCAGGCCTTCGCTCTGGATGTGCACGCCAAACGCGTTGGTCAGCGTGTGGGTGGGGTCGCCCACCAGCGGGAACTTGGCCTTGCCCACGGCGTCGCTGGTCTCATGCCACACCTTGTGCGAGAAATGGGTGTCGGTGGTGACGATGTAGACCTCGGTGCCGGCGGCCTGGAAGGCGGCGTAGTTGTCGGCGGCGTCTTCGATCTCGGTCGGGCAGTTGAAGGTGAAGGCTGCCGGCATGAAGATCAGCACCGACCACTTGCCCTTCAGGCTGGCGTCGGAGACTTCGATGAACTCGCCCTTGCCGGCGCGGTTGACGAAGGCGGTGGTCTTGAACGGCTGCACTGGGGTGTTGATGATGGACATCGTGGGCTCCTGGGGAGTGGGTTGGAAAGCTGCGATGGAAGGACTCTAGTTGCACTGCAGCATTGCGTGGTTTGATTGATTGAATCTCACCGATATGGTTTGGCTATGGCTGCGGCGGCGTCTGCAGCCTGGCGTGGGCCTGGCGCAGCACGGCAGCCGACCGATGCAACGCCGCCAGTTCGGCGGCGTCCAGCGCTTGCGCCAGCACCGTGGCGCCGCCGTCGTGTCCCACCACCGTGGGCAGCGACAGCGCCACGTCCTGCAGCCCGAACGCACCTGTCTGCACCCGTGAGACGGTCAGCACCCGGCGCTCGCCGCGCAGCATGCAGCGCAGCAGGTGGGCGGTGACCAGGCCGATGGCGTGGTTGGTGGCGCCCTTGCGGGCGATCACGTTGTCGGCGGCGCGGCGCACCTCCAGGGCCAGGGCCTCCTCATCCGCGGGGGCCCAGCGCGGCCAGCTGCGCAGCGGCACGCCACCCACCTGGGCGCCCGACCACAGCACCACCTCGGAGTCGCCATGCTCGCCCACCACCTGGGCATGGATGGAGTTGGTGGCCAAGTGCAGGCGCTGGCCCAGCATCTGCCGCAGGCGCGCGGTGTCGAGCAGGGTGCCGGTGCCCAGCACCCGCGCCGGCGGCAGGCCGCTGGTCTCGGTCATCACCTGGGTCAGCACGTCCACCGGGTTGCTGACCAGCACGATGGTGCCGTCGAAGCCGGCCAGCCTGCGGCCGATGTCGGCCACCACCTGGGCGTTGTCGCGCAGCAGGTCCAGGCGGCTCTCGCCCGGCTTGCCATTGTGGCCGGCGGCCACCACCACCACCTGGCAGGCCCGCATGGCGTCGATGCTGGCCACCTTGACCGTGCAGGGCGGGTAGAAGGCGGCGCCGTGGGCCAGGTCCATGGCTTCGCCTTCGGCCACCGCGCCGCGCACATCGTGCAGCCACAGGGCGTCGGCGGCGCCGGAATGCAGGGTGGAGATGGCCACGCTGGTGCCGACCCAGCCAGTGCCGATGATGCCGACGGTCTGATGCATGGTGCGCTCCTGACGCCCGGGGCCGGGATGGCCGCGCGGCTGCCGCAGCGTACGGCGCTGCCTGGCGGCCGTCGGTGCGCTGCGCGTGGGCCAGAGCGCTTGCGCCGCAGCGCCTGGTGACCGACCATCGGCGCCTCCCAACACTGCCAGCGCCTTCCATGCCACGCCGCATCTTCACCGCCTGTCTCGGCACCGAGACCAATTCCTTCTCGCCCATCCCCACCGGCATGTCGGTGTACCAGCAGACCATGCTGGTGCGCGGTGGCCAGCATGGCGACCGGCCAGGCCTGTTCGGCGTGCCGCTGCTGCGCTGGAAGCAGCAGGCCGAGGCCCTGGGCTGGACCGTGGCCGAAGGCCTGGCCTGCTTTGCCGCCCCGGCCGGCAACACCACGCAAGCCACCCACACCGCGCTGCGTGACGAGATCCTGGCCGACCTGCAGCGGGCCCTGCCGGTGGACGCGGTGCTGCTCAACCTGCATGGCGCCATGATTGCCGACGGCGACCCCGACGCCGAAGGCGACCTGCTGGCCCGGGTGCGTGCGCTGGTGGGCCCGCGCGTGCCCATCGCCGCCGAGCTGGACCTGCACTGCCACCTGACCCGGCAGAAGGTGGCCAGCGCCGACATCCTGGTGATCTACAAGCACTATCCGCATGTGGACGTGGCCGAGCGCGCCGATGAGGTGTTTGGCCTGCTGCGCCGCATGCTCGACGGCGATGTGCGGCCGGTGATGGCGGTGTATGACTGCGCGATGCTCGGCATCTACCCCACCACCGCCGAGCCGATGGCCGGCCTGGTGGCCCGCATGACCGCGCTGGAGTCCGAGCCTGGCGTGCTGTCGGTGTCGCTGGCGCATGGCTTCCCCTGGGGTGACACGCCCGAGGTGGGCACGCGGGTGCTGGTGGTGACCGATGGCGACAAGGCCCTGGCCGAGCGCCACGCCACCGCCCTGGGCGAGGCGGTGTGGGCCGCACGCGACGCCATCGTGCCGCCGTTCTACAGCATCGATGGCGCGATTGACCGGCTGCTGGACCTGGCACCCGATGGCCGGCCGGTCGTGCTGGCCGACACCGCCGACAACCCGGGCATCGGCGCTGCCGGTGATTCCACCTTTTTGCTGCGCCGGCTGATCGAGCGCGGTGTGGGCGGCGTGGCCGTGTCGCCGCTGTGGGACCCGGTGGCCACCGCGCTGGCCTTCGATGCCGGCGTGGGCGCACGGCTGGCCATGCGCATCGGCGGCAAGCTGGGCCCGGCCTCGGGCGCGGCGCTGGACCTGGATGTGCAGGTGATGGCGCTGACACCCGACGCCTGGCAGCCGTTTGGCGGCGCCATGGCGCCGCTGGGCCGCATGGCCTGGCTGCGCGCCGGTGGCCCGGGTGATGCCGAGGCCATCGACATCGTGGTCAACGACCACCGGGTGCAGAGCTTCCACCCCGACTGCTTCCGCGTGGCCGGCATCGACCCGCTGCGCCCGCGTGCGCTGGTGGCCAAGTCGACCCAGCACTTCCATGCCGGCTTTGCGCCCATCGCGCGTGAGGTGCTGTACGTTTCGGCACCCGGCGCCGGCTCGATGGACATGGCGGCCCTGCCGCACCGCCAGGTGCAGCGCGACCTGTGGCCCCGCGTGGCCGCGCCGGTGCGGGCCCTGGTGGACCTGTCGGCGGGCTGAAAGCCTGCCACTTGCCGCGCCCCCGTCACGCCATGCCTGCGCACGCCGGAGCATGACGTGCCGGCGGCCGACCTGATTGCGCGCGGCAAGACCAGGAACCCCCAGGCTCTGAGGCCCGCCGCCCACGGGCGCTGCTGTTGCCAGCCTGACCGACCGTGGCAGCGGGCGGGCCCGTGCCCTCAGGCCGATTGCAGGCCTGGTGCCTTGCGGTGCAGCGTGGCCTGCTCGTAGCTGTAGGCGTAAGCCAGCAGATCAGCCTCGCTCCACTGCTTGCCGACAAACAACAAGCCGAACGGCGCGCCCGACGCGTAATAACCCGCCGGCACGGTGACGACCGGCATGCCGGCGATGTTGATCTCGCCGACCGTGGTTTCCTGGATGGTCTGGCCCGTCTTGATGGGGGGCAGTTCTTCGCGCATCTGTGGGAACACCAGGCCGTCCAGCCGTTCGCGGGCGAACACCTCGTCGACGATCTGCAGGTAGCGCGCCTTCACGGTGATGAAGTCGGACATGTCGGGCGGCACCGTGGGGGCCTGCAGGCAGGCCACGAACTGCGGCAGCAGGTGCATGTAGCGCAGCACGCCGTCGGCGCCAAAGGCTGCCTGGCTGGCGGTGGCTTCGGCAAACGCGGCAAAGGTCTTCAGCGCGGCGTCGGGCCCCAGCCGCTCCAGGTACTTCTGCAGGTCGTAGGGCACGGATTCCAGGCCCCGCGCATCGAAGTTGGACCCCTGGCCGGTGGTCTGGCGCAGCGCCGCAAAGCCCGACCCCAGGAACGGGTCGTCCACCAGCACGGCACCTTGGGCGCGCAATTCGTCAGCGGCGCGGGCGTACAGCGCCTGTGCCTCGGCCGACAGCGGCTGTGTGCGCCAGCCCGGGCCGTACAGCCCCAGCCGCACACCCTGCAGCGCACCGCTGCGCAGCTTGCTGGTGTAGCCGCCCTGCGGTTGCTTGCCCACGCCGGCCAGCGTCTTCGGGTCTTCGGCCGTGTAGCCGGCCAGCACGTCCAGGCACAGCGCTGCGTCGCGCACGTTGCGCGCGATCGGCCCCACCACGTCACGGTTGCTCGACAGCGGCACCACACCCGCATTGGGCACCAGGCCGATGGTGGGCTTGATGCCGACCAGGTCTTGCGCCGACGCCGGGTTCTGGATCGACCCGCCGGTCTCCTCTGCCAGGCCCAGCACCGCCATGCTGGCGGCCACCGCCGCCGCCGTGCCGGCGCTGCTGCCGCCCGGCACCCGGCTGGGCATGGCGACATTCAGGGTCGGGCCGGCCCAGCTGTCGTCGGCATGGGTGCCGCTGGCGCTGAGCACCGGCACATTGGTCTTGCCCAGCAGGATGGCACCCGCCGCACGCATGCGCGCCACCACCGGTGAATCGGTGGCCGGCATCAGGTCGACACCACCGGTCTTGCTGTGGAGCAGCGACCAGCCGGCGGTGGTGGGGAATCCGACCATGTCCATCGGGTCCTTGATGACCACCGGCACACCGGCCAGCGGGCCCAGGGCTTCACCGGCGCGGCGCCTGGCGTCGATGGCGCGGGCGTCGGCCAGCGCGGCATCGTTGCGGAAGATGATGGCGTTGTAGCGGCCGTTGTAGGCGTCGATCTGGCGCAAGCAGGCTTCAGCCAGGCGCTCGGCAGTGAAGGCGCCGCTGCGAAAGCCCGCCTGCACCGATTCCACGGTCAGGCTGGTCAGGTCGGGATCGGCGGTGCTGGCGGCGGTGTGGTTCTGGGTCATGGGGCAGGCTCCTGGAAAGGTCAGGCGAGGTAGGTCTTGATGATGGCAGCACCGACGGTGTACTTCGGATCGACGAAGTTGCCAAGCCGCACCCGCCCGCACACTGACTGGGCACCCATGTCGCCCGCGCCAGCTAAGCTGTGGCCCATGACCCCTGCACACCACCCCGCCCGGCATGGGCTGCTGCACGCCATGACCCACCAGTTGGCCAGGGGCCTGGCCCTGCTGTTGCTGGCTGCGGCCACCAGCGGCGCCCAGGCCTGTGGCCGCCTCACCCTGGCCAACATGAACTGGCAGTCGGCCGAGCTGCTGGCCCAGGTCGACCGGCTGATCCTGCAGGCCGGCTACGGTTGCCAGGTCGACCTGGTGCCCGGCGACACCGTGCCCACGCTCACCAGCATGATCGCCAAGGGCCAGCCCGACGTGGCGCCCGAGGCCTGGATCAACGGCGTGCGCGAGCCGCTGCAGAAAGCGGTGGCCGCCGGCCGGCTGCACCTGGCCGGCACGGCGCTGAAGGACGGCGGCATCGAAGGCTGGTGGATCCCGAAGTTCGTCGCCGATGCCCACCCCGAGATCCGCAGCATCGCCGACGCGCTGAAGCGGCCCGACCTGTTCCCCGCGCCTGAGAATCGTCCGCAAACGCGCCAGCAGGGCGCGGTGCACAACTGCCCGTCGGGCTGGCAGTGCCAGATCGTCATGGCCAACCTGTTCAAGGCCCATGGCGCGCAGGCCAAGGGCTTTGTGCTGGTCGACCCCGGCGCGGCCGCCGCGCTGGACGGCAGCATCGCCCGCGCCCAGCAGCGCAAGCTGGGCTGGCTGGGCTACTACTGGTCGCCCACCGCGCTGCTGGGCCAGTACGCCATGGTCAAGCTGGCCGAAGGCGTGCCGCACGATGCGGCCGAATGGCAACGTTGCACCAGCGTGGCCGGTTGCGCCGCGCCCCAGCCCAATGCCTGGCCGGTGGCTGCCGTGCACACCGTGGTGACTGACCGCTTCCGCCAGGCCGGCGGCCCGGCCTATGCCTACCTGGGGCGGCGCAGCTGGGACAGCGCCACCGTCAACGCCATGCTGGCCTGGATGGCGGCGCAGCAGGCCACCGGCGAGCAGGGCGCCCGCCAGTTCCTGAAGACCCGGCCCGAGGTGTGGCAGCCCTGGGTGGACCCGGCCGTGGCCGCCCGGGTGCGGGCGGCGCTGTGACGCTGCGCCTGGCGCACCTGGTGCACCTGGCGCGCCTGGCGTGACAGGCCGTTGATGGAGGCCCGCTTTCCGGCGCTGGATGCCGACACCCTCACCGCCTTCAAGCAGGCCATCGACCAGGGCTTCCTGGCGTTCAGCCAGCGCCATGGCGCGGCCATCGAAGCCGCCTTCGCGCCGCTGCAGGGCCTGCTGATCGGCGCCGAGCAGGCGCTGCTGGCTACGCCCTGGCCGCTGCTGCTGGCCGCCCTGGCGGTGCTGGCCTGGGGCGCGTCGCGCCGCTGGCTGCTGGCGCTGGGCAGCGCGGCCACGCTGGCGCTGCTGGGCCTGTTCGGCCTGTGGGACGACACCCTCAAGACCCTGGCCATGGTGCTGGTGGCCACCGCGCTGGCCGTGGCCATCGGCGCGCCGCTGGGCGCGGCCATGGCGCGGCTGCGCTGGTTGCAGCGCCTGCTGAACCCGCTGCTCGACTTGATGCAGACCCTGCCCAGCTTCGTCTACCTGATTCCGGCGGTGATGCTGCTGGGCATCGGCCGCGTGCCGGGCCTGCTGGCGGTGGTGGTGTATGCGCTGCCGCCGATGGTGCGGCTGACCAGCCTGGGCCTGCGCGAGGTCGACCGCGACGTGCTGGAGGCCGCCGATGCCTATGGCGCCACCGCGTGGCAGAAGCTGTGGGGCGTGCAGCTGCCGCTGGCCCTGCCCACGCTGATGGCCGGCATCAACCAGACCATCATGATGGCGCTGGCCATGGTGGTGGTGGCGGCGATGATCGGCGTGCAGGGCCTGGGCCAGCCGGTGTTGAAGGCCATCAACAACCAGTACTTCGCGCTGGGGCTGTTCAACGGCCTGGCCATCGTGGCGATCGCCATCGTGTTCGACCGCATCGCCCAGGCCTGGGGCTGGCGGCTGCAGCGTCATCGGCAACCCCAGGCGCCCGGCCATGGCTGAGCCCGCACCCGCGCTGCACCTGCAGGGCCTGGCCAAGCACTACCCGGGCGCACCGCAGCCGGCACTGCAGGGGGTGGACCTGCAGCTGCCCGGCGGTGCCATCTCGGTGGTGATGGGCTTGTCGGGCTCGGGCAAGAGCACGCTGCTGCGCCTGGTCAACCGCCTGGTCGAGCCCAGCGCCGGCCGGGTGCTGTGCGGCCAGGTGGATGTGACCGCGCTGGCCCCCGAGCCGCTGCGCCGCTGGCGCCAGCAGGCCACGGCCATGGTGTTCCAGCGCTATGCACTGCTGCCGCACCGCACGGTGCTGCAGAACGTGGCTTACCCGCTGGCGCTGCGCGGCTTGCCGGTGGCCGATGCGGCGCAGCAAGCGCGCCAATGGCTGCAGCGGGTGGGGCTGGCCGGCGCGGATGCGGCCTGGCCGTCGGCACTGTCGGGCGGCATGCAGCAGCGGGTGGGGCTGGCGCGCGCCCTGGCTGCCGATGCCCCGGTGCTGCTGATGGACGAGCCCTTCGCCGCGCTCGACCCCCTGTCGCGCCGCGACATGCAGGACCTGCTGCTGGGCCTGCAGCAGCAACTGCGCAAGACCGTGGTCTTCATCACCCACGACCTGGACGAGGCCCTGCGCCTGGCCGACCACCTGGTGCTGCTGCGCGACGGGCGTGTGGTGCAGCAGGGCGACCCGGCCGCCACCGTGCTGCAGCCGGCCGATGCCCAGGTGGCCGACTTCGTGCGTGGCCTGCACCGCGGCCGGCTGTTGCGCTGCGCGGCATTGGTGCAACCGGGGGCGCCGGCGGCCCAGCGGCTCGGGGGCCAGCGCGGTCACATCCACCTGGCC
>JARXAJ010000177.1 GCA_029865965.1 Aquabacterium sp.
GCTCGCTGGCGCGCAACCGGCCAGCGTCCGCGGCACCCTGGTGCACCAGGAGCTGCTCGGCGCCGAGACGCTGCTGCACGTGGGCCTGCGCGATGATGACGCCGTGCTCATCGCCCGCGTCGAACCCGAACGCGCACGCGGCCTGGCGCTGGGCGCCACATTGCTGCTGAGCACCCAGCGCGTGCTGGTCTTCGATGCCCAGGGCCGACGTCTGCGTGACGTGCAATGGCTGCCGCAGCGCCATCTGGAGGTGGTCAATGGCTGAGGGCCACGCGCAGGCGCTGGCCCTGACGCTGCCCGCATCGGCGCAGCGCCAGCAACACCCCGGCGCGGTGGCCGAAGCATTGGCCGGCTGGGTGCTCGCCGGCCCGGCGGTGCTGCTGATGTGGCTGCTGCTGCTCGGCCCGGCACTGGGCGTGATCATGTTGTCATTCACCGACTGGACCTTCGGCGCGCCCGACATCGCCTGGGCGGGCCTGGCCAACTACCAGGAGCTGTTTCGCGACCGGGTGTTCTGGCAGAGCCTGCGCAACACGCTGGCTTACGTCGCTTTCACGGTGCCGGCGTCTGTCTTTTTTGGCCTGGGCGTGGCGCTGTTGATCGAAGCCGGTAACCGCGGCAAGGGGCTGTACCGCACGCTGTTCTTCCTGCCTGTCACATCCACGCTGCTGGCGATGGCGCTGGTGTTCCAGTTCGCCTTTCACCCGACGGTGGGCCTGGTCAACAAGGCCTTCATGGTCGTGGGCCTGCCCACGACTGACTGGTTGAAGAACCCCGACACCGCGCTCTATGCGCTGGGCGTGATCGGCATCTGGCAGGCGGTGGGTTTGAACATGGTGCTGTTCCTGGCCGGGCTCAAGGCGATCCCCAAGGACTTGTACGAAGCCGCGGCCATCGACGGGGCCGACAGCGCCTGGGAACGCTTTCGCCGCGTGACCTGGCCGATGCTCGGCCCGGCGCTGGTGTTCGTGGTCAGCATCACCGCGATCCGCTCGTTCCAGGTATTCGACACCGTCGCGGTGCTGACCGACGGCGGCCCCAACAAGGCCACCTCGGTGCTGCTCTACCAGATGTACCAGGAAGGCTTCTCCTTCCTGCGCTCGGCCTATGCCGCGGCGCTGACCTGCGTCTTCCTGGCCTTCGTGCTGCTGCTGACCTGGGCACAGACGCAGCTGCTGGACAAGCGCGCGCACTACGGGTGATGGCGATGCAGCAACGAACCCTGGCCTTTCGCCTGTTCCGCCACGCCGTGTTGACGGCGGGCGCGCTGCTGATGGTGGCGCCTTTCGTGCTGATGGTGTCGATCAGCCTGAAGTCGCCGGGCGAGATCTTTGCGCCCGAGTTCCAGCTGCTGCCGCAGCAATGGCATGCGGTGCAGAACTACAGCCAGGCTTTTGCCAAGCAGCCGCTGCTGCGCTTCCTGCTCAACGGCGTGTTCGTCACCGCGTGCATCTTTGCGGCGCAGGCCTTGTTCGCGCTGCCTTGCGCCTACGCTCTGGCCAAGCTGCGCTGGCGCGGGCGCGAGACGGCGTTCGTCTTCGTGCTGCTGGCGTTGCTGGTGCCACCGCAGGTGCCGGCCATCCCGCTGTACATCGGGCTGTGGAAGTTGAAGCTGCTGGACAGCTATGCGGCGCTGATCCTGCCGTCGACGATCTCGGTCTTCGGCATCTTCCTGATGCGCCAGTTCTTCAAGACCGTGCCCGACGACCTGCTGCATGCGGCGCGCCTGGACGGGTTGAGCGAGTTCGCCATCGTCTGGCGAATCATGCTGCCCACAGCGATGCCGGCGCTGGTGGCCTTCGGGCTGCTGAGCCTGGTGTGGAACTGGAACGACTTCTTCTGGCCGCTGCTGGTGATCCAGACCGACACCCTGGCCACCCCGCCGTTGGGCGTGGTGTTCTTCAACAACGCCGAGGCCGGTACCAATTACGGCCCGCTGATGGCCGCCGCCACCGTCATCACCGCACCGCTTGTCCTCGCCTTCCTGCTGGCCCAGCGCTGGTTCATCGACGGGGTCACGATGACCGCCGTCAAGTAGTTCACTTCAGGAGCCTTGCATGTCCCTTCTCACCCGCCGCCGCTTTGCGCTGCACACCGCCGCCACCACCCTGAGCCTGCCCGCCCTGGTGCGGGCGCAGACAGCACCTGTGGAGATCAGCGTGGCCTATTCCATCCCGGTTCTGTTCAAGGACCTGATGGAGAGCGTCGCCAAGGCCTTCATGGCCCAGCACCCGAACGTGAAGGTCACGCTGCGCGCGCCGGAAGACGGCTACGAGCAGATCATGCAGCGCAACCTGCGTGACGCCATCACCAGCACGCTGCCCGACGTGGCCTTCCACGGCCTGAACCGCCAGCGCACGCTGGCTGAGCGCAACATTCCGGTCAACCTCAAGCCCTTCATGGACGCCGACCCGCAGGTCAAGGAGCTGGGCTTCAGCCCGTCGCTGCTGTCGCTGGGCCAGGTCGGCGGTGCGCAGACGGGCATCGGCTTCGCGCTGTCCACGCCCATCCTCTACTACAACACCCAGCTGGTCAAAGAGGCCGGTGGCAACCCCGACAAGCTGCCCACCAGCTGGGACGAAGTGATCAAGCTCGCCGCGGCCATTGCCGACCCGGCCAAGAACCGCCAGGGCATGTTCTTCGACTGGACCATCACCGGCAACTGGTCTTGGCAGGGTCTGGTTTTCAGCCATGGCGGCAGCATGCTCAACGCAGACGAGAGCAAGGTCGCCTTTGCTGATGCCCCGGGGCAGCAGGCGATGCGCGTGCTGCGCCGTATGGTGGACGACGGCAAGATGGGCGACATCCGCCCCGACACCATGTTTCAGGACTTCTTCGCCGGGCGTATGGGCATCTCGATGCAGAGCACTGCTCAGCTCGGACGTTACAACCGCGAGATCGGTGGCCGCTTCCCGTTGCAATGTGCGCGCTACCCGCTGTCGGCCCCCGGCGCGCGGCTGCCGGCTGGCGGCAACGTGGCGATGATGTTCACCAAAGACGGCGCCAAGCAGAAAGCAGCCTGGGACTTCATCAAGTTCGCCACCGGCCCGGTGGGCGCGACGATGATGGTCAAGGCCACCGGCTACATGCCCGGCACAACCATCCCGGCGCAGCGCAAGGACATGCTGGCAGACTTCTACGCCGCCAACCCCAACCACCTGATCAGCATCCGCCAGCAGGACGTGATCACCGGCTGGTACGCGTTCCCGGGCCAGAACGCGCTGCGCATCACCGACGTCGTCAACGACCACCTGCAAACCGTGGTGGCGAAGAAGGAAGCCGCCGACGCGGTGCTGTTGAAGATGGCTGCCGACGTGCAGGGCCTGCTGCCGAAGAAGGGCTGAGAGATGCTGAAATTCATCCACCTCACCGACACGCACCTGGTGGCACCGGGCCGCGCGCTTTACGGCATCGACCCCGCCTGGCGGCTGCGCCAGGCGGTGCAGAGCATCAACGCCGAGCAGGGCGACGCGGCCTTTGTGGTCGTTACCGGCGACCTGGCGCATTGGGGCGAGGCTGAGGCCTATGCCGCGCTGCGCGAGGAACTGCGCGCGCTGACGATGCCGGTGCACCTGCTGGTGGGCAACCACGACGACCGCGGCCGCTTCCTGCAGGCCTTCGACGATGCACCCATCACGGCAGATGGCTTCGTGCAGTCGTCGTTCATGGCTGGGGGCATCCAGCACGTGCTGCTGGACACCAACCACCCGGGCGTGTCGTGGGGCGAGTTCTGTTCGGCGCGCGCCCAGTGGCTGGCGCAAGAGCTTGCCAGCCACACGCACCCGGTGCACCTGTTCATCCACCACCCGCCGTGTGCGGTGGGCATTGCCGCGATGGACCGCATCTCTTTGCGCGACCCCGGCCCGCTGCGCGAGGCGCTGGAGCCGCACCGCGGGCGCATCCGCCACCTGTTCTTCGGCCACCTGCACCGGCCGATTGCCGGTAGCTGGCGCGGCATCCCGTTGTCGACAGTGCGCGCCACCAACCACCAGGTGGCGTTGGAACTGGGCAATACCGTGCGCGTGCCCGGCAGCCTGGAGCCGCCGCAGTACGCGGTGGTGCTGGCCGACGACGAAAAGACCATCGTGCATTTCCACGACTTTGGCGACCGTTCGCCGCGCTTCGACCTGTGACCACTGCCGGTTCGCTGTTCTGGTCACGCGCGGTGCGGGTGTTCGACCTGGACGGCACCCTGGTCGACACCTTGCCCGACCTGACCCGGGCGCTTAACGTGGCACTGTCCGACCTGGGCCTGCCAGAGGTCGACTCGGCGTTGGTCCGCGCGTCGCTGCATGCCGGGCTGGAAGGCAGCGTCGACGCCGCGTTGGTGGCCGCCGGCGCACCGGCTGCGCTGACCGACATGCTGCTGGCCCGCTACCGGCTGCACTATGACGCGCTGCTGTCGGAGCAATCGCTGCCATACCCCGGCGTGCCCGAACTGCTGGAACAGCTGCGTCTGCGCGGTGACCGGCTGGCGGTGTGCACCAACAAGCAGGAGCCGCAGGCGCTGCGCCTGCTGGGTAGCCTTGGGCTGGCGGCCTACTTCTCCAGCGTGGTGGGGGCCGACACCTGCGGCCAGCGCAAACCCCATCCGGCGCCGCTACTGCACGCCATAGGCGCGTTGGGCGGCACCTGCGTTCAGGCTCTGATGGTGGGTGACAGCGTGGTCGATTTGCACTGTGCACAAGCCGCTGGCGTCGACTGTGTGTTGTTTGCCGGCGGTTACGGCACCGGGGCCGAGGGACCTGTGTCTCGCTTCGAAAGTTATGCCGAGCTGCTGGCGGCGCAATCGCCACTGCCGCGCTGGGTCGAGCCGTTGCTGGTGCCCCGTTGAACGCCGGGGCCACACCTGCCAGCTGATTGCTGCGCGCGCAGGGTCTGTCAGTCACCTATGGCAAGGCAGGCACGCCCCTGCAACCCACGCAACTGGACGTGGCCGCCGGTGAGTTCATCGTTCTGCCGGGCACGTCGGGTGTCGGCAATCCGACCTTGCTGCGCGCGCCGCCCGCTGCCTGGCGCTGTCCGCGCTCGACCGCGTGGACCTGCTCGACGAGGCGCTCAAACGAACGTGCCGATGCGTTGTCAGGCGGCAGCACCAGCGCGTGGGCACCGCGCGCGCTGGTGCAATAGACGCGCCTGATGCTGGCCGACGAGCCGTTTTCCAGTCGCCCGAGTTCCGCAAGCGCATGGACGAAATCGGCGCCGAGCCTGTCGGAAAGAGTGCCGAGCCGATGGCTGCTCAGATCAAGAGCGAAACCGCGAAGTTCGCCAAGCTTGTCAAGGAAGCCAAGGTAACCATCGACCAGGCGCGCCCACGCCGCCGTGCGCGACGAGCAGGCCGCGGTACACCCCGCCGTTGCCGGCAAACCCGACAAGGGCCAAGACATGCAGATGATCCGGAACAGTTGGCCTTGAACCAGCCGGCCGTGATCGACAGCAGCCACTACCGGTCGGTCGCCCCGCGCACCAAAACGTGGCTGTGGCAAGTGCCTGAACGACAGGTTTCCGGTGACGAGTCTGGGTCCGCCCTTGACTTGCCCAGGTCAGACGCGGAAGTCCATGCGTCGTTCTGGCAGCAGTCCCTGGATCGTTAGAGGACTCCACAGCACACACGGCGCGCCGATGCTGAGGCGCCGGCAACCGCGCCAAGGGCGCGCGGTCTTTAGCCCGCATATTCAGCGGAGTAATGCTGTACGGGTTTAAGGCCGGGTTGACGCTGTCTCGGGCGGGATGTTGGGCCGGAAGGGCCTGACTTTTGCGCTGTGCATGGGTAGATGGGACCGATCCGGGCGGCAACCGCTATGCGCGCTACTGGCACGACGTGACGCGGCTCGACGCTGCCGGCTTCGCCGACAGCGCCGCGAAGAACCGCGCGTTGGCCCACGACATGGCAGAGCACAAGAGCATCTTCTTCGCCGAATCGATGCCAGACGGTACGCCCATCGACGACCGCGCAGCGGTCACCGGCGCACTGGATCTGGCACCCAGCGGATACGCGCGGAAGACGCTGGCCGACGACTACCACTGCATGGTTGAGGAGGGCCTGCTCTTGGACGACGCCGTACCCTTCGACGTCCTGCTGCAGCATTGCCAGACGCTTGCGCTCAAGGTCAACGCGGCGTTGCTGGGGGCTGCATGACGCTGTAGCCCGCGCATCCAAGAGCGCCTGCCGACGACCGCTTGTAGGATGACGACAACAGAGTGCCGCCCGGCGCCATCGACCGGGCTTACAGCGGAAAAACTTGGGGGTCTGCGTGGGGGTACCGACCAAACTTCCAGAAATAAAGTTCAATAAAAACATGTACTTAGGATTGCCATGAAACTCGTGACCTGGAACGTCAACTCCCTCGCAGTGCGTCTGCCGCAATTGCTGGGCTGGCTGGACCAGCATCAACCCGATGTGCTGGTGCTGCAGGAGACCAAGCTCACCGACGACAAGTTTCCGCAGGCCGACATCACCGCCGCCGGCTGGCACAGCGCATGGTTCGGCCAAAAGACCTACAACGGCGTGGCCCTGCTGTCGCGCAGCCAGGCCACCGATGTGGTGACGAACATCCCGGGCTTCGACGACCCGCAGGCCCGGGTGATCGCCGCCACGGTGGACGGACTGCGGGTGGTCGGCGCCTACTTCCCCAACGGGCAAGCGCCGGGCAGCGACAAGTTCGCCTACAAGATGGCCTGGCTGCAAGCACTGCAGAACTGGCTGCAGGCCGAACTGGCGCAACACCCGCAGCTGGTGCTGATGGGCGACTTCAACATCGCGCCCGACGACCGCGACGTGTTCGACCCGGTGGCCTGGGCCGGCCAGATCCATTGCACACCCGAAGAGCGTGCCCACTTCCAGGGGCTGTGCGGGCTCGGCCTGGTCGACGCCTTCCGCTTGTTCGACCAGCCACCCCGCACCTGGAGCTGGTGGGACTACCGCAACCTGGCCTTCCGCAAGAACCAGGGCTTGCGCATCGACCACATCCTCGTCAGCCAAGCACTGCAGGGCGCAGTGACAGCCTGCACAGTGGACAAGCTGCCACGCAAGAACGAGCGGCCCAGCGACCACGCGCCTGTGGTGGCCACGCTGGCTTGGCCGCTGACCTGAACTGCTGTGGCATCATCAAACTCGTTCACGTAATGCACGCGCTCAGAGGCTGAAGAGTCCGTCGGCGTGCACCAAGGCAACCGGGGGGCAGATGGGACGTTCGACCGAATCTTTGCTGGACAGCCAGCTCTCGCAGCTCTCGGTCTGGACCATCGAGCAGGTGGATCGTCGCCCAGCAACTGACTGGTTGCATCCCCTGAAGGCCTGGCAGCGCTGGTCTGCACTGCGCAGGGTCCATACCGCAGTGCGCAACAGCACCGACCAGCGCAACCACTTCCGCAGTGAAGTCACCACCCTGCCCGAGCCCGGCCGTGGCCAGGCCTTGCGGCAGGCGCACCGGGCGCTGCGCGACCGCATGCGCACGCAGCGCGGGCTGCGGCAGGTGCTGCCGCACCTTTACTTCATCGAGCGTTCGCTGTCCCGACAGGGTTCGGTGGCATTGACGGAGATGCCGGTGTGGGTGCTGCAACGTGGCCTGCAACAGCTGTCGCGCCTGCCGGCAGACAGCCTGGCAGAACGCTTGCAGTTCAGCGTGCTGCAGCAGCGGCTGGTCGAAACCATTGCCGGCCGCAGCCTGCGTGCCGCCACCCAGCCGACGCGCGGGGCAGAATCGTCAGACAGCTTCATGGGCGGGTTGGACAGCCAGTCCGGCATCCGCAGCAGCTTGAACAGCATGCCGGGCGGGCTGGAAGTGAGCGAGGTGCCCCGTTCTGCGTATGACGATGTGGTGCAAGGCACCCTGCCCCACCGTCACGAGGCCGCGAACACCTCCGGCTGGTACCGCAGCTGATGGCGGGCGGCGCCCGCCGCGCCGTCAGTCGTCGAGCCCCAGCTCCTGGATCTTGCGGGTGATGGTGTTGCGCCCGATGCCCAGCTTGTGCGCGGCCTCGATGCGACGGCCGCGGGTGACTTCCAGGGCGGTGTGGATCAATTGACCTTCGAACTGGCGCGTGAGCGTCTCCCATACCTCCGGGTCACCCGATTCCAGCAGCCGGCGGGCCTCGCGCTGCAGGTCGAGCAGCCAGCCGGTGGGCAAGCCGCCCACCACCACACCGGCCGGCTGCGGCGCCGGTGGGTGGACGGGCGCGCCATGAATGGGCAAGACGGCATGGTTGGGGCCTTCCGGCGCCGGGGCATGGGCATGGGCCACGGCAGGCGCCACCTGCAAGCGGGCAACGTCACCGCCCATCAATTCAGGTGGCAGGTCCTTGGGCTCGATCACCTGGGCCGGGGCCATCACCGTCAGCCAGTGGCAGATGTTCTCCAGCTGCCGCACGTTGCCTGGGAAATCGAAGGCCATCAGGCGCTCGACAGATGGCTCGGTGATGCGCTTGGCTTCCACGCCAAGTTCCTTGGCGCTCTTGGCCAGGAAGAAGCGGGTCAGTGAAGGCACGTCTTCGCGCCGCTCACGCAAGGCCGGCAGGCGCAGGCGGATGACGTTCAGGCGGTGGAACAGGTCTTCGCGGAACGCGCCCTCACGCACCCGCTGCTCCAGGTTCTGATGGGTGGCGGCGATCACCCGCACATTGGCCTTCAGCGGCTGGTGGCCGCCCACACGGTAGAACTGGCCGTCACTGAGCACGCGCAGCAGCCGTGTTTGCAGGTCGAACGGCATGTCGCCGATCTCGTCGAGGAACAAGGTGCCGCCATCGGCTTGTTCAAACCGGCCGCGGCGCATGGTCTGCGCGCCGGTGAAGGCACCACGCTCATGGCCGAACAGCTCGCTCTCGAGCAGATCCTTGGGGATGGCCGCCGTGTTGATGGCGATGAATGGCCCGTTGCTGCCGGCGTCACCACGCGGGCTGTGCTTGTGCAGCGCCCGGGCCACCAGTTCCTTGCCCGAACCGCTTTCGCCGGTGATCAACACGGTGACATTGCTCTGGCTCAAGCGGCCGATGGCACGGAACACGTCCTGCATCGCCGGGGCCTGGCCCAGCATCTCGGGCATGTCGGCATTGCCCAGGTCGCGCACTTCTTCGCGCAGGCTTTCTTCGACCGCGCGGCGGATCAGCTCGACCGCACGGGTCAGGTCGAAGGGCTTGGGCAGGTATTCGAACGCACCGCCCTGGAAGGCCGAGACGGCGCTGTCCAGGTCAGAGTAAGCCGTCATGATGATCACCGGCAGGCCCGGCAGCCGGGCCTTCACCTTGCCCAGCAGGTCGATGCCCGATCCACCGGGCATGCGGATGTCCGACACCAGCACCTGCGGCTCATCGTCGTCCAGCGCGGCCAGCACGTCGCGCGGGTTGCTGAAGCTGCGGGTGGCGAACTGCTCGCGCGCCAGCGCCTTCTCCAGCACGAATCGGATGGATTGGTCGTCGTCTACGATCCAGATGGGTTTCATGCGGCGGCGGCCTGTTTCCTGTGGAACGAGCTGCCGATTACGGCAGCGGGATGACGATGCGGAACACGGTCTTGCCTTGCTCGCTGTCGCATTCGATCGTGCCCTGGTGTTGTTGCACGAAGGTCTGCGCCAGCGTCAGCCCGAGGCCCGACCCGCCGTCCCGCCCCGACACCAGGGGGTAGAAGATGCGGTCTCGGATGTCCTCGGGCACACCGGGCCCGTTGTCTTCGATATGCAATTCCAGTGCCAGTCGAAACCGTTGCTTGCCGATCGTCACCTGGCGCGCCACCCGGGTGCGCAGCACCAGCCGCGCATCGGCTGTGGTGATGCGCTCGGCCAGGGCTTGCGCGGCGTTATGGCCAATATTGAGCACCGCCTGGATCAGCTGCTCACGGTCGCCACGGAAATCGGGGATGGAGATGTCGTAGTCCCGCAGCACCGTCAGCCCCTGCGGAAACTCCGCCAGGATCAGCGAGCGCACCCGCTCGCAGACCTCATGGATGTTGACATCGCTGACCACGTGCGGCTTGCGGTGCGGCGCCAGCAGCCGGTCGACCAGCGCCTGCAGGCGGTCGGCCTCGTGGATGATGACGTTGGTGTACTCCGACAGGTCGCGCGGTACCTTGGCCCCTGCGCCGCCTGCGGCAGCAGCCCCCCGCAGGGGCGGGCCATCGTCGGGGCGGCCCAGCCGCTGGCCCATCACCCA
>JARXAJ010000196.1 GCA_029865965.1 Aquabacterium sp.
TGTTGACCGAGCCGATGGTGGCCTTGATCGTGCCCTTGCTGCTGATCGCCTTGCTCCACACCGGGAAGCGCATCTCGGTGAGCGTCTTCACGTCGCGCACACCGGCGTCGATGACCAGGGCGCGGGCGCCGCGGGCCATGAAGCTGGTGGCCAGCAGGTCGCCGAAGTAGCCGTCGGTGCATTCGGCGGTGATGGCGGCCACGACGATGTCGCCCGGCTGGATCTGCTCGGCCACCACATGCATCATCCAGTTGTCACCCGGGTGCAGCAGCACGGTGACAGCCGTGCCCGACACCTGCGCGCCGGCGTAGATAGGCCGCATGTAAGGCTTGAGCAGGCCGACGCGGCCCATGGCCTCGTGCACCGTGGCGCTGCCCAGGGCGGCCAGGGCGTCGGCGGTGGCACGGTCAGTGCGGGTGATGTTGCGGTAGACGACGCCGAGTTCATACATGGTGGGTGCTCCTGCGCGGGTTGGGGGGGTCAAAGTCCCTTGGACTTCAGCTGCTCGTCGAGCCGGGCGAACACGCGGCGGGCGTTGCCTTCGTAGACCTGCTGCTTCTGCGCCGCGGTCAGCAAGGTGCTCGCTTCGATGTAGCGCTTGGTGTCGTCGTAGTAGAAGCCGGTCTCGGGGTCGATGCCGCGCACCGCGCCGATCATTTCGCTGGCAAACAGGATGTTGTCCACCGGGATCACCTTGGTCAGCAGGTCGATGCCGGGCTGGTGGTAGACGCAGGTGTCGAAGAAGATGTTCTTCAGCAGATGCTCGGTCAGTAGCGGCTTCTTCAGCTCTTGCGCCAGGCCGCGGAAGCGCCCCCAGTGGTAGGGCACGGCGCCGCCGCCATGCGGGATCAGGAACTTCAGCGTCGGGAAGTCCTTGAACAGGTCACTGGTCAGGCACTGCATGAAGGCCGTGGTGTCGGCATTGAGGTAGTGCGCGCCGGTGGTGTGGAAGCAGGCATTGCAGCTGGTGCTGACATGCACCATCGCCGGGATGTCGTACTCGACCATCTTCTCGTAGATGGGGTACCAGCTGCGGTCGCTCAGCGGCGGCGATGTCCAGTGCCCGCCCGACGGGTCGGGGTTGAGGTTGATGCCGACGTTGCCGTACTGCTCGACGCACTTCACCAGCTCGGGGATGCAGGTGGCCGGGTCGACGCCGGGGCTCTGTGGCAGCATGGCAGCGGGCACGAAGTGGTCGGGAAAGAGTTGCGACACCCGATAGCACAGCTCGTTGCAGATGGCCGCCCAGGTGCTGCTGACCTGGAAGTCACCGATGTGGTGGGCCATGAAGCTGGCGCGCGGGCTGAAGATGGTGAGGTCGCTGCCGCGCTCGCGCATCTTGGCCAGCTGGTTGCTCTCGATGGTCTCGCGCAGCTCGTCGTCGCTGATCTTCAGGTCGGCTGCGCTGGGCATCTTGCTGGGGTCGGCGACGCCGGCGATCTGGGCATTGCGCCAGGTCTCCAGCGCCTTGGGCGCGGTGGTGTAGTGCCCGTGCACGTCGATGATCATCTGGGTCTCCCGGTGTCGATTTTTGAAGCTTTTTCAGGCGGCCGCCATGCCATGGCGCTGCTTGGCGGCGCCGGTGTCGGGCGCGGCCAGCCAGGCCAGCAACGACCGCACCGCCGCCGGTTGCTGGCTGGTGGTGGCCACAGCGCCCGAGAAGATGGTGGTGATTTGCACCGGCGCCGGCAGGTCGCCCAGCAGGCAGATGCCGGGCAGGCCGATCAGCTCGCTGCGCTGCTGGAAGCCCAGCGCCACGTCGCCGCTGGCGACCAGGCTGCCCACCGGCACACCAGCGTGGGCTTGCACCAGGCGGCCCTGCAACTGGGCGCTGATGCCCCAGCGGTCGAACAGCTTGAGCAGCTGTGTGCCGCTGGGCCCGGTGGAATAGCCGATGCGGGCCGCTGCCAGCACGGCGGTGCGCAGCGCCGCTTCGGTGTTGATCTCGGGCCGGGGGGCGCCGTCTGGCACCGCCACCGCCACGCCGGACTGCACCAGATCGACCCGGCTGCCCGGCGCCAGGTGGCCGTCGTGTAGCAGCTTGTCGATGGCGTCGGACGCCAGCACCACCAGGTCGAAGCCCTCGCCGGCGGCCACGCGTTTGGCAGCATCGACCCCACCCACCGATTCCATGTTCATCGCTTGACCGCCCTGCCCTTGCCATGCGGCCAGCAGCTCGGCCAGCAATTGGCGAGTGGCCATCGACGAGATGCCGGCAAGGGCCTGTGGCGGGGTGGGCAGCATGGGCTGGGCAGGTGACAGCGGTGGCGTTGCGGCGATTCTGGAGGCCCGGGCCCCAAACATCCAGGCATGGCCAGCAATAGCTGCTATGCCGCTACAGCATGACTTTCAACCTGCTGGTGATCACCAGCCCTCGCTGCCCGGTGCACCCTTGAACGGCCCCACCAGTTCCGGCGTGATCCAGCCGCCGTAGAAGCCGCCCGGCTGGGGCCGCAGCGGCAGGCCGTCGATCGTGCCGTACAGGCCGCCCAGGTAGAACGCCACCCGGTCGGCCAGGGCATCGGCGCCGGCCAATGGTTGCGGGTAGCTCCAGGCCGCGCCGGGCAGCTGGCGGTCGCCGTCGACCAGGCTCCAGTAACGGGCCGGCCCTTTCCATTCACAGAACGAGCCGCCGGGGGCCGGCTGCACCAGATGCCGGGCCACGTCGGCCCAGGGCAGGTAGAAGCTGGGCGGGTGCGCGGTCTCCAGCACGCACAGGGCCTGGCGGGTGCGTGCCACTTCCACGCCGTCGGGGCCACCCCAGCGCAACACCACTTCGCGGATGTCGGCCACCAACCGGGGCGGGCGCGGGAAGTCCCACACCGACACCTGGCCCGGGCCGGGCTGCACAGCGAATGGCGGGCGCTGCTGGCCGCGCCAGTCCCAGGCGTCGCGGGCGGCCTGCAGCCAGGCAGGGGGTGGATGGGGTGGCATCGGGCGGGTGGTGGTTTGTGGTGGTGGAATGTCCCATCGTCGCGCAGGTGGCTTCACCCCGGCTGCGACGCGGCCGCTGTGCCTTGGGGCAAGGCCCGCACCAGTTCGGTCAACAGCGCAGTGGTCTGGCGCACCAGGGGGCTGGGCCGCTGCCGGGCCGACACCGCCAGGCACAACATGCTGTTGAGATTGGGCTGCACGAGCGGGCGCACCCGCAGCGCATCGCCCCGGCCCGATGCCGCCACCGCGCTGGCATGCAGCACGGCATGGCCATAGCCGGCGCACACCAGGTCGATGATGGCGGCAATGCTGCTGACCTCCCAGGCGATGTCGAGCTTCAACCCGGCCAGCAGCGCCCGGGTCTCCAGCAGCTTGCGGATGGCATGGCCGCGCTCGGGCACGATCAGCGCATAGGCCGGCAATTGCGCAAGCGGCAGTGCCGCCGAGCCGCCGCCGGCGCCCGCCCCTGACAAGCTGCCGGGCGACACCAGGCACAGCGCTTCCTCGATCACCGGGGTGATCTCCAGCGCCGGCTGGGCCTCGGGGTTGTAGAGCAGGCCCACATCGACCCGGCCGGTGCTGATCCATTCACCGATGTGGCTGGACAGGCCTTCGACGATGGCCAGCCGTGCGCGCGGGCAGCGGCGCTGGAAGCCGTCGATCAAGGGCAGCGTCAGCTGGCGGCCCACGCTGGGCGGCAGGCCGATGGTGATGCGGCCCAGCGGCTCGTCGCGCGCGCCGCCCATATCGGCCTCGGCCTGGGCCAGGGCCTGCAGCAGGTTGCGGCCATGTTCATACAGGCGCTGGCCGGCGTCGGTCAGCACCACACCGCGGCCGTTGCGCAACAGCAGGGTTTCGCGCAGGTCGGTTTCCAGCGCACGCACCTGGCGGCTGAGCGCGGGCTGGGCGATGTCCAGCACCAGCGCAGCCTTGCTGAAGCTGCCCAGCTCGGCCACGTGCACGAAGGATTCGAGTTGCTTGAAGTTCATGGCGGCGGCGTCATCGGCGTGGATTGTCTGGCAGCGGACGGCGCGCCGGCCTGCAGCGGCCGATACTGCCCGGCCCAGCTGCCAACCATCCCACCATGCACTACCCCACATCAACCCGCGCGCCAGGCCTGAAGTTCGACCCGTTCAAGGCCCTGGCCGTGCCCCGGCCGATCGGCTGGATCGCCACCCTCAACGCCGACGGCGTGCCCAACCTGGCGCCCTACAGCTTCTTCAATGCTGTCAGCGACCGGCCGCCGATGGTGATGTTCTCGTCGGGCGGCCACAAAGACAGCCTGCGCAACATCCTGGCCAATGGCGAGTTCACCTGCTCGATTGCCAACCAGGCGCTGACCGATGCGATGAACCTGAGTTCGGCGCCAGTGGCCCCGGGTGTCAGTGAGTTCACCCTGGCCGGCCTGGCCGAGGCGCCGTCACTGCTGGTCAAGCCGCCGCGCGTAGCCCAGGCACCGGCGGCGTTTGAATGCCGGCTTTGGAAGACCATCGATCTGCCGGCACCGCCTGGCCAGCCGGGCGGTGCCGACCCGGTGGGCTACACCATGGTGATCGGCGAGGTGGTGGCGATCTACATCGACGACCAGTACATCGCCGACGGCGTGGTCGACACCGGCCGCATGCGCACCCTGGCCAGGCTGGGCTACATGGACTATGCGGTGATCGGTGCCGAGTCGATGTTCACCTTGAACCGCCCCACGGCCAGCGCCGACGGCCAGCGCGCCGAGGTGCAACCCGGCCCCTGGGACGGCGTGTACCGCTGAGCGCAATCCGCATGGCAGCCCTGCGCCACCTGGTGCGCCTGCACCTGCGCGCGCATGTGCGGCTGGCCACGGCCGTGGCCCTGGGGGCGGCGGCGGCCTGGTTGCTGCCGGCCTCCTGGGGCGCACTGCAACGCGGGCTGGTCGGCTGGAATCTGGGCGTTTGGTTCTACCTGGCCCTGGTGGCCGGCATGATGCTGACCGCCGGCCATGGCCACCTACGGCGGGTGGCCGAGCAACAGGCCGACAGCGCAGCCACCGTGCTGGTGCTGGTGATCCTGGCCACCCTGGTCAGCCTGGTGGGCACCGTGGTGGAACTGGCGGCCGCCAAGGCGCCCGGAGCACACCACCCCCTGCCCCATGTGGCGCTGGCCGCCGCCACCGTGGTGGGTGGCTGGCTGATGTTGCCCACGGTGTTTGCGCTCAGCTATGCCAGCCGCTTCTACCGGCCGGGCGGCGGCGGGCTGCAGTTCCCGGGCGCAGACGCCGGCTTCCAGCCCGGCTATGCCGACTTTCTGTACCTTTCATTCACCATCGGCGCCACCGCGCAGACCAGCGATGTGGCCATCACCACGCCGGCCATGCGCCGGCTGGTGCTGGTGCACGGGGTGCTGTCGTTCGCCTTCAACACTGCCGTGCTGGCGCTGGCCATCAACCTGGCGGCCAGCCTGTTCTAGGCCAGCCGTCAGACGACATCACTGCGCTGCCGCATGTCTGCCCAGCCCGATCCTGGCGATGGTGTTGCGGTGCACCGTTCCACAGGCCGGCGGCGCGGGCCTTGGGCTTGAGCGCCTTGACCAGCGTCAGTCCGATGCAAATTTCTGCAGCTATCCTGCGCCGCGCAACCCCTCAATCCATCAGGAGACCGCCCCATGTCCGCATCCCGTGACGTCTATGTCATCAGCGCCGCCCGCACTGCCATCGGCACCTTCGGCGGCACGCTGAAGGACACCACCCCGGCCGACCTGGCCACCGTGGCCGTGAAGGCCGCGCTGGAGCGCAGCGGCGCCGCGCCCGACAGCGTGGGCCATCTGGCCATGGGCACGGTGGTGCTGACCGAGCCGCGTGATGTCTACCTCAGCCGCGTGGCGGCGATGAACGCCGGCCTGCCCAAGGAGACACCGGCCTTCAACGTCAACCGGCTCTGCGGCTCGGGCCTGCAGGCCATCGTGTCGGCAGCGCAGTCCATCCTGCTGGGTGACTGTGACGTTGCCGTGGGCGCCGGTTGCGAGGTGATGTCGCGCGGGGCTTATCTGGTGCCCAGCGCGCGCTTTGGCGCCCGCATGGGCGACACCCAGATGCTCGACCTGATGGTCGGTGCGCTGCACGATCCGTTCCACAAGATCCACATGGGCATCACCGCCGAGAATGTGGCCGAGCAGTTCGGCATCAGCCGCAGCATGATGGATGCGTTGGCCACCGAGAGCCACCGCCGTGCCGCCGCCGCCATCGCCGCCGGGCGTTTCAAGGACCAGATCGTCCCGGTGATGATCAAGACCCGCAAGGGCGAGGTGGCCTTCGAGGTCGACGAGCATGTGAAGGCCGACACCTCGATGGAGACGCTGGGCAAGATGCGCCCGGCGTTCAAGAAAGACGGCAGTGTGACGGCCGGCAATGCCTCGGGCATCAACGACGCCGCCAGCGCGGTGGTGCTGGCCGCAGGTGACGCGGTGAAGGCGCAGAACCTGAAGCCGCTGGCGCGCTTGGTGGGCTATGCCCACACCGGCGTGGACCCCACCATCATGGGCATCGGGCCGGTGTCGGCCAGCCGCAAGGTGCTGGCGCGCACCGGCTTGACGGTGGCGCAGATGGACGTGATCGAATCCAACGAAGCCTTTGCCGCCCAGGCCTGCGCCGTGGTGCAGGAACTGGGCCTGGACCCGGCCAAGGTCAACCCGAATGGGTCGGGCATCTCGCTGGGCCACCCGATCGGCGCCACCGGCGCCATCATCACCACCAAGGCCATCTACGAACTGCACCGAACCGGCGGCCGATACGCCCTGGTGACCATGTGCATTGGTGGTGGCCAGGGGATTGCAGCTGTTTTCGAACGCTGCTGATCGACTTCGGCTTGGGGCTCGAAGTCGACCCATACCAAGGCTCAAACTTGCGCCAACACATCCCCACATCAGAGGACCACGCCAAACGCCTCGGTGAAGGCCGGTTGGGCATAGCTGTCGGCAGCCAGGGCGAAGCCCTTGTCGCCCCAGCCAGTACCCCAGCTGTTGCGCACGATGAATCGGCCGTTGACATAGCCAACCAAGGCGACGCAGTGGCCACCCAGGCCGCTGCTGGCGGTGTAGGTGTCGAGCTTGCCCTTGGTAGTGGTGGCCTGCATGAAGGCGTTGTCCACGTCCAGCCGGGTCAGGATCGGGCCCTTGGTGGCCAGCCAGTTGCGCCATGCCGCCAGGTTGCGGCCCAGGTTGAAGTACGAGGCGATGCGCCGCTGAGCCGCCAGCGCGTAGAAGGTGTCGACACTGCCGGTGTACATCTGCGACTGGCCGCCCAGCTTGAACGGCAGTACCTTGTCAGTGACAGCGCCGAACTTCTGCGCAATGCCCAGCGCTGCGGTCAGCCAGGTGCCGTCGCTCTCGACGAAGCTGGTGGGGCGGGTGGTGTACTGGTCGGTCTCCTTCGAAGCCATCCACACATAACGCACCGACAGCTTCTCGGTCTTGCCCAGCCGGCCGGCCTTCACAAAGTGCCAGCGCAGCATCGCATCGGCCGTGCCCCAGCCCACGCAGCTGCCGGTGTTGCCCTGGTCGCCGATGGCCCACCAGGCTTCACGCAGGTCGATGTTGCTGGCCGCGGCTGCGGCCGACTTCGGCGTGGCCGTGCTGGTGATGCCGGCCGCCGCAGCAGTGGCCAGTGTCCAGTTCTTCTCGGGCTTGGGCGATGGCAGGCAGTTCAGGATGTAGGGCGATGACTTGATGCGGGCGCGTGTGGCCATGGATGTCTCCTGGTGTGGATGCGCAGCATGCTGCTGCGCCGCCCGCCCCACCGCAAGCCGCCTTGTGGGGACGTGCGCCCGCCGGCTCATCCGGCCTGGGGACTGCGCCTCGCATCTACGGCCCCGCAGAGCCCGGGCGCCTCGTCCTCAGCCCCACACCTTGCGTGCCACCTCCACCACCCGCTCGAGCTTGCGCCACTGGTCGTCCTGCGACAGCGCATTGCCATGGTGGGTGCTGGAGAAACCGCATTGCGGCGACAGGCACAGCTGGTCCAGCGGCACCACCTGCGCGGCCTCGTCGATGCGGCGCAGCAGCGTGTCGGTGGTCTCCAGTTCGCCCAGCTTGGTGGTCACCAGGCCCAGCACCACCTGCTTGCCCTTGGGCAAATGCCGCAGCGGCTCGAAGCCGCCGGCGCGTTCGTTGTCGAACTCCATGAACCAGCCGTCCACGTCGGTGCTGAACATTGCCTCCACCACCGGGTCGTAGCCACCCTCGGCCACCCAGGCGCTCTTGAAGTTGCCGCGGCAGGTGTGGATGGTCACGGCCATGTCGGCCGGCCGGCCCGCCAAGGCGGCGTTGATCACCTGGGCATAGCGGCGTGGCAGGGCGTCGGGGTCGTCGCCGTTGGCACGGCAGTTGTCACGGATCTTGGGGTCGCACAGGTAGGCAAAGGTGATGTCGTCCAGCTGCAGGTAACGGCAGCCGGCAGCGGCCAGGTGGCCGATGGCCACGCGGTAGGCGGCAGCCACGTCATGCCAGAAGGTGTCCAGGTCAGGGTAGGCCTCGCGTGAGATGGCGGCGCGCCCGCCGCGCAGGTGCAGCATCGATGGCGATGGAATCGTCATCTTGGCCACCGCGCCCGGCCCGCCCTCGCGTGCCACCACATCGGCCAGGGAGCGGAAGTGCTCGGCCATGATCGGCCCGCTGCAGCCCACCGGGCCGGTGACCGATGCGATTGGCGGCTGTTCGCTCTGGCCCGCGATGCGGAACTTCTGCCCGCCGTTGTCGACCAGGGTCACGCCGTCAAGCTGGGCCAGGAAGTCCAGGTGCCACCAGTCGCGGCGGAACTCGCCGTCGGTGATCGACTGCAGGCCGCAGGCGCGCTGACGGCGCACCGCCTCGGTGATGGCAGCGTCTTCGGCCGCCTGCAGGGTGGCCGCGTCCACCGCACCGGCACGGTGGCGGGCGCGGGTGTCGGCCAGGCTGGCAGGGCGCAACAGGCTGCCGACCTGGTCGGCGTGGAACGGGGGATGGGGCATGGGCATTCTCTGGGGCTGGGGTGGCGCGATGATGCCCACTCGGCCGTGGCCAGCGCCATCGGGGTGCGCCCCAGCGCAGCGGTTAAGCTGCCGCACCGCAACATCCAACCCCATCCAGAGGAACCCAGATGAACATCCAGACCATCGGCGTGATCGGCGCCGGCACCATGGGCAACGGCATTGCGCAGGCCTGCGCCACCAGTGGCCTGCACGTGGTGATGGTCGACATCGACGATGCCGCCGTGCAGCGTGGCCTGGCGGCGGTGTCCACCAGCCTGGACCGGCTGGTGAAGAAGGACAAGCTGACGGCCGAGGCCAAAGCCGCAGCCATGGCACGCATCACGGGCAGCACCGACTATGCAGCGCTGCAACCGGCGCAGCTGGTGATCGAGGCCGCCACCGAGAACGAAAGCCTGAAGCGCAAGATCCTGGCCCAGCTTGATGCCCTGCTGCCCGCCGACACGCTGGTGGCCACCAACACCAGCAGCATCTCCATCACCAAGCTGGCCGCGGCCACCCAGCGGCCCGACCGCTTCATCGGCATGCACTTCTTCAACCCGGTGCCGATGATGGCCCTGGTGGAAGTGATCCGCGGCCTGCAGACCAGCGACGCCACGCACAACGCCGTGTTCGCGATGGCGCAGAAGCTGGGCAAGACACCGATCACGGTGAAGAACGCGCCGGGCTTCGTGGTCAACCGCATCCTGATCCCGATGATCAACGAGGCGTTCTTCGTGCTGTTTGAAGGCCTGGCCAGCGCCGAGGACATCGATGCCGGCATGAAGCTGGGCACCAACCAGCCGATCGGCCCGCTGGCCCTGGCCGACATGATCGGCCTGGACGTGTGCCTGGCGGTGATGGATGTCTATGTCGACGAGTACGCGGACAGCAAGTACCGGCCGTGCCCGCTGCTCAAGGAGATGGTGGCCGCCGGCTGGCTGGGCCGCAAGACCGGGCGCGGCGTCTACCGCTACTGATGGGCGGTGGCATGGGGCTGCTGCGGGCCCAGGCGGGCCAGCAGCAGCTCAGCCTGTACCAGCGCAGCTTCGTAATCCTGGGCGCGCAGCGGCGTGCGCAGGTGCTGCACCGCCTGCGCGCCCAGCGCGGCATGCAGGGCAGATTCGATCTGGCGGAACTGCTCACCTGCCTGGAAGTCGGCCAGCCGCAGTTGCGCGACCAGCATGCGCAGCCCCTCACCCAGCTGCCGGTCATCCAGCGGCAGATCACCCGCCGGCACATCACCCACCCGCACATGACCCGGCGCCCGATCACCCAGTTGCCCGGCCGGGGCCCCTGACATCGCGGCTGCCGCCGTGTCCAGGCGGTCGCGCACGGCCGCCACCAGGGCAGCCAGGCAAGCGTTGAGCGCACGCGCGTCGGGCCGGTTGGCCATTGCCTGGTCCCCGGACAGCGCAAGCTGGAGCCGCTCCTCCAGTGTCTGTGCCTGCGCTTGCAGGCCCACCGCGCCCACGGCGCCACAGGCGCCGCGCAGGGAATGCAGCAGCCGCTGTGCAGCCGCCCAGTCGCCGGCCTGCAAGGCCGCGTCGAGCCCCGGCACGCCCCGGCCATAGCTGTCGGCGAACTGGCGCAGCACCCGCGCATAGACCAAGTCGCGCCCGGGCAGGTACAGCAGCGCACGCGACATCGCCAGGCCGTGGATGCCGGAGAAGTCGACCATGGCATGCGTGTCCGGCACCAGGGCGGGCGCCGGCGGCTGCATGGCCCGCACCGCCGCAGCCACTGGCATGCCAGCGGTGGCTGCCGCAGCAGCCGGCAGGTTGGCCGCAGCAGCGGCATCGACATCCGGGCGGCCCGGACTGTCATCGACGCGGGCCGGCAGCCAGCGCCCCAGCATGGCGTACAGCACTTCGGGGTCGACCGGCTTGGCGATGTGGTCGTCCATGCCGGCTTCCAGGCAGGCCCGGCGGTCGTCGCCGAAGGCATTGGCCGTCATGGCCAGGATGGCAGTGCGCGCATGGCGTGGCATGGCCCGCAGTGCCCGGGTGGCCGCCAGGCCGTCCATCACCGGCATCTGCATGTCCATCAGCACCAGGTCGTAGTCATGCTGGGCCGCCAGTTGCACCGCCTGCTGGCCATCGTTGGCCAGATCGACCGTGATGCCCACGGCCTGCAGCAGTTCACTGGCCACCTCCTGGTTGATCGGGTTGTCTTCGGCCAGCAGCACCCGCTGGCCGGCTGCGCGTTGCTGCAGGGCACGCTCATACGGCTGGGCTTCGCCGCGGTCGGGCTCCTGGCGCTGCCAGGGCTGGTGGTCCAGCCGGTCGATGCAGGCCGACAGCGCCGAGAGCGTGACCGGCTTGACCAGGCGCACCAGCGCGCCGGTGTCCAGCCGGGTTGCGTGGGCAAGGGCCTGGCCGTCGTCGACGATCAGGATGCACGGCGGCATGCCGTCGTCACCCAGGCGGGCACGCAGCTGACGCAGCGCGCTCAGGCCATCGGTGCCCGGCATGCCGGCATCGAGCAGCAGCAGCTCGTAGGGCCGGCGCCGCTGCTCGGCTTGCAGTGCGGCCTGCACCGCGTCGTCGCCGCTGGCCACACTGTCGACTTGCATGCCCAGCCGGCGCAGCAGGTCGGCCAGCGTGGCGCGCGCATCGGGCTGGTCATCGACCACCAGGGCCCGCCGGCCCGGCAGGCGGGCGCTGTCGGCCTGCACCGGCTGGGTGGCACGCTCGAAGTTGGCAGTGAACCAGAAGCAGCTGCCCTGCCCCTGCACCGTGTGCACGCCCACGTCACCGCCCATCAGCAGGGCCAGGCGCCGGGTGATGGCCAGGCCCAGGCCGGTGCCGCCAAAGCGCCGCGTGGTGGAGGTGTCGGCCTGCTCGAAGGCGTTGAACAGGTCATTGATCTTGTCG
>JARXAJ010000033.1 GCA_029865965.1 Aquabacterium sp.
GGCCCCGGGTGTGCAGCGCGCCGGCCCGGCCACGCCCGGCCTGCGCCTGCTGGCCAGCCACCAAGCGCGCCCCTGGGGTGAGCTGCTGCGCCCGCTGAACAAGCAGTCCAGCAATGTCTACAGCCGGCTTTTGTATCTGCAACTGGGCCTGGCGCAGGCGGCCGACAACCCCGAGCTGCCCACCCGCGCCCTGGCCGACCGGGCGGTGCGCCAGTGGCTGGCTGCCCGCCGCATCGATGCGCCCGGCCTGGTGGTCGACAACGGCTCGGGCCTGTCGCGCAGCGAACGCATCACGCCCCGCACGCTGGCCCAGGTGCTGCAGGCCGCTCACCAGGGCCGTTGGGCGCCTGACCTGCTGATGAGCCTGCCGCTGGCCGGGGTGGACGGCACGCTGCGCAACCGCTTTGCCGCCGGCCCCGCCAGCGGCCAGGCCCGGCTCAAGACCGGCCTGCTGCGTGACGTGAGCGCCCTGGCCGGCTATGTGCCCGACCCGCAGGGCCGGCCCTGGGTGCTGGTGGCCTTCATCAACCACCCTAACGCTGCAGCGGCGCGGCCGGCGCTGGACGCGCTGGTGGACTGGGTGGCTGGTGGCGGCCTGGCCGGCGCTACGTCAGCGCCGGCACGTTGAACACCTGCCGCAGATAGGCCAGAAAGGTCTGGTCGTCGCACAGGATCTTGCCCGGGCTGTCGCTCAGTTTGGCCACCGGCTGGCCGTTGCAGTGCGTGAGCTTCATCACGATGTGCAGCGTGTGCAGGCCCATGTCGTTGGTCAGGTTGGTGCCGATGCCAAAGCCCAGCTGGGTGCGGTCGGCAAAGTGCCGGTACAGCTCAAAGGCCCGGGGCAGGCTCAAGCCGTCGGAGAACACCAGCCGCTTGGTGTGGGTGTCGATGCGCAGCTTGGCATAGTGCGCCAGCGCCTTCTCGCCCCAGCTGACAGGATCGCCCGAATCATGGCGCAGCCCATCGAACAGCTTGGCAAAGTACAGGTCGAAGTCGGCCAGGAAGGCGTCCATGCCCACCACGTCGGTCAGGGCAACGCCCAGGTCGCCGCGATACTCCTGCACCCAGGCCTCCAGCGCGGCCTTCTGAAAATCACGCAGCCGCACGCCCAGGGCCTGGTAGGTCTGCAGGAACTCATGCGCCATGGTGCCGATGGGCACCAGGCCCATGTCACGCGCCAGCAGCACGTTGCTGGTGCCCTTGAAATATTCGGGCACCGCATGTTGCAGCGTGGCCACCACCTCGCGGTGCCAGCTGCCCGAGAAGCGCCGCCGCACGCCGAAGTCGAAGAACTCGAACGGGTTGCGCCGCCGCGGCTCGTTGCCGAAGGCGCGCAGCAAGGCCACCTTGTCGGCGAGCCGGCGGCGGCCCTCGGCCAGCGCCGGGGCCTGGTCGAAGCGGCGGAAGTACAGCTCGTTGACGATGGCCAGCACATGGATCTCGAAGGCCATCACATGCACCTGCGGGCCGCGGGCCACGATCTCCAGCGTGCCGGCGTTGTCGCGCACGGTGATGAAGTCGCGCTGGAACTGGAAGATGCGCAGGAAGTCGACGAAGTCGGTCTTGATGAAGCGCAGCCCGCGCAGGTAGGCCAGCTCGTCGGGCTGGAAGCGCAGGCTGCACAGGTGGTCGAGCTGCTCGTTGAGCTCGCCGATCAGGTGCGACAGCGGGTAGTCGCGCGCATTGCGGCAGATGAAGACGTACTCAGCCTGTGTCTGCGGGTGCCGGTGCAGCATCGCCTGCCACATCGTGAACTTGTAGAGATCGGTCTCCAGCAGGCTGCGGATGACGGGTTGCATGGTGACCATCTGGGGAGCTGCGGGCAGGGTGCCCACCGCCGGGCAAGGGTGCAGGCCAGTATAGGATCGACCACCGTCACCACCCATGGGTGCTTGCACGATGCGCCGCCGATCCCTGCTGGCCCTGGCAGGCCTGCCTGCCCTGCCACTTGCGGCTGCCCGCGCCCAGGAGGCGCCGGCCTGCAGCGGCAGCCATGCCGCGTTGTGCGCGCTGGCGCAGCGGGTGGCTGCCGATGGCAGCAACACCCATGCGCTGCTGGTGCAGCGTGGCGCCACCACGCTGGCCGAGGCCTACTTCACCGGCACCGACAGGCCGTCGGGTGACTGGATTGCGCGCAGCGTGGCCTTCAGCGCCGACCATCCGCACGACCTGCGCTCGATCAGCAAGAGCGTCACCGGCCTGGTGGCCGGCATCGTGCACGGCCGCGGCCAGCTCGACCTGCAGCAACCGGTGCTGGACCACTTTCCGGAACTGGCCGACCTGGCCACGCCCGAGCGCCGGCTGATCACGGTGCAGCACTTGCTGGACATGACGGTGGGCTGGGAATGGGACGAGTCCAGCGTGCCCTATACCGACCCGGCCAACAGCGAGACCCGCATGGCCTGGGCTGCCGACCGCAACCGCCACCTGCTGGGCCTGCCGATGCTGCACACCCCCGGCAGCCGCTGGGCTTACAGCGGTGGCGCCACCGCGCTGCTGGGCGACATCATCGAACGCCGCAGCGGCCAGGGGCTGAAGGACCTGGCCCAGGCCGAGTTGTTCAACCCGCTGGGTATTGCGCCCGTCACCTGGCGGGCCGACCGCAACGGCCGCACGCTGGCGTTTTCAGGCCTGCGGCTGCGCCCGCGTGAGCTGGCCCGCATCGGCCGCCTGCTGCTCGACGGCGGCCAGTGGCAGGGCCGCATGGTGGTGCCCGCCGACTGGATCGCCGCCACCCTGGCCACCGGTGTGCCGGCAGGTGACGGCCTGAGCTTCGGCCGCCAGTGGTGGCAGGGCCGCTACACCCGCGGGCCGGGTGCGGGCGTCGCCTTCATCGCCGGCATGGGCAACGGTGGCCAGCGCTTGTTTGCCGTGCCGCAGCTCGACCTGGTGGTGGTGATCACTGCCGGCCGCTACAACCAGCCGGGCAACGGCGTGCCGTCGAGCCGGCTGTTCCGCGAGGTGCTGGCCGCCGTGCAGCAGGGCTGAGGGCGGTGCTGCAGGCAGCCAGAGGCCCGGAGATACTCCCGGCATCAACCCGGGCAAGCGGCCTGCGCACGTGCCCACCTTCACCTGGAACACCATGGAAAAACTCTTGGCAAGCGTTGGGTCGCTGCTGTATGGCATGCGCTTCACCATGCTCTTCTTCTATGTCGGGCTGGTCGCCATCATCTTCGGCATCCTGGGCAAGTTCCTGCTCGAGACCTACAAGCTGATGAACACCCTGCTGTTCGGCGACCTGGGCAAGATCGACCTGATCATCAAGGTGCTGGAGCTCGTCGACATGACCATGGTGGCGCAGCTGGTGTGGGTGGTGGCGCTGGCGGGGGTCTCGCTGTTCGTCACCACCGGGCACTTCGACACCAAGGACATGAAAAAGCCCGACTGGCTGGACCATGTCAACACCTACAACCTGAAGCTCAAGCTGGCGTTTGCCATCATCTCCATCTCGGGCGTGCATGCGTTGAAGACCTACCTCAGCGGCGACCTGACGCTCGACAACATCCAGATCATCAGCATGGTCGCGGTGATCCACTTCACCTTCGTGCTGTCGGCCATCGGCATCTCGTTTGCCGAGCGGCTGACGCGGGAGAACCATTAGGCCCGCAGGCTCAAGCCGCTGCCGCCCTGGCCGACAACATGGCGTGACCCGCCCACTGCGCATGCTATCGATCGCCCGCCGCCTGGCGGCCGCCGTGGCTGGCTGCATGTTGGCAGCCGCCTCGGCCCATGCCCAGGGCAACCTGCGTGACCAGGAGATCGCCCAGTGCCTGCCCGGCGAGGTGGCCACCTGGGGTGACGGGCGGGATAGGCCGGTGGCCACCGGCGCACTGCTGCTGGCCTACCGGCATGACGAAGCGCCGCCCTGGTTCAACGCTGACTTGGTGCTGGCTGCGGTGCAGCGTGCGGCCCAGGCCTGGTCGGCTTGCGGCATCGGCGTGCAGGTGCAGGCGGTGGCGCCCGGTGCGCGTGTGCCGCCCGGGGCGGTGCTGGTGCTGTGGAGCGACGCTGCAGCCGGCGGCAATTTCGGCCTGGCCAATCTGCGCACCCACAGCCTGGCGCTGGGGCCGGCGGCCTTCCGGCTGCTGAACCAGCGCAACCCGGCCCACCCGGCGGCCGACACGCTGCAGATGGTGGTGTCGCACGAGATGGGCCACTTCTTCGGCTTGATGGCCCATTCACGCCGCTGCGTGGACGTGATGAGCTACTACGACAACGGCCAGGGCGAGCGCTGCTTCACCCGCGACGGCGCCATGCCCGCCGGCCGCGGCGACTACCGCTCGTTGCTGCCCACCGCCTGCGACATCGCCCGCTGCCGGGCGGTCCATGCCGGCGCGCTGGCGCCCGGGTGACGCCGCACTGCCGCCGCGCCGGGTAGGCTGGACAGCTCGCCACTGCACAGGCCGCAGCGCCTGCCCGCCCATGGACTATCTTGGCTACCAATGCCTGCGCGTCAGCCTGCAGCAGGGCGTGGCGCGGGTGCTGCTCGACAACGGGCCGATCAACCTGCTGGACAAGCCGCTGTTCAAGGAACTGCTGCGCCTGACCGATGCGCTGGCCGCTGATGACGACGTGCGGGTGGTGGTGCTGGGCTCGGCCAACCCTCACTACTTCATCGCCCACTTCGACGTCGGGCTGATCCAGCGCTTCCCCACCGCAGCGCCGGCGCCAGACGCACTGCTGTCGCCCTTCCACCGCATGGCCGAGACCTGGCGCACCATGCCCAAGGCCACCATCGCCGTGGTCGAAGGCCGCGCCGGCGGCGGCGGCAGCGAGATCGCGCTGAGCTGCGACATGCGCTTTGCGCTGCGCGGCGGCGCGGTGTTCAACCAGCCCGAGGTGGCGCTGGGCATCCTGCCCGGAGGCTCGGGCACCGTGCGGCTGGCGCGCCTGCTGGGCCGCAGCCGGGCGCTGGAGGCGGTGCTGGGCTGCGATGACATCGACGCTGCGCTGGCCGAAGACTGGGGCTGGGTGAACCGCGCGCTGCCGGCCGATGCACTGTGGCCGCATGTCGACCGGCTGGCTGAGCGCATCGCCAGCTTTCCACCGCATGCGGTGGCGGCGGCCAAGGCCAGCGTGCTGCGTGCCGAGCATGGCTTAGTGGCCGACCTGCAGGCCGAGGCGGCGGCCTTCCAGGGCACGCTGACAGGCCCCGGCACGCAGGCGGCGATGGCGCGGTTTCTGGCCGGTGGTGGGCAGACGCCTGAAGGCGAAGCCCGGCTGGGCGCGCTGTGCGGCGAATTGCATGCCGGCCCGGGTGCTGGCCTGACCTGAGCCCGCGCGGCTGGCCGTCACGCGCATCGCGGGCAGATCGGAACCAGCAGCATCTTGCGCCACATCGCCCAGCCGCGCGTGGGTGGCAGATCGGTGATCCCCACCTGCGCCGGCCCCCGTCCGCAGGGTGCCCGGCAGGTGCCGAACACCTGGTCCCACAGCGGCAGGGCGGTGCTGAAGTTCAGCGCCTCGGCCGGTACGGTGCTGTGGTGCCAGCGGTGCAGCTCGGCGGTGCCGATCCAGCGGTTCAGCGGCCCCAAGGTACCGGCAATGTTGGCGTGCACCGCGAAAGACTGCACCTGGATGAACAACGATGCCCAGGCGATGACCAGGGGGTCGAAGCCCAGCACCAGCCAGGGCACGGTGCGTGCAAACTGGTTCCACAGCACGTTGACCGGATGCGCCGTCAGGTTGTTGCTGGCGTTCACCCGCACCGGTGCGTGGTGCAGCGCATGCACACGCCAGCCCCATCCACCGCGGTGGGCCCAGCGGTGCAGCGCATAGGGCCCCAGTTCGCCCAATGCCACGGCTGCCGGCACGGCAATCCAGGGTGACCAGTCTGCGGCGGCACCGGGCACCATTGCGGCAATCGACAGCGCCAGCCAGGCCAGCACCAAGCCGCCGGCAGCGTCGGTCACGGCGTTCAAGCCCAGAAAGGCCCCGTCCCGCGCCAGATCGCCTGCCCCCGGTGACCAGCCCGGCCGGGCCGGCCAGCGCCGTTCGGCCCACATCAGCCAGGCCAGCGACAGCAGCGTGCCCAGCGTCAGCATCGCGGCGGCTGACAGCGCGGCCATGCTGCACAACCAGGCAAAAGGCGGCAGGCCGGCCAGAACGGCCAGGTGCGGCCAGTTCCAGCGCAGGGTGGTGCTTGTCGGGTGGGTCATCGTCGGAGCTTTCGGGTCGGCATGGGCCACCATGGTCGGTGGGCAGGGGCAGCAACGCCTTAACCCGGGTTCACCAGGCGCGCGCAGCGCGGAGAATCCAGCCGATGACCGACCACTGCCCAGCCTGCGGGCCCGGGTTTCTGTACTGGATCAACGCCGACCCGCTGCGCCAGGCCGCCTGGCTGGCCCTGCCACGCCGCGTGCTGGTGGCAGGTGAGGTGCTGCAGGCGGTGGGGCAGCCGCTGGGTGCGGTCTGGTTTGTCGAGCAGGGCTTGCTGCGCAGCCATTTTCTGAATGGGGATGGGCGGGAGCGCACCAGTGCGTTCCATGCCGAATGGCAATGGGCCGGCATGCCGCCGCAACAGGGCGCCGCTGCGGCCGCCACCTGCGCCATCGACGCGCTGGAGCGCAGCCGTGTGGTCGAGCTGGGCCATGCCGCCTTGCAGGCCTGGTTGCAGCAGCAACCGGCGCTGCGCGCAACCCTGACCGACGCCTTGCTGGCCAACCTGCTGGCCCTGTCACGGCGCCAGTCGGCGTTGATGATGGACAGCGCCGAGCAGCGCTACCAGCAGTTCCTGGCAGAGCAACCGGACATCGCCGAGCGGGTGGCGCTGCACCAGGTGGCCAGCTACCTGGGGATCACCAACGTGGCGCTGTCCCGGGTGCGGCGGCGCATGCGCGGCCGCCAGCCAGCACCGGCTGGTGCAGGTACAACGCCAGGTCACGGCCCTGTGAAGCCTTGATGCGGTGTTGCATCCCACAATTGCCGTGGGTCAACGTCAGCAGGGGCGCAACATGACTGGGCGGGTTCTGTGCATCGTGGCCGTTCTGGCGGTGTGCAGCGCCATGCCGAGCCAGGCCGCCCGGCCCCAGGCTGGCAGCCCGCAGGCGGTGTCAGCGGGTGCGGGTGCGGGTGCGGACGATCCCGCCCAGCGTGTCTTGCCGGCCAATGCCGTGCTGCCCTTGCAGGACTTCCTGGCCTTGCTGGACGTGCCCGGCACCAAGGCGCGGGCGGCGCTGGCGCGCATCGACAAGCAGTGGCGTGACGGTTATGCCGCCATGCTGCTCGAAGGCAGCGGCTTCATGCCCGACGACTTTGTGCAGCGTGATGTGCTGGCCCTGCTGGCGCGCAAGTCGGGGCTGCGCAGCACCGACGTGAACGCGCTGTACGAATGGCTGTGGGCGACCGCTCCGCCGCTGCACCCGCAGTACGCCGAGTTCAAGGCACGCTTGTACGAAGTGCTCGACCCGCAGTTTCGTGAGCATTTCGCGCAGCAGCCCAAGACGGCGATCCGCCTCGACGAGATCCGCTGGGGCGGGGTGCGCCGCGACGGCATCCCGCCGCTGAAGAACCCGAAGATGACCGGCGCTGCGCAGGCGGGCTGGCTGGCCGATGACGACATCGTCTTCGGCGTGGCCATCGACGGTGATGTGCGGGCCTACCCGAAACGCATCCTGGCCTGGCACGAGATGGTCAAGGACCGCATCGCCGGGCGCGAACTCAACGGCGTCTACTGCACCCTGTGCGGGGCGATGGTGCTGTACGACACCACCGTCGACGGCGTGCACCATGAACTGGGGACCAGCGGGTTCTTGTACCGGTCGAACAAGCTGATGTACGACCACGCCACCAAGTCCCTGTGGTCCACACTGACTGGCACCCCGGTGGTGGGCCCGCTGGTGGGCCAGGGCATCACGCTGCGCAGCCTGCACCTGGTCACCACCACCTGGAAGGCCTGGCGCCAGCGCCACCCCACAACCCGCGTGCTGTCGCCCGACACCGGCCACCTGCGCGACTACAGCGAAGGTGCGGCCTACCGGCGCTACTTCGCCACCGATGAGCTGATGTTCAACGTGCCCAGGCGCGACACCCGGCTGGCCAACAAGGCCGAGGTGCTGGCGCTGCGCTTTGCGCAGGCGCCTGGTGACGCGCTGGCCATCTCGGCCCAGCGCCTGTTGGCTGAGCGGGTGCTGCATGCCCAGGTGGGCCCGGTGCGGCTGGTGGTGCTGACCGACGACAGCGGCGCCAACCGCGTCTACCAGGCCGATGGCGCGGCCCTGCTCAGCTGGAACGGGCAGGACCGTGCGCTGGATGCAGCCGGCGTGGCCTGGCGGGTGGCTGAAGACGGCCTGCACGGCCCGCTCGGGCAGGTGCGCCAGCGCCTGCCGGCACACCGCGCGTTCTGGTTCGGCTGGGTGGCAGCTTTTCCAACCACGCGCCTGGTGAAGTAGACCGGCGCCTCAGGGCGTGCCCCACAGCTGCTTCAGCCGGGCGTCCCGGCCGCAGCTGCTGCGGTAGTAGCTGTAGCGCACCGGGTTCTTCTTGTAGTAATCCTGGTGATAGGCCTCGGCCTGGTAGAAGGTGGTCGCCGGCAAGACCACGGTGACGATCGGCTCCTTGAAGGGCTTGGTCTTCTCCAATGCCTCGAGAGACTGCTTCACCGCAGCGGCCTGCTGCGCGTCATGGGTGAAGATGGCGGTGCGGTACGGAAACCCGGCGTCGCAGAACTGGCGGTCCTTGGTGGTCGGGTCGATGGTGCGCCAGAAATGCTCGACCAGCTTGGCGTAGCTCACCTTGGCCGGGTCGAAGACGATCTCCACCGCTTCGGTGTGGCCGGTGGTCTTGGCCGACACCTGCTCATAAGTGGGGTTGGCCACGGTGCCGCCGATGTAGCCCGATGTCGTCGACACCACGCCCGGCACTTTGTCGAAGTCGGCCTCCACGCACCAGAAGCAGCCGCCGGCAAAGGTGGCCTTGGCCGTGGTCTGCGCCTGGGCCGGCATGGCCGTGGCCAGCCCCAGCCCCAGCGCCAGCAGGCCAGCCGCCGCACCCAGGAAGGTCGGGCGGCGCGTCATGCCGCCGCCGGCACAAACTTCAGTGCCACGCCGTTGTTGCAGTAGCGCTTGCCGCTGGGCCTGGGGCCGTCGTCGAAGACATGGCCGTGGTGGCCCTCGCAACGGGCGCAGTGGTACTCGGTGCGGGGCAGGATCAGCTTGAAGTCGGTGCTGGTGCCCAGCGCGCCCGGCAACGGGGTGTGGAAGCTGGGCCAGCCCGTGCCACTCTCGTACTTGGCATCCGACGAGAACAAGGCCAGGTCGCAGCCGGCGCAGTGGAAGACGCCCTGGCGCTTCTCGGCATTCAAGGGGCTGCTGCCCGGGGCTTCGGTGCCGTGCTGGCGCAGCACGCGCAAGGCCGCTGGCGTCAGCCGTTGCTTCCATTCAGCCTCGCTCAGGCGCAGCTTGGTGGGTGTGGCCGGTGCCGGTGTGGCGGCACCGGCCATGGTGGCCTGGGTGCCCAGGCCGAACAGCGAAAGCAGGCGCATGACTTGGCGGCGTTTCATGGTGTGGGTGGTTGGTGGTGGTGATGCAGGGTCGTCAACAGTCGGCATGCAGGCGTGCATCTGTCCAGCATGGTCCCAGCTTTCTTTGCCCGCCATGGCGGCAAGGGCGCAGCCGCTCAGCACAGCAGGGCCATGCGCGCGCGGTGCAGCCTGACATGCAGGTTCTGCGCGCTGATCTGCAGCAGGTCGCAGACCTCGGCGCTGCTCTGGTCGTGCAGCAGGCGCAGTTCGACAGCGCGCTTCAGGCTGGGTGGCAGCGCGGCGATGCGCTGCAACGTCTGCGCCAGGCGCTGGCGCTGCTCGGCGACGAGGTCCGGGCGCGGCTGGGGGCATTCCAGTGCCGCGTGGCCCGCCCCGGGGGCGCTGTCGTCGTCGTCAGCCCAGCCGGTGTCCAGGCTTTCATGGCTGCTGCGCTGGCGCACCAGATCGACGATCTTGTGCTTGAGGATGCCCACCAGCCAGGTGCGCAGCGCGCTGCGGCCGGCAAAGCAGGCGCGGCCGCTGGCCACCGCTTCGAAGACGTCGTGCACCAGGTCCTCGGCCAGGCTGGGGTCGTGCAGCCGCTGGCCGGCAAAGCGCACCAGGTGGCTGCGGTGCGGGGCCAGGTCGGCCCAGCCGATGGCCCCACAGGGGGCAGGGGCTGGTGCGGCGGGCGGGCAAACAAGCTTGGTCATGGTGCGGCGCTGGTGGGTGGGGTGGGGCGGTGACTACACTGTCAGCGCCGCCCCTCGCAGCCCCATCACCGAAGATCACAGCCAGATCACATCGGCAGCAACACGGGCGATGTCAGGGTTGCCTTGCGCCGCACGACTGTTTGCCCATGCCCAGCCACATCCTTGTTGCCGAAGACCAGGCCGACATCCGTGACCTGATCGTGTTGAACCTGCAGCAGGCCGGCTACCAGGTGCAGGCCGTGGCCGATGGCAGCGCCGCCCTGGCCAGCCAGCTGGAGCAAGCCGCCGACCTGCTGGTGCTGGACCTGATGATGCCGGGCCTGGACGGGCTGGAGGTGTGCAAGGCGCTGCGCGCCCGCGGCCGCGCCACGCCCATCCTGATGCTGACGGCCAAGAGCACCGAGCTCGACCGCGTGCTGGGGCTGGAGCTGGGCGCCGACGACTACCTGACCAAGCCGTTCTCGATGGCCGAGCTGCTGGCCCGGGTGAAGGCCCTGCTGCGCCGCGCCGCGTTGCTGCGCGCTGCAGCGCTGGCGCCGGCCTCACCGGCGCAGACGGTGCGCAACGGCGAGCTGGAGATCCTGCCCAGCCGCCGCGAGGTGCGGGTGCGCGGCGGCGTGCTCGAGTTCACCGCGCTGGAGTTCGAGCTGCTGCTGCACTTCGCCAGCCACCCGGGGCGGGTGTATTCGCGCGCCCAGCTGCTCGACGCCGTCTGGGGCTACACCCATGAAGGTTATGAGCACACCGTCACCACCCACATCAACCGGCTGCGCGCCAAGCTTGAGCGCGACCCGATGCAGCCGCAGTTCATCCTGACGGTGCGCGGCGCCGGCTACAAGATGCGGGACGCGCCGGCATGACGGTGCGCGCCCGGCTGGCGCTGGCGGTGTTGCTGACGGGCCTGCTGACAGCTGCAGGCGTGATTGCGACGCTGGCGCTGGCCTTTCAGCGCGTGGCGCATGAAGGCGCCTACCAGCGCGCCGATGCGTTCCTGGCGCGGGTGGTGGCGCAGTCCCCCGACCTGCTCGACCTGCATGCCCGCGACCCCGACAGCTTCACCCGGTTCCTGACCAGCCTGCTGCTGTTCGAGCCCGACAGCCAGCTCTACCTGCTGGCGGCAGACGGCGCGGTGCTGGCGCACAGCGGGCAGGTGGTGCTGGCGCCGGGCTTCAAGGTGGCGCTGGGGCCGGTGCAGCAGTCGGCCGCAGCAGCGTTGGACGCGCAGGCCCGCAAGCTGGCCCCCTATGTGATGGGCGACGATCCGGAGCGCATGGATGCCGATGCGGTGGTGGCCGCCCGCGCGCTGCAGCGGCAGCTGATCCGCTCTGCCGGGCCGGTGGCCGGCTACCTGTACGTCGTCTGCCGCAAGCAGGGCCTGCCCGGTGCCAGCCGGGCCCTGTTCCAAAGCAGCCTGGCCGGGCCGGCGCTGGCCGCAGCGGCGGCGCTGATGGTGCTTGGCTCGCTGCTGGCGGCCTGGATCATCGGCACGGTGACGCGGCCCCTGCGGGTGCTGAGCGACGAGGTGGCCGCTGCGTCGCGCGATGGCTTCAGCGTTGCAGCGGCGGCGGTGGCGCCGGCTGCGGCTGCCGGCACCGCAGCGCCCGGCAGCGCAGCGGCCGGCACCGGCGACGAGTTCAGCCGCCTGCGCGAGGGCTTCCGCGCCATGCTGACCACGCTGCGCAGCCAATGGGATGCGCTGCAGCGCATGGACCGCTTCCGCCGCGAAAGCGTGTCCAACCTGTCGCATGACCTGCGCAGCCCGCTCACTGCCACCGTGGCCTGCCTGGAAACGCTGGACCAGCGCTGGGCCGGCGACAGCCAGCGCGCCGATGACCGGCACCTGGTGCAGGTGGCGCTGCGCAACACCCGCAACGCCGCCGGCCTGGTGCGGTCGCTGGGCGACCTGTCGCTGCTGGACGAGCCCGAATTCAAGCTCAAGCCGATGCGGCTGGACCTGGCCGAGGTGCTCGACGACATCGCCCTGCGCTTTGCCGAACGGGCAGCGCAGCAAGGCGTGGCGCTGCGCTTCGCGCAGCAGGGCACGGTGGCGCCGGTGGCGGCAGTCGATGTCGAGCTGTTCGAGCGCGCCGTGGCCAACCTGCTGGACAACGCGCTGAAGTTCACCCCCGCCGGCGGCCAGGTGGTGTTGCGTGCCGGCCGCGATGGCAGCCGGGTGCAGGTGGCGGTGGCCGACAGCGGCACGGGCATCGCCGCCGACGAGCTGCCGCATTTGTTCGACCGCCTCTACCAGGCGCGCAGCAGTGTCGCCCCTGCCACCAGCGACGCCGGCAAGGGCCTGGGCCTGGCCATCGTCCAGCGCATCGTCGCGCTGCACGGCGGCACGGTGGACGTGGCCAGCCAGCCCGGGCAGGGCACGACCGTGCGGTTGTGCTTGCCCGCGGCCTGAGACCAGACGGCGGGCGCCGCCTGGCCCTGCAGCCCCGATCCCGCCCTACAGCGCCGGGTGGCGCAGGTGGAAGTCGGTCACCTGCTGGTAGGCATGGCCGGCCCGCACCAGCAGGGCCTCGTCCAGGTGGCGGCCCACCAGCTGGAAGCCGACCGGCATGCCGCCGGCGGTGAACGCGCCGGGCAGGGTCAGGGTGGGGCTGCCCGACATGTCGAACGGCGCGGTGTAGCGCAGCACGTCGTCGATGCCGCTGGGGGTGTTGAAGATCGCGTCCAGCTGCGCCGCCGAAGGGTTGCCGAACGGGTGCACCGGCACCAGCAGCAGGTCCACCGTCTGGAACAGCTTGCGCAGCGCGCCCTTGAACACCAGGCGCGCCTGTTCCACCCGCATCAGGTCCACGCCGCCGACCCCATGCCCCTTGTCGATCAGCCCGGCCAGCACCGGGCCGTATTCAGCCGCGCGCGCCGGGTAGGTGGCGGTGTGGGCGATGGCGGTCTCGACCGCGCAGACGGTCTCCCAGTCCAGGTACATCGATGCGGTGCCGGGCGGCAGCTGCACCGGCAGCACCTGCGCGCCCAGGCTGGTGAGCACCCGTGCCACCTCGGCCAGCATGGCCAGGGTGCCGGGCTCGCACACGCTGTCGGTGAAGCCGGGGTCGATGCCGATGCGCAGGCCGCGCACACCGGCGTCCAGCCCGGCCAGGTAGTCGGGTACCGCTGCTTCCAGCGTGGTGGGGTCGTGCGGGTCGACACCGGCCATCGCGCCCAGCATGGCGCCGGCATCGGCAGCGCTGCGGCACATCGGGCCCACATGGTCCAGGCTGTCGGCCAGCGGCAGCACGCCATGGCGGCTGACCCGGCCCCAGGTGGGCTTGAGCCCTGTCACGCCATTGGCGCCCGACGGAAACCGGATCGACCCGCCGGTGTCGGTGCCGATGCTGCCGTGGCACAGCCCGGCGGCGGTGGCCACGCCCGACCCGCTGGACGAGGCGCCGGCCCAGTGGTCGGCATGCCAGGGGTTCTGCGGCACCGGCAGCGACGGGTGGTGCACCGAGAACGCGCCCTCGGTCATGTGCAGCTTGCCCAGCATCACCGCGCCGGCGTCGAACAGCTTGCGCACCACGGTGGCGTCGTTGCCGGGCACGTTGTCCTTCAGGATGGCGCTGCCCCAGGTGGTGCGCACGCCGGCGGTGTTGCACAAGTCCTTGATGCCGATGGGGATGCCGTGCATCGGCCCGCGGAACTGGCCGCGCTGCATCTCGGCCTCGGCCGCGCGGGCCTGGGCCAGCGCCACCTCGGGCGTGGGCGTCAGGTAGCTGTGCAGCCCGCCGTCCAGCCGGGCGATGCGGTCGAGCATGGCCTGGGCCACCTCCACCGGTGACAGGCTGCCCGCGCGGTAGGCGGCGCCCAGGTCGGTGATGCTGGCGTAGTGGATGTTGTCGATGGCCATGCCTGTCTCCTTGGTTGTTTGGCGGTTGTTTGGCGGTTGCGTGATGGTTGTGTGGCGGATGCTGGTGTGCGGCTGAGGTGCGGCTGAGGTGCAGCTGATATGCGGCATGCGGATCGCCCCATCCCGGCCGCCGCCGATGGCCCTGTCGCCTAGGGTGCCAGGTAGGTCAGCAGGCGCGGGTCGTCGCGCACATCGGCGCTGGGGCCGTGCATGGCCACCGTGCCGCGGTCCATCACGTAGGCATGGCTGGCCACCCGCAGCGCCAGGTCGATGTGCTGCTCCACGATCAGGATGGCCATGCGCCCGGCCAGCGCCTGCAGGCGGTCGGCGATCTCCTCGACCACGCCCAGCCACACGCCTTCGGTGGGCTCGTCGAGCATCAGCAGCTCGGGCCGGCCCAGCAAGGCGCGGCCGATGGCCAGCATCTTGCGTTCACCCCCCGACAGCGTGGCCGCCGCCTGGCCGAGCCGCTGCGCCAGCTTGGGGAACATGGCCAGCGCCTCGTCGATGTTGGCGCGCCCGCCGTGGCGCACCGCGCCCAGCATCAGGTTCTCGCGCACCGTCATCGAACCGAACACCGCGTCTTCCTGCGGCACATAGCCGATGCCCATGCGCGATCGCTGCTCGGGCGTGCTGGCCAGCAGGTTGCGGTTGCCAAACTGCAGCGTGCCGGCGGTGGCCTTCAGCTCGCCGGCAATCGTCTTCAGCAGCGTGGACTTGCCCGCGCCGTTGCGGCCCAGGATGGCCACCGCGCCGCCGGGCGGCACCTGCAGCCCCAGGCCGAACAGCACCTGGCTGTGGCCGTAGCTGGCGCACAGGCCGTCCGCCGCCAACAGCGGTGCAATGGCCGCCCGCGCCGGGGCCGGGGCCGGGGCCTGGGATGTCGCGGCGTCATTCACGGGTTGTGTACACCTTCTTGACCTTGTCGGACCGCTGGATCTCTTCAACCGTGCCGTCGTCCAGCACCTGGCCGTGGTCCAGCACGGTGAGCCGGTCACACAGGTCGCGGATGAAATCCAGGTCGTGCTCGACGATCAGCAGCGAGCACCAGCGCTTGATGGGCCGCAGCAACTCGCCGGTGACGCGCCGTTCTTCCGGGCTCATGCCGCCGGTGGGCTCGTCCAGCAGCAGCAGCTTGGGCTTGAGGGCCAGCGCCATGGCGATCTCCAGCCATTGCTGTTCACCATGGCTCAGCGCGCCGGCCAGGTCGTCGGCGCGCCCGGCCAGGCGGAAGTCGGTCAGCGGCTCCATCACCCGGTCATGCAACTGGGCGCGGCTGCGTGACCGGGCCAGGCTGAACGGCGACTGGTGGGCCTGCATTGCCAGCAACACGTTGTCGTAGACCGACAGCTCGGGCAGCACCGCGGTGATCTGGAACTTCAGGCTCATGCCCAAGCGCGAGCGCTCATACGGCAGCGCCTGCGTCACATCACGGCCGTTGAACACCACCGTGCCGGCGTCGGCAAAGTGGGCGCCGGCAATCGCCTTCAGCAAGGTGCTCTTGCCCGAGCCATTGGGCCCGATCAGGCCGTGGAAGCTGTTTTCGGCGATGGACAGCCCGGCACCGTCCAGTGCCTTCAGCGCGCCGAAGGTCTTCTTGATGCCCTGCACATCCAGCAATGCCATGGTCGGTGGGGTTCCTGGAAGTCAGGGCAGGCGGCGGCCGAACGAGCCGATGCGTTCGCGGGTCGACACCAGCAGCCCCAGCAGGCCCGACTGCCGGAAGGTGACCACCAGCAGCAACAGCACGCCCAGCAGCACCGGCCAGTACTGCTTGACCGTCTGCGACCCCGACAGGAAGTAGCTGATCGACTCGATTGCCGCCGCGCCCAGCACCGGCCCGATCAAGGTGCCCGAGCCGCCGAACAGGCAGTACAGCACTGCGGTGGTGGACAGGCCGGGGCCCAGGTTGCCCGGGCCGGTGAAGCCCTGGTGGTAGGCATACAGCGCACCCGCCAGGCCGGCGATGGCGCCCGACAGGGCAAACGCCGTGGCCTTGTAGATCTGCACGCGGTAGCCCAGGAAGGCCAGCCGTTCCTCGTTTTGCCGCATGCCGGCCAGCACCAGGCCGAACTGCGACCGCACCAACACCCGGCAGCCCATGTAGCTGGCCAATAGCAGCCCCAGCACCACGAAGTAAAAGTCGGCACCCTCGACGAATTCATAACTGCCGAACTGCATGAGCTTGACCGACGACAGGCCGTTGCCCGCACCCACGTATTGCCAGCCGGAGACCAGGCGCTCGGCTGCGTAGGCCCCGGTCAGCGTGCCCAGCGAGACGAAGATCACCGTGGGTGTCTTGCGCCCCAGCAGCAGGAAGAAGGCGAACAGCAGGCTCAGCAGCAGGCCGATGCCCATGGCCAGTGGCAGCGTCACCGCCATCTGGCTGAATTCGAGGTCGCGCCCGATCAGGGCCACCGCATAGCTGGCCACGCCGAAGAACAAGGCCTGCCCGAAGCTCATGATGCCCGAGTAGCCCCAGCACAGGTCGAAGCTGATGGCCAACAGCGCCAGGATCAGGATGTTGGTGGCCAAGGTCACCAGCTGGGGCTCGCCGCGCAGCAGCAGCGGCAGCACCAGCGCCAGCACCAGGGCCACCCTCTCGATCAGCGGCAGCCACAGCCGCGGCCGGGCGGCCGGGCTGCGTGCCGGCGCCTTGGCGGGCGGCGCGGCGGGGGTGTCGGGGGGCGCGGCCATGCCGATCAGCACTCTTTCGGATCGACCATCGGGAACTTGCTGATGATGTCGTAGCTGGTCTTGTCCCCCGTGGCCTTGCACTTGGCCAGGTACATGTTCATCTTGGCGTGCATCTTGCCCGGCATCATCTCGCAGGGGCCGCCCGGGCCTTGCGCCAGCTTGGCCTTGTCGTACATGGCGGCCACCGCTTCGCGGGCCAGGTCGCCCTTGGTGGCCTTGACCGACTCGGCGTAGAGCATGATGCCGCGGTACATGCCGGTGCTGGCACTGCCGGCGGTCAGCATGTACTTGGTGTTGGGGTACTTCTTGTTGTAGCGGTCGAGCAGGGCCTTGCTGAACGGGTCGTCCACGTTCTGGAAGTAATCCAGGCAGCTGAGCATGCCGTCCATCTCACGCGCGGGGTTGAAGTTCAGCGCGTTCTCGTCGTAGTACACGCAGGCCGCCACGCCGCCGTTCTTCTGGAAGCCCGACTCATAGAGCTGCTTCATGAACGGCTGCACCCCAGGCGGGATGATGGTGTTGAACACGCAATCGACCTTGCCGTCGCGGATCTTGGCGATGGTGGCGCTGTACTCGGCCTGGTCCAGCGGGTAGTACTCTTCAAACACCACCTCACCGCCGTTGGCCTCGATCACCTTGCGGGCGTACTTGTTCAGCAGCTGCGGCCATACATAGTTGGCCGAGGGCATGGCGAACTTCTTCTTGCCCAGGGTCTTGATCAGGTAGGGGATGAGCTGGTCGCACTGCTGCGCCGGCGTGGGGCCGGTGTTGAACAGGAACTTGGTGCATTCCTGGCCTTCATACAGCTGCGGGTACACGTACAAGGTCTTGCCGCGGTTGACGATCGGGTCCTTGATGGCCTGGCGCATCGAGCTGGTGATGCCGCCGAAGATGACGTTGACCTTGTGCTGCTGCACCAGCTTGCGCACATTGCCCACCGCCACCTTGGGGTCGCTGGCGGTGTCTTCCAGGAACAGCTTGACCTGCCGCCCGCCAATGCCGCCGGCGGCATTGATTTCCTCGGCCGCCAGCTGCGCCGTTTGCCAGCAGGCATTGCCCGAAGGTGCGATCGGGCCGGTGATGTCGGTGGCGATGCCCAGCAAGATGGGGTCGGCCGCGTTGGCATGCAGGGTGGGCAGCATCCAGCCGCCGGCCACGCCGCTCACCCAGCCGGCAGCCGCGAGCGCGCTGCTGCCCTGGAGAAAGCCGCGGCGGCTGGGCCGTGCAGGCTGCTGGCCGTTAATTGGCAGATCGTCGTGGGAATCGGACATGGCGAAACCTTTCAGTGGTGGGACGAAAGAGGGCTTGAATCGCTTCTTGGACAGGCCGTTGATCGCGGGCGTGTCACTTCTTGATGAACCCTTGGGGCCGGAAGCGCACGATCACCAGGGCGATGACAAAGACCAGCGGGTCGGCCAGCACCGGCGGCACGGCCCAGGGCAGGCCGGCGGCCATCATGCCCACGACCGCAGCGCCCAGCACCGGGCCTTCGAAGGTGCCCACGCCGCCCAGCATCACCGACAGGAAGCCCTGCACCAGGAAGCGCAGGCCGATGTCGGCCGACAGCTGGTACAGCGGCACCACCAGCGCCCCTGCCAGGCCGGCCAGCGCCGAGCCGAAGGCGAAGGTGAGGGCATAGAGCTGCTTGGTGGAGATGCCGCAGGCACGCGCCAGCATCGGGTTTTCCAAGGAGCCGCGCACGCGCAGGCCGTAGCTGGTGCGGGTGAGGAACAGCCAGGTCAGCACGATCACCACCACGGTGACGCCGATGATCACCATGCGCCAGACCGAAAAGCTGAGCGCGCCCATGGTGACGAAGCCCTGCAGCGGCTCGGGCACGGTCTTGTACAGCCCGCCGAGCAGGCCGCGCACCCATTCGCGGATGATCAGACCGATGGCGTAGGTGCCCAGCATGGCCACGATGGGCGAGCTGTAGAAGCGCCGGATGATCGTGGCCTCCAGCACCAGGCCGATCAGGCCCACCACCACCGGTGCCGCCAGCAGGCCCATCCAGCCCGGCAGGCCGGCCTCGTTGCAGAGGAAGACGACGTAAGCGCCGAGCAGCACGAACTCGCCATGGGCGAAGTTGAAGATGCCCATCATGCTGGCGATCACGCCCAGGCCCAGCACGATCAGCACCATCACGGCGGTGAAAGCAGCAATGTCGAAACCGAACTGGACCACACCGTTGAACATCGGCAATTTGCTTGAATCGGAAAGGAACAATTCCATCCTAGTCCGGTCGCCAGGGCGCGGTCAACAACTATCGACGGTGGTTTGGTGTCCTGTCGACAGGGCGCGTTGGCGCCAGCACCACATGCGCACCGCTTTGGCCTCTGGCCTGCACCTGCATGGGTCGATCAAGCCCTGTGGCGGCGCGGCGCGGCGTCCGGTGGTGGCCTGCCAGTACGCCCATCAACGCTGTTAGGCGGTTCGATGGCGATAGCATCGGGCGCGCGGATTTGTCCGCTTCCGTTCCAGAGGCCTCAGCCAGTCCGCTGGTGCAGCAGTTGCAGCAAGGCGGCCCCGCACGCGACCCATGGCTGCCCCAATGCACTGTTCGCCGCCTTCCAGGCGGCGGTCTTCTTCTTCAATGAAGTGCCTTGACGGCGGCCCTGGCCATGCTGCCCAGCAGCCCGCCGCGCTACAGCTTGAAGTCGTAGTCGATCGTCAGCGGCGCGTGGTCGCTGAACTTCTCGCCCTTGTAGATGGTGGCCACCCGCGCCTTGGCGGCCAGGGCGGGCGTGGCCAAGTGGTAGTCCAGCCGCCAGCCCACGTTGTTGGCATACGCCTGGCCGCGGTTGCTCCACCAGGTGTAGCAGGCATCGGATGCGTCGGGCTGCAGGCGGCGGTACACGTCCACCAGGCCGGCCTCGGTCAGCAGCCGGGTCATCCAGGCGCGCTCTTCGGGCAGAAAGCCCGAGTTCTTCTGGTTGCTGCGCCAGTTCTTCAAGTCGATTTCCTGGTGGGCGATGTTGACGTCACCCACCAGGATGAACTCGCGCTCGGCGGCCAGCGCCAGCAGGTGTGGGTACAGCACATCGAGGAAGCGGAACTTGGCCGCCTGCCGGTCCTCACCCGATGAGCCGCTGGGGAAGTAGCAGCTGATGATGCTGAGCTGGCGTTTCGGGGTGTCGTAGCGGGCCTCCACATACCGCCCCTCGGCATCGAAGAAGGCATCGCCCAGGCCCACCACCACGCTGCTGGGCGTCTTGCGGCTGTACAGGCCCACGCCCGAGTAGCCCTTCTTCTCGGCAAAGTGGAAGTAGCCCGGCATGCCGGCCACGGTCTCGAAGCGGTCGGCCAGGTCGGCGGCCTGGGCCTTGACCTCCTGCACGCCCATACAATCCGCGCCCGCCTGGGTTGCCCATTCGACGAAGCCCTTGTTGGCAGCCGATCGGATGCCATTCAGGTTGAGCGTGATCAGTCGAAATGCCAAGGGATCTCCATGCAACAGCCCACCACAGCGCCGCAAAACAGGCCAGATCGACAACCGGATGCCAACCCGCTGGCGCAGGACTTTGTGCAGTTCGCCGTCGAGGCGGGGGTGTTGCGGTTTGGTGAATTCAAGACCAAGGCCGGGCGGTTGTCGCCGTACTTCTTCAACGCCGGCCTGTTCGATGACGGCGCCAAGCTGGGCCGTCTGGCGGGATTCTATGCACGCTGCCTGGTCGGCTCGGGCCTGCAGTTCGACATGCTGTTCGGCCCGGCCTACAAGGGCATTGCCCTGGCGGCGGCGGTGGCCATCGAGCTGGCCCGCCTGGGGCACAACGTGCCCTTCGCCTACAACCGCAAGGAGGCCAAGGACCACGGCGAGGGCGGCACCCTGGTGGGCGCGCCGGTGCGCGGGCGGGTGTTGATCATCGACGACGTGATCTCGGCCGGCACCTCGGTGCGCGAGTCGATCGCGTTGATCCGGGCAGCCGGCGCCGCGCCCTGTGGTGTGGCAATTGCGCTCGACCGCCAGGAAAAGGCCAGCGACGGCACCCACGACAGCCCCTGGTCTGCCGTGCAGTATGTGCGTGAACAACTGCAACTCGATGTTGCATCCATTGCCACCCTGGCAGACCTGCTGCAGTATCTGCAGGGCACCGGCGCTGCCGACCTGGCGCAGCATCTGCCCAGGGTGCAGGCCTATCGCGACATGTATGGGGTGTGATTGATGGCCGGACGGGCGTGGCGGTTGGCGGGTGTGGCGCTGTGGGTACTGGCCCTGCCATTGGCTGCCGCTGCGCAGGGCAGCACCCCATCGGCGGCGGGCATCTACAGCTGCGTGGATGCCCAGGGCCGCCGGCTCACGTCTGACCGCCCGATCCCCGATTGCGTCAACCGCGAGCAGCGGGTGCTCAACCGTGATGGCTCGGTGCAGCGGACGGTGCCGCCCACGCTGACGGCAGAAGAGCGCGCCGAGCGCGAGGCCGCCCAGCGCAGGGCCGACCTGGCCCGCGCCGCCCAGGCCGACGCGGTGCGGCGCGACCGCAACCTGATGGTGCGCTACCCCAGCGAGGCGGCGCACCACAAGGCGCGCGAGGCCTCCCTCGACACCGTGCGCCTGGCCATGCGTGCCAGCGAGCAGCGGGTGAAGGCGCTGGCCGCCGAGCGCAAGCCGCTGCTGGACGAGGCCGAGTTCTATGCCGGCCGGCAGATCCCGCCGCGGCTCAAGCAGCAGCTCGACGCCAACGACGCCGGCGTGGCGGCGCAGCGCTTGGCGGCCGCCAATCAGGAGCTGGAGCTGGCGCGCATCAACAACCTGTACGACGCCGAGCTCGACCGCCTGCGCCGGCTGTGGGCCGGGGCGCTGCCGGGGTCGCTGCCGCCGGCCGACGTGGCCGTCAGCCCAGCCGCGCCTTCATCAAGGCGTTGACCTGGGCCGGGTTGGCCTTGCCCCGGCTGGCTTTCATCACCTGGCCCACCAGCGCGTTGAAGGCCTTGTCCTTGCCGGCGCGGTATTCGTCCACTGACTTCTGGTTGTCGGCCAGCACCGTGTCGATGATGGCTTCCAGCGCGCCGCTGTCGCTCAACTGCTTCAGGCCCTTGGCCTCGATCAGCGCATCGACGCTGGTCGAGGCCCCCGCCCACAGCGCGTCGAACACCTGGCGTGCGGCGTTGTGGCTGATGGTGCCGTCGGCGATGCGGCCGATCAGAGCGGCCAGCGTGGCGGCGCCCACCGGGCTGGCCTCGATCGCCTTGGCCTCGGCATTCAGGCGCTTGCTGACCTCGCCCATCAGCCAGTTGGCCACCAGCTTGGGTTGCTGGCTGGCATCGCGCGCCGTCTCATAGAACCGGGCCAGCGGCAGGCTCTGGGTCATCATCTGCGCGTCTTCAGGCCCCAGGCCGTCGGCATCCTGGAAGCGCTGGGCCATGGCTGCAGGCAGCTCGGGCAGGCTGGCGCGCACGGCCTCGATCCACTCGGGCGCAATCACCAGCGGTGGCAGGTCGGGGTCGGGGAAGTAACGGTAATCATGCGCGTCTTCCTTGGTGCGCATGGCCCGGGTCTCGCCGGTGTCGGGGTTGAACAGCACCGTGGCCTGCTGGATGGCGAGGCCGTCCTCGATCTGGTCGATCTGCCACTGGATCTCGTAGTCGATGGCCTGCTGCATGAACCGGAACGAGTTCAGGTTCTTGATCTCGCGCCGGGTGCCGAAGGGCGCGCCCGGGCGGCGCACCGACACATTGGCGTCGCAGCGGAAGCTGCCTTCCTGCATGTTGCCGTCGCAGATGCCCAGCCACATGACCAGGGCGTGCAGGGCGCGGGCGTATTCCACCGCCTCGGCGCTGCTGCGCATGTCGGGCTCGGTCACGATCTCCAGGAGCGGCGTGCCGGCGCGGTTCAGGTCGATGCCGGTCTGGCCGGCGTAGTCCTCATGCAGGCTCTTGCCGGCGTCTTCTTCCAGGTGGGCGCGGGTCAGGTGCACCGTCTTGCGGGTGTCGCCCAGCAAGAAGCTGATGGCACCGCCCTGCACCACCGGCGTCTCGTACTGGCTGATCTGGTAGCCCTTGGGCAGATCAGGGTAGAAGTAGTTCTTGCGGGAAAAGATCGACAGCGGCGCCACCTTGGCGCCCACCGCCAGGCCCAGGCGGATGGCGCGGTCCACGGCGGCACGGTTCATCACCGGCAAGGTGCCCGGCAGCGCCAGGTCGACCGCGCAGGCCTGGGTGTTGGGCGCCGCGCCGAAGGCCGTGCTGGCGCCGGAGAAGATCTTGCTGGCGGTCGACAGCTGGGCGTGGGTTTCCAGGCCGATGACGACCTCGTAGCCGCGAATCAAGAGAGGGTTTGGCATGTCGTCAGATTCCGGCCGGTGCCTGCTGGTGCCAGTCGGTGGCCTGCTGCAGCGCATGGGCGGCATGCAGCAGCTGACCTTCGGCAAAGTAGTTGCCGATCAGCTGCAGCCCCACCGGCATGCCGTGGCTGCCCAGGCCGGCCGGCACGCTCATGCCCGGCAGGCCGGCCAGGCTGGCGGGCAGGGTGAAGATGTCGGCCAGGTAAGCCTGCAGCGGGTCGGCCCCTTGCTCGCCGATCTTCCAGGCCACGCTGGGCGCCACCGGGCCGGCGATCAGGTCGCACCGGGTGAAGCAGGCCTGGAAGTCGTCGGCGATCATGCGGCGCAGCTTCAGTGCCTGCAGGTAATAGGCGTCGTAGTAGCCGTGGCTCAGCACATAGGTGCCGATCATGATGCGGCGCTTCACTTCGGGGCCGAAGCCTTCTGCCCGGCTCTTCTTGTACATGTCGAGCAGGTCGGTGTAGTGCGCTGCGCGGTGGCCGAACTTCACGCCGTCAAAGCGGCTGAGGTTGGAGCTGGCCTCGGCGGGGGCGATGATGTAGTACACCGGGATCGACAGCTGGGTGCGCGGCAGGCTCACGTCAACCAGGCTGGCACCCAGGGATTCCAGCTCGGCCAGGGCGCGGCGCACGGCGGCGTGCACGTCGGCGGCCAGCCCGGCCGGGAAAAACTCTTTCGGCAGGCCGATGCGCAGGCCGGCCAGCGGCTTGGCGGCGCTGGCGCCCTCGCGCGGGGCCAGCATCTGCGCATGGAAGTCTTGCGCCGGGCGCTGGGCGCTGGTGGCGTCGCGCGCATCGAATCCGCTCATCGCCGACAGCAGCAACGCACAGTCTTCGGCACTGCGGGCGATCGGGCCGGCCTGGTCCAGGCTGGACGCAAAGGCGATCATGCCGTAGCGGCTGCACACGCCATAGGTGGGCTTGATGCCGGTGGTGCCGGTGAAGCTGGCCGGTTGGCGGATGGAGCCGCCAGTGTCGGTGCCGGTGGCCGCCGGCAGCAGGCGCGCGGCCACGGCCGCCGCGCTGCCACCCGACGACCCGCCCGGCACGCGGCTGGCATCCCAGGGGTTGTGCGCCGCACCAAAAGCCGAGTTCTCGTTGCCCGAACCCATCGCGAACTCGTCGCAGTTCAGCTTGCCCAGGCTGATGGCGCCCGCGCCCGGGCCCTCACCCGGCACGCCGGCGCCCAGGCGGGCCACCACGGTGGCGTCGAACGGGCTCTGGTAGCCCGCCAACATCTTGCTACCGGCGGTGGTGGGCAGGGCGGTGGTGACGAAGATGTCCTTGTGGGCGATGGGCACGCCCAGCAGCGGCGCGGCATCACCCGCTGCGCGGCGGGCGTCGGCCGCACGGGCGGCGGCGGTGGCGCCATCGGCATCGACTTGCAGAAAGGCACCCAATGCCTGCTGCGCGCCGATGCGCGCCAGCAGGTGCTGCGTCACTTCCAGGCTGGAAACCCGTTTGGCCGCCAGCGCGCCGGCCAGCCCTGACACACCCAGATCATGCAAGGCGCCAGTCATTCAATCACCTTCGGCACCAGGAACAGCCCGTCTTCCACCGCCGGCGCGTTGCGCTGGTTGGCGCTGCGGTTGTCGGCTTCGGTCACCAGGTCGTCACGCAGGCGCAGCGGCACCTGCAAGATGGCCGACAGCGGCGTGTAAAGCGGCTCGACGCCCGCGGTGTCGACGGCGTCCATCTGCGCGACGATGCCGAAGAAGTCATTGAGCTGCTTGAGCATCTCGGGCGCCTCGGCGGCGGAGAGTTCAAGCCGGGCCAGATGGGCGATGCGGCTGGTGTCCTGCGGGGTCAAGGCCATGGGGAGATGTGTCCGGTAACGGGTTCCCGGGGCCAGAAACCCTGAGATGATGCGGTATTATCTATGGTTATCCATAAGCCTCGGCGCCACCGCCGGCCGCTGCAGTTGCAGAGCGCTGACGTGGGATGCTGCCGCTCCACCCCCATGCAATGCGCTGCGGCCTGCCAGTGCCGACAGCGAGCCGAGCCCGCCCCAAGACAACCCACAACTGCCGAGTCCTCCGGCCGCCCAGCCTGGGCACCGTCGGCCACCCGCACCTGTTGCCAGCCTGTTTGACCGCCCATGTACGGATCCCTGCGCCGCTACTTCTCCACCGACCTTGCCATTGACCTGGGCACCGCCAACACGCTGATCTATGTGCGTGGCAAGGGCATCGTTCTCGACGAACCCTCGGTCGTCTCCATCCGCCATGAAGGCGGCCCGCAAGGCAAGAAAACCATCCAGGCCGTCGGCAAGGAGGCCAAGGCCATGCTGGGCAAGGTGCCCGGCAACATCGAGGCCATCCGCCCGATGAAGGACGGCGTGATCGCCGACTTCACGGTGACTGAGCAGATGCTCAAGCAGTTCATCAAGATGGTGCACCCGCAGTCCATCCTGCGGCCCAGCCCGCGCATCATCATCTGCGTGCCCTGCGGCAGCACCCAGGTCGAGCGCCGCGCCATCCGCGAATCAGCGCTGGGCGCGGGCGCATCGGATGTCTATCTGATCGAAGAACCCATGGCTGCGGCCATCGGCGCCGGCCTGCCGGTCAGCGAGGCCTCGGGCTCGATGGTGGTCGACATCGGTGGGGGCACCACCGAGGTGGGCGTCATCAGCCTGGGCGGCATGGTCTACAAGGGCAGCGTGCGGGTGGGCGGCGACAAGTTCGACGAGGCCATCATCAACTACATCCGCCGCAATTACGGCATGTTGATCGGTGAGCCCACCGCCGAGATGATCAAGAAGAACATCGGCAGCGCTTTCCCCGGCAGCGAGGTCAAGGAAATCGAGGTCAAGGGCCGCAACCTGAGTGAAGGCGTGCCGCGCAGCTTCACCATCAGCAGCAACGAGATCCTCGAAGCCCTGACCGACCCGCTGAACCAGATCGTCAGCGCAGTGAAGAACGCGCTGGAGCAGACCCCGCCCGAGCTGGGCGCCGACATCGCCGAGCGCGGCATGATGCTCACCGGTGGCGGCGCCCTCTTGCGTGACCTGGACCGCCTGCTGGCCGAGGAAACCGGCCTGCCTGTGCTGGTGGCAGAAGACCCGCTGACTTGCGTGGTGCGCGGCTGCGGCATGGCGCTGGAGCGCATGGAAGGCCGCGGCTCGATCTTCACGTCCGAGTGAGCGGCGATGGCCCGGCTCACGGCTGGCGCATCCCGTGTGCGGCCGGTTGATGCATGGCCGGCGCACCGCTGATCCCCCATGGCCCTGGGCACCATCGACCGCACGCCCCCGCCATTCTTCCGGCAGGGGCCCTCGGCACTGACCAAGCTGGCGCTGTTCTCCGCGCTGGCAGTCTTCCTGATGGCGGCCGACACCCGTTGGCAGTTGACCCGGCCCGTGCGCGCCGCGCTGGCCACCGCTCTGCTGCCGCTGCAGCAGACGCTGCTGGTGCCCATCGCCTTGCTGGAGAACGGTCAGAGCTACCTGCAGGTCATCAAGGATGCGCAGGCACGCGAGGCAGCAGCCCGCGCCCAGCTGGCGCGCCAAAGCGAGCGCGCCGCCCGCACCGAACAGCTGGCCGCCGAGAACGACCGCCTGCGCGCCCTGCTCGACCTGCAGCCTGCACTGCAGGTGCGCAGCGTGGCGGCTGAGCTGCTGTACGAAGCGGGCGACCCGTATTCACGCAAGATCTTCATCAACCGTGGCGCGCGCCAGGGCGTGGCGGCCGGCGCGCCGGTGGTCAATGAGTCTGGTGTGCTCGGCCAGGTGACCGAGGTGTACCCGCTGTCGGCCGTGGTCACTCTGCTGACAGACCGGGATGCGGCGATCCCGGTGCTCAACACCCGCACCCAGCAGCGCGGCGCAGCGTTTGGTGGAGCCGAGGGTGGCACCGCGCTGGAGCTGCGCTTCATGGCCGGCAATGCCGACGTGCGCGACGGCGATGCGCTGACCACCAGCGGTGTCGATGGTGTCTACCCACCTGGCCTCCCGGTGGCCCGGGTGGTGCGGGTCGAGCGCCGCTCGGATGTCGGCTTTGCCCGCATCCTGCTGGTGCCGGTGGCCGCACTGGACAACCTGCGCCACATGCTGGTGCTCGAACCCCTGTCAGTGCAGATGCCGCCGCGGCCGGCCATGCTGTCCGCCCCTGAGCCCAGTGCCGCCAAGGGGGGTGGGCGGGCCAGTGCAACGGGCCGGCCTGGCCGACCTGCAGCAGGCCAGGAGTTGCCGCGATGATCATGGCGCGAGGCACCGACCAGCTGCTGCTGCCGGTCAACCCCTTCTTCATCGCCTTCACCTTGCTGGTCGCGCTGTTGCTGGAGATGCTGCCCGGTGGCCGCCATCCGGCCGCGCCCGACATGCTGGCCCTGGTGCTGGTGTTCTGGAGCGTGCACCAGCCACGCCGGGTGGGCATGGGCTTCGCGTTTGCCTTCGGCCTGGTGATGGACGTGCACCAGGGCGCGGTGCTCGGCCAGCATGCGCTGGCCTATACGCTGCTGAGCTATCTGGCCATCAGCGCGCACCGGCGCGTGCTGTGGTTCAGGCTGCCGGCCCAGGCCCTGCATGTGCTGCCGGTGTTCTTTGCCGCGCATGCGGTGGCCATGGCGGCGCGGCTGGTCGCTGGCGGCATGTTTCCGGGCTGGTGGGCGGTGCTGTTGGCGCCGGTGTTGGAGTCCCTGCTGTGGCCGCTGGTGGTGCTGCTGCTGCTGGCGCCGCAACGCCGCGCCCCGGATCCCGACAAGAATCGACCGTTATGACCGTTCCCCCCGATAGCGCCTGCGGCGCCCCACCCCTGACAAAACGCAGGGCCGCTCCCAAGTTTTCTCTTCCCCCTCGGGGGATCTGCTGCGCAGCGGCAGGTTTGGGGGCGCTCTCATGGCAGAGTTGAAGAACGTCGAGCGCGAACTCGACCGGTTCAACACCCGGTTGCTGGTGGCGGCGCTGTTCGTGGTGCTGTGCTTCGTCCTGCTGGGCTGGCGCCTGGTGGTGCTGCAGGTGGTGCGCCATGAAGAGCTGGCGCTGCAGGCCGAGGCCAACCGCGTCGCGGTGCTGCCGGTGGTGCCCAACCGCGGGCTGATCGTCGACCGCAACGGCGTGGTGCTGGCCACCAATTATTCGGCCTACACGCTCGAAATCACGCCGTCGCGGGTGGAAGGCGATCTGGAAGCGTTGATCGACGGCCTGGCCCAGCTGCTGCCGATCGAGCAGCGCGACCGGCGCCGCTTCAAGCGCCTGCAGGACGAGGGCAAGCGCTTCGAATCCCTGCCCATCCGCACCAAGCTGACCGACGAGGAGGTGGCCCGCTTCATGGCGCAGCGCTACCGCTTCCCCGGCGCGGATGTGCGCGCGCGGCTGTTCCGCAGCTACCCGGCGGGCGAGGTGGGCAGCCACCTGATCGGCTATATCGGCCGCATCAACGCCGCCGAGAAAAAGGCGATGGACGACTGGGACGACGATGTGCTGGCCAATTACCGCGGCACCGAGGTCATCGGCAAGCTGGGGCTGGAGCAGCGTTATGAGCAGGAACTGCACGGCACCACGGGCTTCGAGGAGATGGAAACCTCGGCCGGCGGCCGTGCAGTGCGCCGCTTGAAGACCCACCCCGCCACCCCTGGCAACACCTTGGTGCTGAGCATCGACATCAAGCTGCAGGCCCTGGTGGAGCAACTGTTCGGCGACCGCCGTGGCGCGCTGGTGGCTATCGACCCGCGCACGGGTGAGGTGCTGGCCTTCGTCAGCAAGCCCAGCTTCGACCCCAACCTGTTTGTCGACGGCATCGACCTGGAAAACTGGCGTGCGCTCAACGAGAGCATCGACAAGCCGCTGCTCAACCGTGCGTTGCGCGGCACCTACCCGCCCGGCAGCACCTTCAAGCCGTTCATGGCGATGGCGGCGCTCAACAGTGGCAAGCGCGGGCCCGGCACCATCATCCACGACGGCGGCAGCTTCAACTTCGGCGGGCATGAATTCCGCAGCCATGGCGACCATGGCCTGGGCCCGGTGGACATGTACCGGTCGATCGTGCAGTCGAGCAACGTCTACTACTACTCGCTGGCCAACGAGATGGGCGTGGACCTGATGTATGAGCAGCTGCTGCCGTTCGGCTTCGGCCGCAAGACCGACATCGATCTGGATGGCGAGGTGACCGGACTGCTGCCCAGCATCGCCTGGAAAAAGCGCGCCTATGGCAAGCCCGAGCAGCAGAAGTGGTATGCCGGCGAGACCATCTCGCTGGGCATCGGCCAGGGCTACAACAACTTCACCATGTTGCAGCTGGCCAGCGCCACGGCCACGCTGGTGTCGGGTGGGCAGCGCTTCGAGCCGCGGCTGGTGCGCGAGATCCGCAATGTCGTCACCCAGCAGGCCACGCCGGTGGCAGGCCAGGCGCTGCCGCGGCTGGCCTTGCGTCCCGAGCATGTGGCGCTGGTGATGAATGCGATGCACGGCGTCACGCAGGAGGGCACCAGCACCCGGGTGTTTGCCGGCGCGCCCTACAAGTCAGGCGGCAAGACCGGCACGGCCCAGGCCGTGGGCGTGAAGGCCAACGAGAAGTACAACGCTGCACGCCTGTCTGAGTTCCAGCGCGACCACTCGCTGTACACCGCGTTTGCGCCCCTGGACACGCCCACCATCGCGCTGGCGGTGGTGGTCGAGAACGCCGGCTTCGGCGCCGCTGCTGCCGCGCCCATTGCCCGCCGGGTGTTCGACTATGTGCTGGCCGGCCTGTGGCCCAGCGAGGAAGACATCACTGCCACCCGCGAGGGCCGCAGCGTGGCGCCGATCGGCCCGCCGCGCCGGGCCGACGACATGCCGTTGTCGGATCTGGGCCTGCCGCTGCTGGCCAGCGTGCTGCCCAGTGGCGTGCAGACCACGGCGCTGGCGCAGCCCGACGCTGCGCCGCCCGCCCTGGTGCGGGCCCGGCCATGATCGCCGTGGTCGACAGGCCGTCGCTCTGGCTGCGGCTCAAGCCGGTGGTCAGCGGTTTTGACGGCCCGCTGCTGGTGGTGGTGCTGGCGCTGTCGGCGCTGGGCATGGTCACGATGTACTCGGTGGGTTACGACCACGGCTCGCGCTTTGTCGACCATGGCCGCAACATGTTCATCGCCGCAGCGCTGATGTTCATCGTGGCCCAGGTGCGGCCGCAGCGGCTGATGGCGCTGGCGGTGCCGCTGTACGCGCTCGGTCTGGCCCTGCTGGTGGCCACCGCGCTGTTCGGCATCACCAAGAAGGGAGCCACCCGCTGGCTGAACGTGGGCATGGTGATCCAGCCCAGTGAACTGCTGAAGCTGGCCACGCCGCTGATGCTGGCCTGGTGGTTCCAGAAGTGCGAGAACCGCCAGGAGGGCCAATTGCGCTGGCCGCACTTTGCGGCAGCCGGCGTGCTGCTGCTGTTGCCCTTTGTTCTGGTGGCCAAGCAGCCTGATCTGGGCACGGCACTGCTGGTGGCCGCGGGCGGCCTGTATGTGATCTTCTTCGCCGGGCTGTCGTGGCGGCTGATCGTGCCACTGGTGTCGGTTGCCGCGCTGGGGCTGGTGGCCATCGTCGTCAGTGGTGATGCACTGTGCCAGCCCGGCGTGGACTGGCAGGTGCTGCGTGACTATCAGAAGCAGCGTGTCTGCACCCTGCTCGACCCCACGCGTGATCCGCTGGGCAAAGGCTTCCACATCCTGCAGGGCATGATCGCCATCGGTTCAGGCGGGCTCACCGGCAAGGGTTTCATGAGCGGCACGCAGACCCACCTCGAGTTCATCCCCGAGCGCACCACCGACTTCATCTTCGCCGCGTTCAGCGAAGAATTCGGCCTGATCGGCGTGGCGGCGCTGGCGCTCGGCTTTTCCGTGCTGATCCTGCGCGGGCTGTGGATCGCGGCGTCGGCGCCCACGGTGTTCTCGCGCCTGCTGGCGGGCGCGGTCAGCCTGAGCTTCTTCACCTACTGCTTCGTCAACATGGGCATGGTCAGCGGCATCCTGCCGGTGGTGGGCGTGCCGCTGCCCTTCATCAGCTACGGCGGCACGGCGATGGTGACGCTGGGCGTGTCCCTGGGCATGCTGATGTCCATTGCCCGCAGCCGCAGCCTGATGCAGCGATGACCCCGCTGTGCGCCACGCCGGTGGCCGTGGTCGGCATCGGCAACATGGGGCTGGGCATGGCGTTGCGCCTGCGCGATGCCGGCCAGCCGTTGTGGGTGCATGACGCCGACCCCGCGCGCCATGTGCTGGCGGCGGCCGCCGGCGCGGTGCCTGCTGATTCACCTGCGGCGGCTGCGGCCGGGTGCGCGGTGCTGATTGTGGCGGTGGTGGATGCCGCCCAGACCGAGGCCGTGCTGTTCGGCCAGGGCGGCCAACCTGGTGCGGCCGCCACGCTGGCGCCGGGCGCCAGCGTGCTGCTGTGCCCCACCATGGGCCCGGCCGACGTGGAACGGCTGGCCGCCCGGCTGGCGCAGGCCGGCCTGGCTTGCCTGGACGCGCCGATGTCCGGTGGCCCATTGCGTGCCCGCGACGGCAGCATGAGCCTGATGGTGGCCGGCGCCAGCACCACCTGGCAAGCGTTGCAACCGCTGCTGCGCCACCTGGCGTCGCGGCTGTTCTTCATCAGCCAGCGGCCTGGCGACGGCGCCCGCACCAAGCTGGTCAACAACTTGCTGGCCGCCAGCCATCTGGCCGCCGCCGCAGAGGCCATGGCGCTGGCCCAACGCCTGGGGCTGGATGGCGCGGCCACGCTGGCCGTGGTCAATGCATCCAGCGGGCACAGCTGGATCGGCGCCGACCGCATGGCCCGTGCGTTGGACGGCGACTTTGCGCCCCGCGCCCACACCACGCTGCTGGCCAAGGATTCGGCGCTGGCCTTGGCGATGGCGGCACAGGCCGGTGTCCGGCCCTTGCTGGGCACGGCAGCAGCGGCGCAGTTCCAGGCCGCCCTGGCCGCTGGCTATGGTGGCGACGATGACGCCCGCTTGCTTAGCCTGGCGCAGCTGCAGTTTGTTCAGCAATGCGCCGTGCCCGATGGGCCAGCCGGCCCGGCGGCCAGTCAGCGGGCTGGCAGTGACGCTGCCTCGCCAGGCGAGCCTGGCTGATCGCCGCCCGCCCGGCTGAGCACAAACCGCACGGTGATCAGCGCCCCGGGCCCCATGCCTTGCGCCGCAGCGCTGCCACGCGGGCGGGCGTCGGCAATGGTCAGCTCGGCGCCATGCTGCTGCACGATCTCATTGACGATGGCCAGGCCCAGACCGCTGCCGTCCACGTCGGTGCCCAGCGCGCGGTAGAACGGCTGCAGCACCAGGTTGCGCTCGGCCTCGGGGATGCCGGGGCCGGTGTCTTCGACCTGCAGCACCACCACCTGGCCGAACGGGTCGTCCACCACCCGGGCCGTGACCGTGCCACCTGCGGGGGTGTATTGCAGCGCGTTGTCGACCAGGTTGCGCACCAACTCGCGCACCAGGGTGGGCTGGCCCATCAGCTTGCCATGCAGGGCCTGGCTGCCATCGGGCCCCTCGTAGCCCAGGTCGATGCGCTTGTCCATGGCCTTGGGCACGAAATCGCGCACCGTCTCGCGCGCCAGCGCAGCCAGGTCCACCCGCTCTGGCGGGCGCGCCAGGGTCTTGGCCTCGGCGCGCGCCATCGCCAGCAGCTGGTTGACCATGTGCGCCGCGCGCTCGGTGCTGTGGGCGATGTGCTGCAGGCTTTGCTTCAGCGCCTTCGGGTCTTGCTGGCCAGCGTCGATCTCGCGCTGGGCCAGCTCGGCCTGCATGCGCAGCCCGGCCAGCGGGGTCTTCAACTGGTGCGCCGCGTCGGCCAGAAAATGCTTCTGCGAGGCCATCGACTGGTCCAGCCGGCCCAGCAAGTCGTTGATGGCGCCCACCAGCGGCGCCACCTCTTCGGGCACGTCGCGTTCGGCCAGCGGGCTCAGGTCGTGGCTCTCGCGCAGGCGGATGCGCTGCTGCAGTTCGTTGAGCGGCCGGATGCCGCGCGACAGCGCAAACCACACCAGCAGCACCGCAAGCGGCAGCACCACGAACTGCGGCACGATCACGCCCTTGATGATCTCGGTGGCCAGGCGGGCGCGCTTGTCCAGTGTCTCGGCCACCTGCACCAATGGTGCTGCCTCTCCGGGCACCCCGGTGGCCGGCAACCACAGGTAAGCCACCCGCACGGCGTCGGCATGCACCTCGTCGTCGCGGTACTTCAGGGTCTGTGCTGCAGCTGGTGGTTCGTCGGGCACCGGCAGCGCACGGTCGCCCGCAATGTATTCGCCGCGCGCGCCCAGCACCTGGAAGTACACCCGGTCGGCATCGTCGGCACGCAGCACCTCGGTGGCCACCTCGGGCAGGCGCAGCTTGATGTGGCTGGGCTGTTCCAGGCTGCCAGGCACCACCACCACCTGGCGCGCCACGGTGCGGGCCATCTCGGCCAGGTCGCGGTCGAACGGCCGGCCGGCGATGCTTTGCGCCACCAGCCAGGTCAGCGCCACGCTCATCGGCCACAGCAACAGCAGCGGCGCGAGCATCCAGTCGAGGATCTCGCCAAAGAGGGAGCGTTGCTCGCGGGGTTGGTTATCCATGAAGTGCTGCGCAGGATAGCGGCTCGGGATCTGTGTCGATCTGGACGGCAGCAGCCCAGACGCCGGCGAGTTGTCGCGCAGCTTCAGCCTGCTGGCGGGCAACGCCTGCCAACGGGCCATCGCCCTGGCCGGCAGCCGGCGCAAGATCGGCACCGAAACCGGCACCGTCCGCCACGCAACCGCATCGACCAATGACACCCTGACCAATGTGGACCCGAATGCCGGCAACCAGCAGTGCACGCCGGGCTTTGCGCCCACCGGCATCGGCTTGTCCGGCGTCACCCTTGCCAACGCCCTGGCCGCACCAAAGGGGCGGTCCTCGACAACGTCGGCATCTCGGTCACCGCCCTGCACGCGCCCGAGCCCCAGACCTTGGCGTTACGCCTGACGCGCCGGGCGCCGCAGCCTGCGCCGTCAGCCCTGGATCTTCTCCAGGCAGTAACCCAGACCGCGCACCGTGGCGATGCGGATCGGGCCTTGCTCGATCTTCTTGCGCAAGCGGTGGATGTAGACCTCGATCGCGTTGTTGCTGACCTCGTCGCCCCATTCACACAGCCGCTCCACCAGCTGGTCCTTGCTGACCAGCCGGCCGGCTCGCTGCAGCAGCACCTCCAGCAGGCTGAGTTCGCGCGCTGAGAGCTCGATCATCTGGTCACTGATATAGGCCACACGGCCTGTGGAATCGAAGGTCAGCGGCCCGTGCTTGATCACGTTGCTGGCCGTGCCCAGGCCGCGCCGTGTGAGGGCGCGCACCCGCGCTTCCAGCTCCTGCAGCGAGAACGGCTTGGCCATGTAGTCGTCGGCGCCCAGGTCCAGGCCCTTCACCCGTTGTTCCACACTGTCGGCCGCCGTGAGGATCAGCACCGGCACCGCCGACCCCCGGCCGCGCAGCTTGCGCAGCACATCGAAGCCGTGCATCTTGGGCAGGCCCAGGTCGAGGATCAGGCAATCGAACTCATGCGAAGCCAGGGCTGCGTCGGCCTCGCTGCCATTGCCCACCTGGTCGACCGCATAGCCCGAGGTGCGCAACGCGCGCAACAATCCATCAGCCAGCACCTGGTCGTCTTCCGCGATCAGTATTCGCATGTTTGTCTCCAACTGGCCAGCGCCCCCATGCGGGGCACCTGCCAGAATGCCCGATTCTAGGGAGCGCGGTCAGCCGGCCATCTGGCCACCCGGCCAACATCAAGTGGTTGCACCGTGCTTGCCAAGAGTCCTACCTTTGGGTGATGCGCACAGATAACACTGTACAAACATCCAGTCTGTCCCTAACATCGGCTCCCAACACCAGGAGAGCCCCATGGACGCACCCGTGAAAGCCTTGAACACCGAAAAAGCCAAAGCCCTGGCTGCTGCCCTGGCGCAGATCGAGAAGCAGTTTGGCAAGGGCTCCATCATGCGCCTGGGTGCTGGCGAGGTGGTTGAGGCCATCGAGGTCGTCTCCACCGGCTCACTGGGCCTGGACATCGCCCTGGGCGTGGGCGGTCTGCCGCGCGGCCGGGTGGTCGAGATCTACGGCCCTGAGTCCTCGGGCAAGACCACCCTCACCCTGCAGGTGGTGGCCCAGATGCAGAAGCTGGGCGGCACCGCCGCCTTCATCGACGCCGAGCATGCGCTCGACACAGGCTATGCCCAGAAGCTGGGCGTCAATCTGCAAGAACTGCTGATCAGCCAGCCCGACACCGGCGAACAGGCGCTGGAAATCGTTGACGCACTGGTGCGGTCGGGCTCGGTCGACCTGGTCGTCATCGACTCTGTCGCTGCGCTCACGCCCAAGGCTGAACTCGAAGGCGAGATGGGCGATTCCCTGCCCGGCCTGCAGGCCCGGCTGATGAGCCAGGCGTTGCGCAAGCTCACCGGCACGGTCAAGAAGACCAACACCATGGTCGTCTTCATCAACCAGATCCGCATGAAGATCGGCGTGATGTTCGGCAATCCGGAAACCACCACCGGTGGCAACGCGCTGAAGTTCTACAGCTCGGTGCGCCTCGATATCCGCCGCACGGGCAGCATCAAGCGGGGTGAAGAAGTGATCGGCAGCGAGACCAAGGTCAAGGTCGTCAAGAACAAGGTGGCGCCGCCCTTCAAGACTGCAGAGTTCGACATCCTGTATGGCGAAGGCACCAGCCGCGAGGGTGAAATCATCGACCTGGGCGTGGAAGCCAAGCTGGTCGACAAGTCCGGCGCCTGGTACGCCTACAAGGGCGAAAAGATCGGCCAGGGCAAGGACAATGCCCGCGAGTTTCTGCGCGAGAACCCGGAGATCGCCCTCGAGATCGAGAACAAGGTGCGTGAGGCGCTGGGTGTGCCGTTGCAAGCCCGGGGCGTGACCAAGCCCGACTGATCGCACGGGTCACCGAGCGCGCTGGCCATGCCATTCCCCCGCCCCGCGTCCCTGAAGGTGCGGGCGCTGCAATGGCTGGCCCAGCGAGAGCACAGCCGCGCCGAGTTGCGCACCAAGCTGCTGTGGCTGCTGCAGCGCAGCACGCGTGACGCCCATGTTGAAGACGGTGGCATCGACTGCGCCGACGACACTGTTGACATCGGATGCGCTGGCGAGCCGGCCCTGGAAGTCGACGCTCTTCTCGATTGGCTGCAGCAGCACGGCCACCTGTCGGATGCGCGCTTCATTGAAAGCCGCGTCCATGCGCGCCAGTCGCGCTTCGGTCACCGTCGCATTCAGCAAGAGCTGCGTCAGCATGGTGTCGCGCTCGATGCAGCCGCGCAGCAGGCGCTGCAACAGTCCGAATTGGCGCGTGCCACCGAGGTGTGGCAGCGCAAGTACGGCGTGCCGGCCGGCGATGCCGCTGCACGTGTGCGCCAGATGCGGTTCATGCTGGGACGGGGCTTCTCCATGGACGTGGTGCGGCACCTGGTGCAAGGCGGCTCGGGCGCTGCCGGCGGCACGGGCGGCGACGTTTAAGCAGGTTGGTTTCGGGTTTTCCCTGGGCGCCGCATGGTAAATTGACGGTGTTTGTCCAGCGTGCGCTGGCGCAATCGGCCCCCAGCGGCCACCCCGAGCGCACAGCCCGACCTGGCGTGCGGCAACTGCCCGCTGGCGTCCTATCCCACACCTTGCTGCGAGCCCCCATGAAGATCCACGAATACCAGGGAAAAGAGATCCTGCGCCAGTTTGGCGTGCCGGTGCCGCGCGGCGTGCCGGCATTCACCGTGCAGGAGGCTGTCGAGGCGGCACAGAAGCTGGCCGGCCCGGTGTGGGTGGTGAAGGCGC
>JARXAJ010000236.1 GCA_029865965.1 Aquabacterium sp.
TGGCGGTGGTGGCGCAGGTGGTGGCGGCGGCGGTGGCCGCAGCCCCTACGGCACCGGCCGCGGCGGCCCGCGCGGCGGCGGCAGTGGCGGTGGTGGTGGCGGCTACGGCGGTGGTGGCAGCCAAGGCTATTGATCAGCCCCATGGCCGCCCGGCCTGACCGGCGGCGCATCAAATGACGAAGGGCGCCTTGCGGCGCCCTTTTTCATGCCCGGGACGCCGTCACTGTCGCGGATGGCGGTGGCGGCCGGGGCGCTTCGCTGGCCAGTGCCCGGCCGGGCTGCGCGCTGTCACGCTGCGTGCGTCATGTTGCGGAGTGATTCACGTATTTGCATCGGGGGATTTCACATGCTGTTGACCGGTATTTGAATCGTCCATCCGCCCCACCTGAAAAGACGGCTGCGTCTCGCGCCTGTCGTCAAACACGGCGTGGCGCGGGCAGCTGCAACTCATTCGTTCTGGCGGCGCTTGCGGGGCCGGCCGGCCAGGAGGCGGTCGAACAGCGCGTTGGGCAGCAGGCGCATCAGGCCGGCCACCACGCCCATCTGCCACGGGATGAAACGCGTGCGCACGCCGGCCCCGATGTGCGCAAACGCCCGGTCGGCGAAGGCGTCGGGCGCCATCAGAAAGGGCATGGGGTAGCGGTTGCGCCGGGTCAGGGGCGTGTCGATGTAGCCCGGCGCGATGGTGACCACCTGCACGCCGTGGGGCCGGCATTCACCGCGCAGGCTCTCGCAGTAGGCAAACACCGCTGCCTTGCTGGCGCAGTAGGCGCCGTGGCCGGGCAGGCCGCGGATGCCGGCCACGCTGGCGATGCCCACCAGCTTGCCGCTGCGGCGCGCGCACATCGCCGCCACAAAGGGCTGGAACGTGGCCGCCATGCCCAGGTTGTTGGTCTCGAAGGTGGCGCGCATCACTTCCAGGTCGGCCAGGTCCGCCGTGTCGATGCCCACGCTGATGCCGGCATTGGCGATCACCACATCGGGCAGGCCGGCCTGGGCGATGCAGGCGCGGCCGGCGGCGGTGATGGCGGCCACGTCACGCACATCGGCGGCCAGCACCAGCAGGTCGGCAGCGGGGATGGCCTGGTCGGTGGCCCACTGCTGCACCGCGTCGGCCCGGCGCGCCACCAGGGCCAGGCGCCAGCCGGCCCGGTGGTAACGCAGCGCCAGCGCCTGGCCGATGCCGCTGGACGCGCCGGTGATGAAGACCAGCGGGCGGGTCACGGGCTGCGCCCGGCGGCGGGTGGCACTGGTGTCCGGGCGCGGCCGGGCGCCGCCACCTTCGCCCGAACCGGGCCGTTCAGCGTCAGTTGCTGCTGCAGGTTGTCGTAGTCCAGCCCACCAGCGCTGGCCTCACTGCTGCCGTGGCGCACCTGCACCGGCAGGTGTGAGCGCAGCCGCTCGAAGCGCAAGAAGGCATGCAGGAACTCGCCCTTGACCTCCAGCACCTGGCCGCCGGGCAACTGGCTGATCACCCGGGCACCGCCCAGCAGCTGGATCTCGCTGCCGTCGCCATTGGCCACGGCCTGGCGCGCGGTGGCGTCGGTGGTGCGCCCGTCGGGCGCGGTGGCCTGGATGCGCACGCCGTCGATTTCCAGCCTGTCGGTGGCGGGGTAGTGGCGCAGCACATCACCGGCGATGCGCAGCGCCACCTGTCCGTCGGGGGCGAAGCGGGTGATGGCGAAGCCGTTCATCGTGTAGTCGGGCGTCTGGCTGGGCGGCGCTGTGGCACGCACGCCCGGGGCCATGGGCGTGTTGCGCACCAGCCACCAGGTGCTGGCCGCCAGCAGCGCCATCAGCAACAGCAGCAGGTAGGACGACAGGGTCTGCTGCAGACGGTAGCGCCAGGGCTGGCGCGCACGGGCCGCCCGGCCGGCTTCCGACGAATCGGCGTCACCCAGCGCCGGCAGACCCAGCTGCACCTGCACCTCGGGCAGGTCGGGCAGGTGCAGTTCGGGGCGGTTCATCGGCCGGCGCCGCAGCGGGCGGGCGCGCCCATCAGCGGCCGTCCAGCGTGCCCTGCTGCGCTGCCAGCAGGGCGCCGTAGCGCCCGCTGGCCTGCAACAGCAGGTCGCAGAACTCGCGTGCCGCGCCTTCGCCGCCCCTGGCGGTGGTGACATGGTGGGCCAATGCCCGGGCCTCGGCATGGGCATTGGCCGGCGCGCAGGCGAAGCCGGCACGCGCCAGCAGGGGCAGGTCGGGCCAGTCGTCGCCGATGACGGCCAGCTGCGGCCAGGCCCAGCCCCGCTCGGCCAGCACGGCCTGGGCCACCGCCAGCTTGTCGGCCACGCCATAGTGGGCATGGGCCAGGCCCAGGTCGGCCACGCGGCGCCGCACCGCCGGGGAATCACGCCCGGTGATGATGACCGGCGTGATGCCCACCTGCGCCAGCAGCTTCAGGCCATGGCCGTCCAGCACATGGAAGGCCTTGAACACCTCACCGGCCTCGCCGATGTAGAGCCGCCCGTCGGTGAGCACGCCGTCGACATCGAAGATGGCCGCCTGCATGCCCAGCGCGCCGCCCTGGGCATGCAGCAGCAGTTCAGGCGGGAAGTGCAGTGCGCTCACACCACCTTCGCACGCATCAGGTCGCCAATGGTCAACATGCCCACCAGCTTCTGGGCGCCATCGAGCACCGCCACCGCAGTGATGCGGTGCTGCTCCATCAGGTCGGCACCGGCCACCGCCAGCGCATCGGCGGCCACGCTCTTGGGCCGCGGGTGCATCACCGCGCCGGCGGTCAGCATGCGCAGGTCGGCGCCGCGCTCGACCTGGCGGCGCAGGTCGCCGTCGGTGAAGATGCCCAGCAGCCGGCCCTGGGCATCGACCACCAGGGCCGTGCCCAGGCCCTTGTCGGACATGGTGCGCATCATCGCGATGAACGGGGTGTCGGCCTGCACCAGCGGCAGCGCGTCGCCCTGCACCATCAGGTCGGACACCAGCACCAGCAGCTTGCGGCCCAGTGCACCGCCGGGGTGCGACCGGGCGAAGTCCTCGGCCCTGAAGCCGCGCAAGTCCAGCAGGGCCACCGCCAGCGCGTCACCCAGCGCCATCTGCGCGGTGGTGCTGGCGGTGGGCGCCAGGTTCAGCGGGCAGGCCTCCTGGTCGACAGCGCTGCTCAGCACATGGTCGGCATGGCGGGCCAGGGTGGAATCAGGCTTGCCGGTCATCGCCACCAGCGTGGTGCCCAGGCGGCGCAGCGCGGGCAGCACGGCAGCCAGCTCGTCGCTTTCACCGCTGTTGGAAATGGCCAGCACCACATCACCGGGCTGCACCATGCCCAGGTCGCCGTGGCTGGCCTCGGCCGGGTGCACGAAGAACGCCGGCGTGCCGGTGGACGCCAGCGTGGCGGCGATCTTGCGGCCGACATGGCCGCTCTTGCCCATGCCCATCACGATGACGCGGCCCCGGCAGGCCAGCATGGCAACCACCGCAGCAGGGAACCCGTCGCCCTGGCGCGCGGCCAGGCCGAGCAGGGCGCGGGCCTCGATCTCGAAGGTCTGCGCCGCCAGCTGCATGGCGCGCGCCGCCTGGGTGGGCGTGGGCATTGGCGGCTGCAGGCTCATGGGGACCGGGCGCACCGGCTGCTGCAGGGGTGCTGGCTTAGGATCAAGGACATTGCGAATCGATTCTAGGCGCCCACCCCGGGTGCCTGCCCAGCACGGACGGCATGGCCACCACCCTCGAACTTGTCTTGCTGTACCTGGTGGCCGCCGTGCTGGGCGTGGTGGGTTGCCGTCTGCTGAAGCTGCCGCCAATGCTGGGCTATCTGGCCGTGGGCGTGTTGATCGGCCCCAATGCGCTGGCCCTGGCCAAGGACACCGCCGGGGTGAAGTACCTGGCCGAGTTCGGCGTGGTCTTCCTGATGTTCGTCATCGGGCTGGAATTCAACCTGCCCAAGCTGCGCAGCATGCGCACCCTGGTGTTCGGGCTGGGCCTGTCGCAGGTGGTGCTGACGGTGCTGGGCTCGGTGGCGGGCAATGCGCTGCTGGCGCTGGCCTTCGCCTGGGTGGGCGTGCAGTGGGAGCTGGGCTGGCAGGGCGCCATCGTGCTCGGGTCGGCGATGGCCATGTCATCGACCGCCATCGTCGTCAAGCTGATGGCCGAGCGGCTGGAGATGGACAGCGAGCATGGCCGCCGGGTGATGGGCGTGCTGCTGTTCCAGGACCTGGCCGTGGTGCCGCTGCTGGTGCTGATCCCGGCACTGGGCAGCAGCGGCGAAGACATGGCCTGGGCGCTGGGGCTGGCCCTGGTGAAGGCCATGGTGCTGCTGACCCTGCTGCTGGTGGGCGGCCAGCGGGTGATGCGCTGGTGGCTGACCATCGTGGCGCGGCGCAAGAGCGAAGAGCTGTTCGTGCTGAACCTGCTGCTGATCACCCTGGGCCTGGCCTGGATGACCGAGCACGCCGGCCTGAGCCTGGCGCTGGGCGCATTCGTGGCCGGCATGCTGGTGGCCGAGACCGAGTTCAAGCACCAGGTCGAGACCGACATCCGGCCCTTCCACGACGTGCTGCTGGGCCTGTTCTTCATCACCATCGGCATGAAGCTGGACTGGCGCCCGGTGATCGACCAGTGGGGGCTGGTGCTGCTGCTGAGCGTGGGGCCGCTGCTGGTCAAGGGCACGCTGGTGGCGGTGCTGGCCTGGTTGTTCCGCGCCACGCCGGGGGTGGCCATCCGCACCGGGCTGTACCTGGCGCAGGCGGGCGAGTTCGGCTTCGTGCTGCTGACCCTGGGCGCCGACGGTGGCCTGGTCGAGCCGCAGTGGGTCAGCCCGGTGCTGGCCTGCATGGTGCTGAGCATGCTGGCCACGCCGTTCATCGTCATGCACAGCAACTGGGTGGTGATGAAGCTGTCGTCCAGTGAATGGCTGATGCAGTCGGTGCAGCTGACCACCATCGCCAAGAAGGCGATCAAGACCGAAGCGCATGTGATCATCGCCGGCTACGGCCGCAGCGGCCAGAACCTGGCGCGGCTGCTGACGCAGGAATCCATCCCTTACATGGCACTCGACCTCGACCCCGACCGGGTGCGCCAGGCCGCCGCTGCCGGCCAGAGCGTGGTGTTCGGCGACGCCGCGCGCCTGCCCAGCCTGATGGCCGCCGGCCTGGGCCGCGCCAGCGCAGTGGTGGTCAGCTACCACGACACACCGTCGGCACTGAAGATCCTGCAGCTGGTGCGCGAGCACGCACCCAAGGTGCCGGTGATCGTGCGCACCATCGACGACACCGACCTGGAGCGCCTGCGCGACGCCGGCGCCACCGAGGTGGTGCCCGAAGCCATCGAAGGCAGCCTGATGCTGGCCGCCCAGGCCCTGGCCCTGGTGGGCGTGCCGATGCAGCGGGTGATCCGCATCACCCGGGACGCCCGGGACAAGCGCTACCACCTGCTGCGCGGCTACTTCCATGGCGCCGATGACGACACCGCCGAAGAACGCCACCAGGCCCGCCTGGGCACGGTGCCGCTGCCGGTGGCCGCTGCCTGCGTGGGCCAGCCGCTGGGCGACCAGGCGCTGCATGCCCTGGGCGTGCAGGTGGTCAGCGTGCGCCAGGCCAACGGCCGGGTGGTGGACGCCCACGACAGCCTGGTGCTGGCCGCAGGCGACACGCTGGTGCTGTCGGGCCTGCCCGAACCGCTGTCCCTGGCCGAAGCCAAGCTGCTGAGAGGATGACCATGACCCAATCACCCGATGCCATACCGCTGGCCCCGCACACCGACTACATCCGTGCCCACATCCGCACCGTGCCCGACTGGCCGACGCCGGGCGTGCAGTTCCGGGACATCACGCCGCTGCTGCAGAACCCCAAAGTGTTCCGGGTGCTGATCGACGAGTTCGTGCACCGCTACTTCGACGTGCGGCCCGACGCGATTGCGGGGCTGGATGCGCGCGGCTTCATCATCGGCGCGGTGGTGGCCTAAGAGCTGAACGTGGGGTTCGTGCCAATCCGCAAGAAGGGCAAGCTGCCCTTCACCACGGTGGCCGAAAGCTATGAGCTGGAATACGGCAGCGCCACGGTCGAGCTGCACACCGACGCAGTGAAGCCCGGTGACCGGGTGGTGCTGATCGACGACCTGATCGCCACCGGCGGCACCATGATGGCCGGCAAGCGCCTGTTGGAAAAGCTGGGCGCCACGGTGCTGGAAGGCGCGGCCATCGTCGACCTGCCCGAGCTGGGCGGCTCGGCCCGGCTGCGCGACGCCGGCCTGCCGCTGTTCACGCTGGTGGACTTTGCCGGCCATTGACGCCACCCATCCACTGATCCGATTCACCACGGAGCCCTTGCATGCTGCCTCTCACCGGTTACGCCGATCGCCTGTCTGCCCGCCCGGGCCAGACGCTGCGCTTCCATGTCGCCAATGCCACCGGTGCACCGGTGGTGGCCCACGTGGTGCGGGTGCACTGCGCCGACCCCAACCCGGCAATCGGCGGCGTGCGCACCGAGCCGGTGGCCATTCCCGTCACCACGCTGGAAGCGCCGGGCCCGCAGACCGTGCCCTTGGGCTCGTATGGCGTGCTGGGGCATGTCGGGCTGCTGAGCCAGGCCAGCAGCTGCAGCCTGACGCTGCTGGTCCACCCCACGCTGCAACTGCCACGCCGGCAGGTCATCGTGTCGTGCCTGGATGACGCGGGCCGGGGCCTGGCGCTGGAGCTGACACCCGCGCTGACGCTGCGCGCCACCATCGGCACGGCCGCCGGCCCGGCAACGGTGGAGACCGCCGCGCCCGTGCCGCTGCATGCCTGGACCGATGTGGCGCTGGTGGTGGACGCCGCGAACCAGACGCTGACGCTGAGAACCACGCCATGGCAAGACCAGACTGCCAGCCAGACCGCCACCACCGCCCTGGCCGCCACGCCGCTGCTGCACGCACCATCACGCCGGCTGAGCCTGGCCAGCGCCAGCGACACCGCGCCGGTCGACACCTTCAACGGCCGGCTCGAACACCCGGTGCTGCGCGCCGGCGCTGCGGCCGATTCCGCCTGCATCGGTGACTGGGACTTTGCGCTGGACATGCACACCAACCGCGCGACCGACACCGGCCCCTTGGGCCAGCACGGCACGCTGGTCAACACCCCCACCCGGGCAGTGTGCGGCGCCCACTGGACCGGGCAGGAGCATTGCTTCCGCCATGCCCCGGCGCAGTACGGCGCCATCCACTTCCATGACGACGACCTGGACGACTGCCGCTGGCCCGCCACCCATGCCGTGACCCTGCCCGACGGCCTGAAGTCGGATGCCTACGCGCTGCTGCTGCAGGCCGGTGATGTGCAGGAGAACATCCCGTTCTTCGTAGTGCCGCCCCGGGGCCAGGCCAGCGCCAGGATCGCAGTGCTGGTGTCGACCTACACCTACACCGTGTATGGCAACCATGCCCGGCCCGAATGGATCAACGACCCGGCCTGGCGCGCTGCCCTGGTGGCGCAGAACAAGGCCTGGGGCGCCTACCCCTACAACCCGGGCGAGCACCGCGACTATGGGCTGTCGACCTACAACCACCACGCCGACGGCTCGGGCATCGCCCTGGTCAGCTGGCGGCGGCCGATGCTCAACCTGCGGGTGGGCTATGTCACCTACCCCTACCCCGACATCCGCGGCTCGGGCCTGCGCCACTACCCGGCTGACAGCCACCTGCTGATGTGGCTGGCCCGGATGGGCCATGACGTCGACCTGATCACCGACGACGAACTGCACCACGAGGGCGCGGCGCTGCTGGCGCCTTACAAGGCGGTGGTGACCGGATCCCACCCCGAATACCACACGCCGCAGATGCTGGACGCGCTGCAGACCTACCGCGACAGCGGCGGCCGGCTGGTCTACCTGGGCGGCAATGGTTTTTACTGGAAGATCGCGCTCGACCCGGCGCACGATGGCCTGATCGAGATCCGCCGGGGCGAAGGCGGCATCCGCGCCTGGGCGGCCGAGCCCGGCGAGTACCACCAGCAGTTCGACGGCCAGTACGGTGGGCTGTGGCGGCGTAACGCCCGGCCGCCGCAGAAGCTGGTGGGTGTGGGCTTCACCGCGCAGGGCAATTTCGTCGGCTCGCACTACCGCATCGACCCGGCGGCACGCAGCAACCCCCAGGTCAGCTGGATCTTCGACGGCGTGCGCGCAGACACCGTGGGCGGCGAAGGCTTCTCGGGCCACGGTGCAGCAGGCTTCGAGCTCGACCGGGTCGACAAGCGCCTGGGCTCGCCCGCCAACGCCATCGTGGTGGCCCGGTCGGAGAACCATCCGCCCGAGGCGCCCTGGATGCTGGTGCCCGAAGAGCATCTCACCCACATCACCACCATCCCCGGCCTGCCGCACAAGGCGCTGATCCGCGCCGACATGACCTGGTTCGATTGCCCCGGCGGCGGGGAAGTGTTCGCCGTGGGCTCGATCACCTTCTGTGGCGCCTTGCCGGTGAACCAGTGCGACAACGACATCTCGCGCATCCTGGACAACGTGCTGCGGCGGTTTGGCAACTGAGGCGGCGGCGGGCGCGGACGGCATCGCTGTGATGCAGGACCCCGCAAAAATCTCGCCCAGCTGACGATCGGATGTGAAGGCGCCGGTGATGGCGCTCAGCGCGTCATACGCCAGGCGTAGCTCTTCGGCGAACAGGTCCAGCCCCGTGTCACCGGCCGCCGCATGGCCGTTTGCGCCCTGCAGGTAGGCGGCGCAGTGCTGCAGCGCCAGCAGATGGCGCTTGCTGGCGATGAACACATTTTCAGTCACCACCTGCCAGCCGATGCGCTGCGGCGGCGCCTGGCGCTGCCTGGGCAGCTTGGCGCCCGTCCGGACCGCGGCGTATTCGCCGCTCCGCGCAACTTCCTGAGCTTGGGTACCAGCCGCAGTTTGCGGTTTCAGGCCGTGGAACGCCGCGGAGAATTTTCGGGATTGCGCCTGTATTGACGGTGATGTCCGCTTTCTCATTGGTAGTCGTAGTAGAGGGCCGCCTGGCCTGTGCACAACGGAGAATTCACCAGCGTTTTCAAGCACTTGGCCGTCGCCCAACCCTGTGCGGCGGCTGGCAGGAGAGTCAACGCTCCAGGTACAACAACTTCTGCCGAGGCGACTGGCCTGTGGATAAGTGGCTGCTTGTTCCGATCTTGTCCACAGTGCTGTGCCTTGACAGGCCCGCTCGCCGGCATCCTCGACAGCTCTGGCGCGCTTGGGTGCTGCAAGCCCGGCGACGGTGTCTTCGCCGGGAGCTGTCGGGGTCTGCGCTGTGGCGCCGGCTCACTCCGATGCAGAACTTGCCGAAGGCCTCGTGCAGGGCATCACGCGCCGTTCTGTGTTGAACCGCGCCAACGCGCGGTCGCCTACCGCGGCGGGTTCACACGCGGCCTGCAGGTGAGCGGCACGGCGCTGTAGGTGCTGTACGGGTCGCCAGCAGGCGATCGCCACGTTTTCGATGTCGGGCCTATGTCAGCCGGGGTGTGGCGGCGCCTGAGGCCATCTGCGCAGTTTTGCGCCCGCGCGGATTGGTGTGTGTTCACCCCCCTGTGCAACTTCCTGAGCTTGGGTATCAGCCGCAGTTTGCGGTTTCAGGCCGTGGAACGCCGCGGAAAATTTTTGGGGGTGCGCCGGTGTTGACAGTGACTTGCGCTTTCTCATTGGTAGTCGTAGTAGAGGGCCGGTCGGCCTGTGCACAACAGAAAATTCACCAGTGTTTTCAAGCACTTGGCTATCGCCCAACCCTGTGCCGTAGCAAACGGGAAGGTCAATGCTCCAGGTACAACAACTTCCGCCAAGGCGCTTGGCCTGTGGATAAGTGGTGGCTTGTTCCGATCTTGTCCACAGTGCTGTGCCTTGACACGCACGTTGGGCAGGCGGTCTGGAAGGCGGGGCAAATTCGATCGCCGGATCGGCCTGTCATGGCCGTGATGGCGCAGCGGGGGCTCGGGGGTGCGGGCGCGGGGGCGGCGTTGGTGCCAGCGCTGACGCCGGGGGGTGCGCTCGACGGGCGCATCGGCCCCTCTCAGGCTGGCGCCTGCCGCCAGAGCGGGCGGCGACGCCCCCGACGAAGGCCGTTGCAGGCCGCGCCCGGGCGCGGGCCTACTTGCCGATGCAGAACTTGCCGAAGATCTCGCCGAGCAAGTCGTCGGCGCTGAACGCGCCGGTGATCTCGGCCAGGGCATCGTGCGCCGCGCGCAGTTCTTCGGCGAACAGTTCCAGCGCGCTGTCGCCCACGGCGGCGTGTTCGCGCGCGGCTTGCAGGTGGGCGGCGCAGCGCTGCAGGGCCTGCACATGGCGCTTGCGGGCGATGAACACACCTTCAGCGCCAGCCTGCCAGCCAGCGCGCTGCAGCAGCGCCTGGCGCAGCGCGTCCAGCCCTGCGCCGGTGCGGGCCGATAGCGCGACCTCGCCTTCGGCCAACGTGCCCATCGCATCGGCCGGTACGCTGTCGGCCTTGTTGTGCACGTGCAGGATGCGCCCAGGGTCACCGGTCTGCAGCCGTTGGGCGATGGCGTGCTCGGCGGCTTCGTAGACGGGCTGGCCGCGCCGTGTCAGGTCGTGCAGGAAGATGACTGCATCGGCCTGCGCGATCGCCGCCCAGCTGCGGGCGATGCCGATGCGTTCGACTTCGTCGACTTGCGCGGTTTCGCCGTCGCCGCGCAGGCCGGCGGTGTCGATCACATGCAGCGGCACGCCTTCGATCTGGATCGTCTCGCTGACCTTGTCGCGTGTGGTGCCGGGGATCGCGGTGACGATCGCCAGTTCAGCGCCGGCCAGCGCATTCAACAGCGAGCTCTTGCCCACGTTGGGCTGGCCGGCCAGCACCACCTGCAAGCCTTCACGCAGCAGCGCGCCCTGGCGCGCCCGGGCCATCACGCCGGCCAGACCGCTGTCGATGGCACCCAGCTGGCCCTGCGCGTCGGCGCGCTGCAGGAAGTCGATCTCTTCTTCGGGAAAGTCCAGCGTGGCCTCGACCAGCATGCGCAGCCGCACGATGCGCTGGCCCAGCTGATCGATCTCGCGCGAGAAGGCGCCTGACAGCGAGCGGCCGGCCGAGCGGGCGGCGGCTTCCGTGCTGGCGGCGATCAGGTCGGCCACCGCCTCGGCCTGGGCCAGGTCGAGCTTGTCGTTGAGGAAGGCGCGCTGGGTGAATTCACCCGGCGCGGCCAGGCGCAGGCGGGGAGCGGTGGGCGCGCCGGTGGCCGGGTTGGCTGCGGCGGCGGCCTGCAGGCAGCGCGCCAGCAGCAGCTGCAGCACCACCGGGCCACCGTGGGCCTGCAACTCCAGCACGTCTTCCCCGGTGTAGCTGTGTGGCGCCGGGAACCACAGCGCCAGGCCCTGGTCGATGGCCTGGCCCTCGGCGTCCTTGAACGGCCCGTAAACCGCCTGGCGCGGCTGCAGCGCCCGGCCGCACAGCGCCTGCACCAGGCCGGCGAGACCGGTGCCCGACACCCGCACGATGCCAACCGCGCCACGGCCGGGGGCGGTGGCAATGGCGACGATCGGGTCAGGCTGGGCGGCTGGAGGCGGGCGCTGCACGTGGCAGATTGTGGTGCAGCGGCCGTGCAGCCCTTTCACACAGGGCCGCAGCGGCTACTTGTTCAGCCCCAGCTGGCGGTTGATGAACCACTGCTGTGCAATGCCCAGCACGTTGTTCGTCAGCCAGTACAGCACCAGGCCAGCCGGGAAGAAGAAGAACATCACGCTGAAGATCAGCGGCATGAACCACATCAGCTTGGCCTGCACCGGATCAGGCGGCGTCGGGTTCAGCCAGGTCTGGAACATGGTGCTGGCCGTCATCAGCAGCGGCAGGATGAAGAACGGGTCTTTGGTCGACAGGTCGGTGATCCAGCCGACCCACGGCGCGCCACGCATTTCCACGCTCGACAGCAGCACCCAGTACAGGGCGATGAAGAACGGCATCTGCACGAAGATCGGCAGGCAGCCACCCAATGGGTTGATCTTTTCTTCTTTGTAGATGCGAATCATCTCTTGCTGCATCTGCTGCGGCTTGTCCTTGTAGCGTTCGCGCATCTCCATCACCTTGGGGTTGATGGCCTTCATCTTGCCCATGGACTTGTAGGCGTGGGCATTGAGCCCGTAGAACGCGATCTTCAGCAGCACCACCAGCGCGACGATGGCCCAACCCCAGTTGCCCAGCATCTGGTGCAGCTTGTCGAGCAGCCAGAACAGCGGCTTGCTCAGGATGGTGAGCCAGCCGTAGTCCTTGACCAGTTCCAGCCCGGGCGCCATGGCTTCGAGCTTCTTTTCTTCCTGCGGGCCGGCAAACAGCGTAGCGGTGTGGGTCTTGCTGGCGCCGGGCGCCACCTCGCCCAGCGGCAGCACCATGGCGATGGAATAGAAGTTGTTGCTCACCTTGGCGGTGCGGAACTCGCGCGGCGCGTTGTCGGGCAGCAGCCAGGCGCTGGCAAAGTAATGCTGCACCATGCCCACCCAGCCGTTGTCGCCACTCTTGTCGTGGTCGACATTCGCCTTTTCGATGTCCTTGAAATCGATCTTCTTGAACTTCTTGGCATCGGTGTACATGGCCGGGCCGGTGAAGGTGAAGTAGAAGCTCGACTCGCCCGCCGGCGGGTTGCCGTCGCGCGCCAGCTGCAGGTACAGCTGCGGGCTGACCGCTGCCGCGGCGTTGTTCTTGACGGTGTGTTGCACCGCAATCGGGTACTCACCCCGCTTGAAGGTGTAGGTCTTGACCAGTTGGGTGCCGCCGATATCGGGCGACTCGAAGCTGATGCTCAAACTGGCTTGGCCGTCGGCCAGGGTGCGCTCGCCAGGCAAGGCCCGCATCACGGTGAAGTGGTTGGGCAGCGACACGCCGGGCTGGGTGGTCACCAGGCCGGTCTGGGCCAGGTACACCCGCTGGGCGGTCTGGTCGAACAGCACGACGTTCTGCTTCGGATCGACGGCGTCGCGGTAGTTCAGCAGTTCCAGGCGCACCAGATCGCCGCCCTTGGTGTCGAAGCTGGCCTTGACCACGTCGGTGGTGATGCTCACCTGCTCGGTGGACCCCGGCACGGTGGCAGCCGCGGTGGGCGTGGCGGCAGCACCCGCCGGCACTGGCGTGGCACCGGCCACTGCGGCGGCGGCGGGCACACCGGCTGGCAAACTGGCGGCCGCAGCGGGTGCTGCCCCAGCCGCCGCAACAGGCTTGGCAGGTGTGGGCGCGAACATCGACGGATGACCGTTGTGCGTGTTCCAGGCATCCCACAGCATCACCAGCGAGACGGAGAACACGATCCAGAGGATGGAACGGCGGATGTCGGTCATGGACGTGTCTTCGAAGAAAGGAAACGGGTGAATAGGGACGGGGGCGTGGCAGGCACCGGATCGCAGCCGCCGTCACACCAGGGGTGGCAGCGCAGGATGCGGCGGGCCACCAGGTAGCTGCCGGCGGCCGCCCCGTGCTGCTGCAGCGCGTCCAGGGCATAGGACGAACAACTGGGCTCGAAGCGGCAGACGTTGCCCAGCCATGCTTTCAGGAACAGGCGATAGCCACGCACCAGGCCGATCAGCCCCAGGCGCGGCCAATGGCCGATGGGTGGCATGCGCACGGCCGACCGATCAGCGCCGGGGCGCGGCTGCGCGTTGCAGCAGCAGCAGCAGTTCGTCGCGGGCGGCCTGCAGCAGCGGCACCGACCCCGGGCTGGTGAATACCTGGCGGTCGAACGGCGCCTTCAGTCGCAACACCCACAGGCCTGCAGGCAGGGCAGCGCTTGCGCTGGCCATGGTGGCGCGCATTTCCCGCTTGATCAGGTTGCGGGTGACCGCACGGCGTGCATGCTTCTTGGGCACCACCATCCCCAGCCACTGGCCCTGCGGCGGGTTGTCGGGCGTCACGGCTGGCAGGTCATCCACAGACGGTGGGCAACTGAGTGCATCACCTGTGGATAACTCTGTTGAAACCAGCTTGCGCTGCGGTTTGGCAGGCGCGCTGGGGCATGCCGGCACATGGTGCGCAGCGAAGTGGGTGCTTCGCGAACGTGGCGACACCGACAGCACACGCTGGAAGTCGGCCGATCGCAGGATGCGCCCGACCATGGCTGGCTGTGGTGCGCCGGAACCTGGTTGCGCGACAGGGGATGCCGCAGCCGCCGGGGTCAGACCTGCGACAGGCGCTTGCGGCCCTTGGCGCGGCGCGCAGCGATGACGGCACGGCCGCCGCGGGTCTTCATGCGGACGAGAAAACCGTGCGTG